>NZ_JARVSO010000017.1:0-149820 GCF_030209155.1 Pseudomonas sp. fls2-241-TYG-175 | reverse complement strand
CGCCGGAAGTGGGGCGAATTATAGACACCTCAACGAGCGCGTCAACCGTTATTTTGAACTTTCTTCAGAAACCAGCGTAACGCGCCCAAAAGCCTTCTTGCCGGCCTGGCAGACATGCGTCGAACCCAGCTTGAAGATAAAGCCGCGATCCACGACCTCTCCATCTATACGCACACCACCGGAAGCCAACAGATCACGAGCAACTGCTGCGTTCTTTACCAGGCCCGCCTTATTAAGGACGGCCGAGATCGGCATGTCTTCAGCAGCCCCTACCGATATCTCCGGCAGATCGTCAGGCAGCTCGCCTTCCTTCATACGGTTACCCGCAGAGCGGTGCGCATTGGCCGCAGCTTCTTCGCCGTGAAAACGCGCGACCAGTTCTTCAGCCAGCTTGATCTTGATGTCACGCGGATTGGCACCCGCCTCGCAATCAGTCTTGAAGCCCTCGATCTCTTCCATGCTGCGGAAGCTCAGCAGCTCGAAGTAGCGCCACATCAAGGAGTCAGGCATCGATACCAGCTTGTTGTACATGATGCCCGGTGCTTCCTGGATACCAACATAGTTACCCAGCGACTTGGACATCTTCTTGACGCCGTCCAGCCCTTCGAGCAACGGCATGGTCAGAATGCACTGCGGCTCCTGCCCATAAGCGCGCTGAAGCTCACGCCCCATCAGCAGGTTGAATTTCTGGTCGGTACCGCCCAGCTCGATATCGGCGCGCAACGCGACCGAGTCGTAGCCCTGAACCAGCGGATAGAGGAATTCGTGAATCGCGATCGGCTGACTGCCTTTATAGCGCTTGTCGAAATCATCACGCTCGAGCATGCGCGCGACCGTGTACTGCGAAGACAGACGAATAAAGTCGGCAGGACTGAGCTTGTCCATCCAGGTGGAGTTGAACGCCACCTCGGTTTTGGCAGGATCGAGAATCTTGAACACCTGAGCCTTATAGGTCTCGGCGTAGTCCAGAACCTGCTCACGGGTCAATGGCGGACGAGTGGCGCTCTTGCCGCTCGGGTCACCGATCATGCCGGTGAAGTCACCTATAAGGAAGATGACCTGATGACCCAGGTCCTGGAACTGGCGCAGCTTGTTAATAAGGACGGTATGACCCAGGTGCAGGTCGGGTGCCGTCGGATCGAAACCGGCCTTGATGCGTAGCGGCTGGCCGCGCTTGAGTTTGGCGACCAGTTCGGCCTCGACCAGGAGTTCATCCGCGCCGCGCTTGATCAGCGCCAGCTGCTCTTCAACCGACTTCATATCAGCCCCCAATTTAAAGGGAACCAACCATACAAGATCAGAGCCCAATTACAAGTTTTTGCCCAGCGCACACCTACGATTCCAGAAGGGATTCGTGGGGAGGGTTGCTTCGGGCAGCTTTTGGTTATATTTTATACAGTTATTTCATCTTCATCATGTCATTCATCTTTTCCATTTCACCTTTTTCAAAGTCAAAATTACCTATGATAGACACACCGCCTAAAGCGCCCCCGCTTTATCCGAAGAGTCACCTGCTCGCTGCAAGCGGCATTGCTGCCCTGCTGAGCCTGGCTCTCCTCGTTTTCCCATCCAGCGAAGTTGAAGCCAAACGAACCAATCTGGCGCTCGATCTGGAAATGCCCACAGATCCGAACGCACAAGACCAAGACGCTCCGCAAGCCGCTCAAGCCACACCTGAAAACTCCGAATCGCCCTTCGCTCAGATCGACAATGGCGATGAACAGACCGCCGAGACCGCCAGCAAGCAGCCCGAGCCAG
Organism: Pseudomonas sp. fls2-241-TYG-175; assembly: GCF_030209155.1. Lineage (NCBI taxonomy): Bacteria > Pseudomonadati > Pseudomonadota > Gammaproteobacteria > Pseudomonadales > Pseudomonadaceae > Pseudomonas > Pseudomonas sp. fls2-241-TYG-175. The sequence goes on along the minus strand of NZ_JARVSO010000017.1, from coordinate 148,062 downwards.
CCAAACCGGCGCCGGAAGCAGCCAAGAACCCGAATCATCGTGAAGTCGTAGTCGCCAAGGGCGATACCCTGTCCACCCTGTTCGAAAAGGTGGGTCTTCCGGCAACGACCGTCCATGAAGTACTGGCCAGCGACAAGCAGTCCAAGGAGTTCAGCAAGCTGCAGAACGGCCAGATCCTGCAGTTCGAGCTCACGCCGGATGGTCAGCTCAAGCAATTACACACCAAGCTCAGCGAGCTCGAGACCATCAGCCTGTCCAAATCGGCCAGCGGTTTCACGTTCAGCCGCGAAGTCAGCAAGCCCAACGTTCGTAACGCGTACGTCCATGGCGTGATCAACAGCTCGCTCTCGCAATCCGCGCAGCGTGCAGGGCTGACTCACAGTATGACGATGGACATGGCCAACATCTTCGGCTACGACATCGACTTCGCCCAGGACATCCGCAAGGGTGACGAATTCGACGTGGTATACGAGCAGAAAGTCGTGAACGGCAAGCCCGTCGGCACCGGCAACATCCTGTCTGCCCGCTTTACCAACCGCGGCAAGACCTACACAGCGGTTCGTTACACCAACAAGCAGGGCAACACCAATTACTACACCGCTGATGGCAACAGCATGCGCAAGGCGTTCATCCGCACGCCGGTGGACTTCGCCCGCATCAGTTCGATGTTCTCCATGGGTCGCCAACACCCGATCCTCAACAAGATCCGCGCCCACAAAGGCGTCGATTACGCAGCGCCACGTGGTACACCTATCAAGGCAACCGGCGATGGCAAAGTCCTTCTTGCAGGACGTCGCGGCGGCTACGGCAATACCGTGATCATCCAGCACGGCGATACCTACCGCACGCTGTACGGCCACATGCAGGGCTTCGCCAAAGGCGTACAAACCGGCTCATCGGTGAAGCAAGGTCAGGTGATCGGCTATATTGGAACAACCGGCTTGTCGACAGGCCCGCATTTGCACTATGAATTTCAGGTCAACGGCGTACATGTCGACCCACTGGGCCAGAAACTTCCGATGGCGGATCCTATCGCCAAGTCCGAAAAGCAGCGGTTCATGCAGCAAAGCCAACCTTTGATGGCGCGCATGGATCAGGAAAAGGCCACCACGCTGGCCTCGAATAAAAGGTAATCCATGGCCTTCTTCTATATAGGTGTGATGTCCGGCAGCAGCCTCGATGGGATTGATATCGCCCTATTGGAGCAAGACGACCGACCAAGACTTCTGGCAACCCACTACATTCCCATGCCGGAAGACCTGCATGCGGAATTGCTGGGTCTCTGCTCCAGTGGCACGGATGAGCTGACGCGCGCGGCAATTGCCGAGCAGAAGTGGTGCCATCTGGTTGCCAAGGGTGTTTTGCAACTGCTGGAAGAACAAAACATGGTCGCCGGCCAGATCCGAGCAATCGGCAGCCACGGTCAGACTATCCGCCACGAGCCGGCACGCGGTTTCAGCATCCAGATCGGCAACCCTGCGTTGCTGGCCGAGCTGACCGAAATCACGGTCGTCAGTGACTTCCGCCGTCGTGACATCGCAGCAGGAGGCCAGGGCGCACCCTTGGTCCCGGCCTTCCACGAAGCGTTGTTCGATGACAACAAGGAACACCGCGCAGTACTCAACATCGGCGGGTTCAGCAACCTGAGTCTGATCGAGTCCGATCGCCCGGTGACGGGTTTCGATTGCGGCCCGGGCAATGTCTTGCTCGATGCCTGGATTCAGTCGCAACGCAATCTGAGCTATGACAAGGACGGTGCCTGGGCCGCCAGCGGGCAGGTAGATGCGGCGTTGTTGAAGACGTTGTTGAGCGACCAGTTCTTTCTGACCAAGGGTCCGAAGAGTACCGGCCGTGAGGTGTTCAACCTCGGCTGGTTGCACCATCACCTGTTCCAGTTGCCGACCCTGGCACCGGAAAACGTCCAGGCAACATTGCTCGAGCTGACCGCGCTCACCATCACCGAATCCTTGCAATCGGCTCAGTCGAGCACGATGGAACTGCTGGTCTGCGGCGGCGGCGCCCACAACGCCGCGTTGATGAATCGACTGGCCGAGTTGTTACCCGATACACGTGTCAGCAGCACCGCGAAGTTCGGCGTCGATCCTGACTGGGTTGAAGCCATGGCATTTGCCTGGCTGGCGCATTGCTGTCTGGAAAGCGTACCGGCCAACCGTCCGACGGTGACCGGTGCCAAAGGTCTGCGAGTGCTGGGTGCTATCTACCCGGCCTGATGCCCCGGCTGATCCAAAGCGCCAGAACGAAAAACGCCGCTCAATGAGCGGCGTTTTTGTAACTGCAGCGTACGATCAGATGGAGAACGACGAACCGCAACCACAGGTCGTGGAAGCATTCGGGTTCTTGATCACGAAGCGCGAGCCTTCCAGTCCTTCCTGATAGTCCACCTCGGCACCCGCCAAGTACTGGAAGCTCATCGGATCGACCACCAGACTGACGCCTTCGCGCTCGACGATGGTGTCGTCGTCTGCAACGTCTTCATCAAATGTGAAGCCATACTGGAAGCCGGAACAACCGCCCCCCGTCACGAAGACACGTAGTTTAAGGCGATCATTGCCCTCTTCATCGACCAGAGACTTCACCTTGTGCGCTGCACCTGGGGTGAATTCCAAAGCCGTCGGAGTGAAGGATTCGACACTCATGTCAGATATCTCCCGGCGATAAGCCGTCGTAATGCGTAATGACGGGCATTATCCGCTTGTCCTAGAAAATCGGTCAACTATTTGCAGAGCAGCGGCAAATGGAGCAGAACCCCGCTTGCCGCTTGATCCCGAGTCTTACGGCATCATACCGGCGTGGGACAGGCCCAGCCGTTCGTCCAGCCCAAACAGGATGTTCATGTTCTGCACCGCCTGACCCGACGCGCCTTTGACCAGGTTGTCGATGACCGAGAGCACGACGACCAGATCACCGCCCTGCGGACGATGCACGGCGATACGGCAGACGTTTGCACCGCGCACGCTGCGTGTTTCCGGATGGCTGCCTGCTGGCATTACATCCACGAACGGTTCATCGGCGTAGCGCTTCTCGAACAGCGCCTGCAGATCGACCGACGTGTCGGTGACTGTCGCGTAAAGCGTGGAGTGGATACCGCGGATCATCGGCACCAGATGCGGAACGAAGGTCAGACCCACGTCACCACCCGCCGCGCGGCGAAGCCCCTGAGTGATTTCGGGCAGATGACGGTGACCTTTGACGGCATACGCCTTGAAGCTTTCGTTGGCTTCCGAGTACAGCGAACCGATGCTCAGGCCGCGCCCGGCACCACTGACACCAGACTTGCAGTCGGCAATCAAACGCGTGTTATCGGCAATGCCTGCTTCCAGCAACGGCAGGAAGCCCAACTGGGTTGCAGTCGGGTAGCAGCCAGGAACCGCAATCAAGCGAGCATTCTTGATTTGCTCACGATTGACTTCCGGCAGGCCGTAGACCGCATCCTGCAACAATTCCGGTGCGCCGTGCGGTTGACCGTACCACTTCGACCACTCGACAGGGTCCTGCAGGCGGAAGTCTGCGGACAGGTCGATCACCTTGGTGCCCGCCGCGAGCAACTCGCCCGCCAGCGCATGGGCAACGCCATGAGGTGTCGCAAAGAACACCACGTCACAGGCACCCAGCGTCTGAACATCCGGAACGCTGAACGCCAGACCGTCGTAATGGCCTCGCAGGTTCGGGTACATGTCGGCGACGGGAAGACCGGCCTCCGAGCGGGAAGTAATCACCACCACTTCAGCCTGCGGATGCTGTGCCAACAGACGCAGCAGCTCGACTCCGGTGTAACCCGTGCCGCCGACGATACCGACCTTGACCATAACCTGCCCTCAACGAAACAACTGGAAAGCGGTCGATAATATGGGCCTATGGCCTCTGCGACAACCGACAACGTGACGTATGGACACTCTAGCCTCTACTATTCGGCCACCGTGAACCTGGGAATAACCAAAAATGCTCTATCTATGGATCAAAGCGCTGCACATCATCTCGATGGTCTGCTGGTTTGCAGGTCTCTTCTACCTGCCACGACTGTTCGTTTATCACTCCATGAGCGAAGACACCATAAGCCGCGACCGCTTCTGCATCATGGAGCGCAAGCTGTACAGAGGTATCATGGGCCCGGCAATGATCGCGACCCTGATCTTCGGCGGCTGGCTCATCAGCTTCAATCCAAGCGGATATTTCAGCCAGGGCTGGATGCACGTCAAGCTTACGCTGGTGGTGTTGCTGATCGGTTACCACCATGTGTGCGGCGCGCAGGTCAAACGTTTCGCCCGGGGCGAGAACGGACGCAGCCATGTGTTCTACCGCTGGTTCAATGAAATCCCGGTCCTGATTCTGCTGGCCATCGTCATTCTGGTAATCGTCAAACCATTCTGATGCACGACTGGATGGTGCTCATTCGGGTCTCATTCAAATAACAGGCGCTCTGCCCTTTGCAGATGCGCCTGGCTCGCTCTCACTTCAAGACAAGGAAGCCCTGTATGGCCGAAACCCACTTCAAAATCGTTTTTGAAGGACAGGTGCGTGATGGCGTAGAGCCCGAGGTTGCGAAAGCCAATCTGGCGCGTCTGTTCAAGAGCGAAACCGCGGCTGTCGAAAAACTGTTCAACGGTCAGCCTGTTGCACTCAAGCGGGGCTTGCCCCACGACGAGGCCGAGCACTACATAAAGGCGCTGTATGAAGCTGGCGTCGAGGCGCGGATTGAACCGGATCCGGCAATCAGCGCGAGCATCAACGAGAAAGACCTTCCCGCGCCCGCCTCCCCTTATGCGCCACCTCGATCACACGTGGGAACTGCCGAGTTCGCCGAGCACTCAACGCTCAAAATATTCAGCATCAACGGAAGGATCGGTCGTCTGCGTTACCTGGCATGGACGCTGGTGCTGAGCGCTGCCAGCCTGGCGCTGCTGTCCATCGCAATCACGATCATGAGCCAGTCACTGATCGCCGGCGGGCTGCTGATCGCGATCATTGCGATGGTATTCGTGGTCATCAGCTCAATGATGGGCGTTCAGCGGCTGCACGACATCGGCTGGTCAGGCTGGCTTCTGCTGCTCAATCTCGTGCCTTTCGTGGGCAGTGTCTTCCCCTTCGTGATGACTGCCATGCCCGGCACCAAAGGACCCAACCCATACGGGGCACCGCAGCCGCCCAACTCACGCGGCGTCAAGGTTCTGGCCGGGCTGTGGTTGCTGCTGATTCCCGTCATCCTCGTCAGCGGCATTTTCGGCGGGATGAACACACTCAAGGAAGAAATTGAGGTGCAGACCGACGAGTACGAGCAGTCCCTGCCTTATGACGATGAAGCGCAACGCGACAACGCCCAATCCAGCCAGGCCGACACCGAAAATGTGCCTGAAGACGAAAGCGACTCGCAATAAAAGGCTCATGGCCCGGTAGACTGCCGACCGCACTACGCTCAATGGAGAACTGCATGACCCGTTACGCCCTGATCACCGGTGCATCCAGCGGCATAGGCCTGGCCATGGCCGAAGCACTGGCGCGCCGTGGTCGCAGCCTCATTCTGGTCGCTCGCCAGCGAGATCATCTGGAAACCATCGCTCTGGAGCTGACGCAGCGATTTGGCGTGGAAGTGCTGTTTCGCGCCTGCGATCTGGGCGAGCCTCTTCGGCTTTCCGGGTTTCTGCTTGAGCTGGAAGACGGCGCGCATCAGATCGATCTGCTGGTCAACGCAGCGGGTATTGGTAGCAGCGGCCCATTCCTCGCGCAGGACTGGGGCGTCGAACAGGATCTGATCGACCTGAATATTCTGGCGCTGACGCGTCTGTGTCACACCGTCGGCAATCTGATGGCGATTCAGGGTGGCGGCCAGATACTCAATGTCGCGTCGGTGGCTGCATTCCAGCCCGGCCCATGGATGAGTACGTATTACGCGAGCAAGGCTTATGTCCTGCACTTTTCCGAAGGCTTGCGCGAAGAAGTGAAGAAAACCGGGGTCAAGGTATCGGTGCTCTGCCCCGGTCCGACCCGGACGGCTTTTTTCCGTACCGCTCAGCTCAAGGTCAATATCGACAAGATGATGAGCCCCGAAGAAGTTGCGCTGTACACCGTACGGGCCCTGGCGAAGAACCGCGCCGTCATCATACCGGGCTGGCGCAACAGGCTCTGGACGTTCAGCCCGCGACTGGTTTCACGCTGGCTGGCCAGACAGATCAGCGGTTACATCAACAAATCCTGCTGCCCGCGCTGACCCACAAAATGGCTGGGCGAGCCCTGTCTCGCTCAGTACACTCGACAGCGGTGATACCCCGCACGCACCATCAACCGATAAGGAGCATACGGCTGTGGATACTTTGTTCACCAAGATCATCAATCGGGAAATTCCGGCGAAGATCATCTACGAAGATGATCAAGTGCTGGCGTTCCACGATATCGCCCCTCAGGCCCCGGTACACTTTCTGGTCATTCCCAAGAAGCCGATTCGTACGCTGAACGATCTGACCGAAGAAGATAAAGGCCTGGCTGGACACATCCTGTTCACGGCGCAGCGTCTGGCACTTGAGCTGGGCTGCGAAGAAGGATTTCGTGTGGTCATGAACTGTAACGAGCTGGGTGGACAGACCGTTTATCACATTCACATGCACGTGCTGGGTCAACGCCAGATGAACTGGCCGCCGGGCTGAGTCAGCTTTCCAGCCCCATACGTCCTTCCAGCTTCCGGCATCGAGAGGCTGGCAAGGCGGTACCCTGCTCCGCTGATTCGGTTAAACTCCTTCTCAGGATCTATCCGGAGGTGCCCATGGCTACCGAACGTCACTACTCCCCCATTGACCGCTTGCTGCTGCAGGCCGACAGCGCGATGCGCACGTTGCTACCGTCAAGCGGCCACTCCCGTCGGCCGTCACCTGCCGTTGTGCAGACTGATCACAAGATGAGCGATGTCGACTCCCGTCACGTCGCGGGTCTGATGCGCATCAACCATACAGGTGAAGTCTGCGCCCAGGCGCTGTATCAGGGTCAGGCGCTGACCGCCAAGCTGCCCAAGGTGCGCAAGGCCATGGAGCATGCGGCCGAAGAAGAAATCGACCATCTGGTCTGGTGCGAACAACGCATCCATCAGTTGGGCAGTCACACCAGCGTGCTCAACCCATTGTTCTACGGTCTGTCATTCGGAATGGGTGCAGCGGCCGGTATCATCAGCGACAGGGTGAGCCTGGGTTTCGTTGCAGCGACTGAAGATCAGGTCTGCAAGCACCTGAGCGAACATCTGGAACAACTGCCCGTCGAGGACAACAAGTCTCGGGCGATTCTCGAACAGATGCTCAGTGACGAGGAGCATCACGCAGAATCGGCACTGGAAGCGGGCGGTTTTCGCTTTCCGGCACCGGTCAAGTTCGGCATGAGTATCCTGGCCAAAGTCATGACCAAGAGCGCTTACCGCATCTGACAAAACCGCATGAACAAAAAAGGCGCCCTCGAGAGGCGCCTTTTTTAGTTACGGCTGCTGGCCGATCCGAGTCTGGACTCAGACCGCTACGTTACGACCGTAGAAGATTTCCAGCATCTCGTGCTTGACCTTCGCGGTCACCTGCTCACGCTGTTCGGTGGACAGGTTGCTGGTCGCATCGCCGAACAGGTAGTTATCCAGTTCGAACTCTTTGAGCAGCATCTTGGTGTGAAACAGGTTTTCCTGATACACGTTCACGTCGGTCATCTGGTAACCGTTGCGGGTGTCTTCGGACAGGTAGTTCTGGATCGAGTTGATCTCGTGGTCGATGAAGTGCTTCTTGCCTTCCACGTCACGGGTAAAGCCACGCACACGATAATCGACCGTCACGATATCCGACTCGAACTTGTGAATCAGATAGTTCAGGGCCTTGAGCGGTGAAATGACGCCACAGGTCGACACATCGATGTCCACGCGGAACGTGGCGATGCCGTCTACCGGGTGAATCTCCGGGTAGGTGTGAACTGTGATGTGGCTCTTGTCCAGGTGGGCCAGAATGGTTTCCGGCAGTGGACCTGGCGACTCTTCGATCTGGCTTTCGGTAGGCGTCACCGGCTGCTCGGAGATCAGAATGGTCACACTGGCGCCCTGAGGATCGTAATCCTGACGCGCAATGTTCAGGATGTTGGCACCAATGATATCGACAACATCGGTCAGAATCCGCGTCAGGCGTTCTGCGTCATACACACTGTTGATGTATTCGACATAAGCCTGCTGGTCTTGCGGAGTTTCCGCATAGCAGATGTCATAAATGTTGAAGCTCAAGGTCTTGGTCAGGTTATTGAACCCGTGGAGCTTGAGTTTGCTTTTCACCGTTAAAAACTCTCTATATGTGTGCGGCGCCGGCCGCGTGATCAAGCATGCCCGTCAGATGAGTCCGGCTCAGCTGCGTAGGACGGTTAACACCTCTTCGCGTTGGCGATTTTGGTTGTCTGTTCGGGCGCGACAGCAGATAACCAATGCACGCTGCGCCCTGAAAAAGTGGCGCATTATGCAGACGTCCGAAGCCGTCTGCCAGAGTGTGCGCCGTTTTTATGATCGTTGGATGTCTGGAGGTCAGCCCAGTTCGACGATTTCATAATCGTGGGTGATCTTCACACCCGCATTGCCGAGCATGATCGAGGCAGAGCAATACTTTTCTGCGGACAGCTCGATGGCGCGTTTGACCTGGGCTTCTTTAAGCCCGCGACCTTTGACGACAAAGTGCAGATGGATTTTGGTGAAGACTTTCGGATCCTCGTCTGCACGCTCTGCCTCGAGGAAAGCTTCACAGCTCTCGACCGGCTGGCGGGACTTCTTGAGGATGCTCACGACGTCGTAATTGCTGCAACCGCCCAGACCGATCAGCACCATCTCCATAGGACGAACGCCCAGATTGCGACCGCCACTTTCGGGCGGGCCATCCATGACCACTACGTGACCGCTGCCGGACTCACCGAGGAACATGGCTTCACCAGCCCATTGAATGCGTGCCTTCATCGCCAAGACTCCAGTGCTAAAAAAGGGGCGTCAGCTTAGCACAGGGCCACCCCGCTCCCTGATCACATGATGAAAAATGCCTTTCGCAGCCGATGTGTAGGAATATTCGGAGATTGGGCCTGCCGCTCGTCGAAAAGCTGGCGAGAATGCAGGTGCAGCCGATACCTACAGGTATGCCATTTGGCGCAGGTCCTCATTTCGGAATTCACGCATGGCCGCACTCACACTTGCATCTAAAACAAAGAATCTGGAAAAGCTTCTTCCACACGCACAACGCCGTCGCTACGCCGCCAAGAGCAACATCATCAACGCCGGTGACGGCTCTGACTCGCTGTTTCTCATCATCAAGGGATCGGTCACGATCCTGATCGAAGACGACGAAGGCCGCGAGATGATCATCGCCTACCTCAACAGCGGCGACTTTTTCGGCGAGCTGGGTCTTTTCGAACAGGCGGGGCAGACGTCAGTGCGCAGCGCCTGGGTAAGGGCAAAGACTGAGTGCGAAGTGGCCGAGATTGCCTACGACAAGTTTCGTGAACTGACGCAGCAGGAGCCGGATATTCTTTATGCCCTTGGTGGCCAGATGGCGGATCGCCTGCGCAACACCACGCGCAAGGTGGGGGATCTCGCATTTCTGGACGTCACCGGACGTGTGGCTCGTACCCTGCTGGACCTGTGCAAGCAACCCGATGCCATGACCCACCCCGACGGGATGCAGATCAAGATCACCCGTCAGGAGATCGGTCGCATCGTGGGCTGTTCACGGGAAATGGTGGGGCGAGTGCTCAAGGCGCTCGAAGAGCAGAGCCTGATCGATGTCAAAGGCAAGACCATGGTGGTGTACGGCACACGCTGACGTGCGAACGGGTCAGATATCCGCAAGCAACTGCCGATAGGCGCTCAGCAGCCCGGACACCTCCGCCTCGGGAAACGCTTCATGCAACGCGATATGGCTTTCGGCCCGGACGTGCGCGTCGAGCTCGCAGATCACGTTGAAGCGATTGACGGCGGCGACCATCTGCACCCTTTCATCGTCCAGCAACAAGGCGGCGTGAGCCAGTACAACAGGTCGCGCGCCGCCCTGGCTCTGACGCCAGCGCTGGGCCGTGCCGACCATCTTGCGACCGTCGAGGTTGACGTTGAAACGACCGTCGCAGAACGCACCCTCCACTTCACCCAGCGAAGCCTCGCCACCCAGCTCATTCAACATGTCGAGAATGGGCTGACACAGACGGCGATACGCTGTCTCGATACGGTCCCGATCAAGGTCAGTCGAAGGCTGTGCATAGACCAGTGCAATGTTCACGGTGGCGGACGACTGCGGCACCGGTTCGCCGCCGGTTTCCCGCAGCAGGATCGGCCATCCGCTATCCGCCAGGGTTTCGCTCGCTTCGACGAAGCCAGGAAGCCGGCTCAAGCGACGCGGCATCACCAGCGCCTGATCATTGGGGCGCCAGAACAGCACCCCATGCTCTGCCTCGCCCGCACACACAGCAGCCAGAACATCCTGCTCGGCCTGCAGTCCTTTTTCGACACAGATGTCGATGATCGAGTCTGACATACGAACGCTCTGGCTCCTGCTACGTGTGGAACAGTCAGTCGAGTGTCGAGCCGCTTACAGGTGCTCCGCGCTCAGGGAAGAACAGGCGCTGCAGTTCCGTACCTGGATGTTCAGCACGCATGAACGCCTCACCGACCAGAAACGCATACACATCACTGATTTCCATCAATTCGACATCGGCACGATTGAGAATGCCGCTTTCGGTGATGACCAGACGGTCGCGAGGAACACGCGGCAGCAAGTCCAGCGTGGTTTCCAGACTGACATTGAACGTGTGCAGGTTACGGTTGTTGATGCCTACCAGCGGGGTGTCGAGTGTCTTGAGTGCGCGATCCAGCTCGTCGCCGTCATGCACTTCGACCAGCACATCCAGCCCAACGTTTTTGGCGACGGCGGCCAGTTCGGCCATCTGCACGTCGTCCAGCGCCGACACGATGAGCAGAACACAGTCCGCGCCCAAGGCACGGGCTTCGACGATCTGATACGGATCGATCATGAAATCCTTGCGGATCACAGGCAGGTTGCACGCCGCCCGGGCATCTCTCAGGTATTGATCCGAACCCTGAAAGAAGTCGATATCGGTCAGCACTGACAGGCAGGTTGCGCCACCGCTCTGGTAGCTTTTGGCGATCTCGGCAGGCAGGAAGTTTTCCCGGATCACGCCTTTGCTGGGCGATGCCTTCTTGATTTCAGCAATGACCGCAGGCTGTTTCTTCCTGGCCTGTTCGATCAACGCCTTGGCAAAGCCACGCGCAGGATCGGCTGCGGCAGCTTGTTGCTCAAGCTCGGCCAAGCTGACGACAGCGCGGCGGGCCGCGATTTCCTCGGCCTTACGGGCAAGGATCTTTTCCAGTACGGTTGGTACGCTCATTCTTCGTTCTCCTGCTTGAACACTGCCGTAAAGGCGCCCAACTCTTCCAGTTTTTCCCGGGCAAGGCCGGTATGAAGCGCGTCATGCGCCAGTGCTACGCCCTCCTTGAGGCTCGTGGCGTGGTCTGCAGCATAAAGTGCAGCCCCTGCATTGAGCACAATCATTTCGGCGGCTTTCTGACCGTTCTCGGTCTTGCGACGACCCAGAGCATCACGGATCAGCTCAAGCGAGGCCGCCGGGCTTTCCACCGCCAGGCCATACAGGCTCTGACTCTTGATGCCCAGGTCTTCAGGCTGCACCCAGTATTCGGTCACTTCGCCATTCTTGAGTTCCGCGACGAACGTCGGTGCGGCCAGGCTGAACTCGTCCAGCCCGTCCTGCGAGTGCACCACCAGCACGTGCTTGCTGCCCAGACGCAGCAACACTTCGGCCAGCGGACGGCACAGCGCCTGATTGAACACGCCAACCACCTGATGGCGTACGCCGGCCGGATTCGTAAGCGGGCCGAGCATGTTGAACAGGGTGCGCAGGCTCAGGTCACGACGCGGACCTGCCGCGTGCTTCATGGCGCTGTGATGAGACTGGGCGAACATGAAACCGATACCGACGCTGTCGATGCAACGCGCCACCTGAACCGGCGTCAGGTTCAGGTAAACGCCTGCGGCTTCCAACAGATCGGCACTGCCGCTCTTGCCCGAAACCGCACGGTTGCCATGCTTGGCCACGGTGCAGCCCGCTGCTGCAATCACGAAAGCGGATGCGGTCGAAACGTTGAAGATGTTGGCGCCGTCGCCGCCGGTGCCGACGATATCGACCACGCCTTCCAACGTCTTCAGCTCGACGTGATCGGCCAGCTCACGCATGACCGACACCGCGCCGACGATCTCATCGATGGTTTCGCTTTTCATGCGCATGCCCATCAGGAAAGCACCGACCTGTGCTTCAGTGCACTGGCCGGTCATGATCTCGCGCATGACATCGCGCATCTCGTCCGTGGTCAGATCCAGCTGGTTGACCACGCGGTTCAGCGCGCTTTTGATATTCATGGGGGTATTCATAAAAAGTCCTTAACCCTGACGACTGCCGCCGCGCTGCTTGAGGAAGTTGGCGAACAGCTCATGGCCCTGCTCGGTCAGGATCGACTCGGGGTGAAACTGTACCCCTTCGACGTTCAGTGTCTTGTGACGCAGGCCCATGATCTCGTCAACCGAGCCGTCGTCATGTGCCGTCCAGGCCGTGACTTCCAGGGCGTCAGGCAGCGTGTCCAGCTTGACCACCAGCGAGTGATAACGCGTGACAACCAGCGGATGGTTCAACCCTTCGAACACGCCCTGGTCTTCATGGATCACCGGGCTGGTCTTGCCGTGCATGACCTGACGCGCACGGACCACGTCACCGCCAAATGCCTGACCAATGGACTGATGCCCAAGGCAGACGCCCAGAATCGGCAGTTTGCCCGCGAAGTGATTGATCACTTCCAGCGAGACACCGGCTTCATTGGGCGTGCAAGGACCGGGCGAAACAACGATGCGCTCGGGGTTCAGGGCTTCGATCTGCGCGATGGTCAGCTCGTCATTGCGGATGACCTTCACGTCGGCGCCCAGCTCGCCCAGGTACTGCACGACGTTGTAGGTGAAGGAATCATAGTTATCGATCATCAGCAGCATTTTGCTATTAACCTTTTGAATTTTCTGACTTCGTTTACGCCTTCAGATCGCGATTCGCTCAAGCATCCGCCTTTCAGCCACCTCGAATGGAGTGACAGTGGCGGGAGAACATGACGAATTGAAGACATACAGGTGCGGGTCCGGCAGGGCCGGCAAGGAAATAGTCAGGCGCGCCAACGCCAGCGGGCGTGAGCCTTGATAACGCGCATCAAGAGTTTGCTGACAATCGTCACGGGAAGGGGTCTCATCGGTACGTTTCGGGACATTAGCGTACCGATGAGAGCGGTGCAATATGAATGTATCGAGCGAGGTGATCGATAACGTCGATGGGCGAGCCTGGAAAAGGCTGCAAGGAGGCCGCGCCTCCGTGTAGAGGCGGGAAAGAGGCAGGTCGTTCAGAACGCGATCTCACGCACGTAGGCCTGGCAGGCCTTTAGCGCGATCAGTCCCTGGTCGCCGTCGCCGGTGATGGCGACAATTCGTTGAGCAGCCGTTGGGTCAAGTTCGGCTCGCGGGCCTCCATGAACCACGCGGCCGGAGTCGGTGGAGGCTGACACTCCAGCACCACCGCTCGGGGTGGCGAGGAGGACTGACAGCCGCAGATCAGCAGTGGCCAGGCGATCACGCAGGCGGACCTGAGAAGTCTGTGCATCACTCAATTCCTTGTGAAGGGTTGTGTCGCTGTTTTGCAGACGGACTTCCAGCGCCCGTCGCCTGGCCTGCTCAGCGGTTTGCCAGTCGCTGACTGCCCTGGACGCCAGTTCGCGCTCTTGCGAACAGGCCATCGCCTGCTCGGAGAGTTGCCGCTCGTAGCGCGTGGCCTGCCATTCCCAGGCAAGCCAACCACCCAGGCCCGAACCAACCACGACCGCCAACAACACGAAGCGCAGATCCAGACCATTCACGGCAGTATCTCCAGGGCGCGTTGATAGAGCGCCTGTCGATCGGCCAGACCATTGGTGCCGCCATTGATACGCCGGGTGATCATCAGGAAATCGCCCTTGTCCGCCAGCGCGTTCAGGTTGGCGCGATACCAGAACCATGCCGCAGACATCGCGGCATGGTCGGGCCTTTCAAGCAGCTCGGGCTGGCGCAACAGATCCAGCCCCAGCGCCTCCCCGCACGCTTCATAGTTGGCCCGCCCCGTGACCTGAATCAGCCCACGACCACGGTAAAGCTGGCCGTCGCCGTCTGCGTCGGGCGTATTGCCCAGACGCAGCGCCAGCTGCCCGGTGTCGTACTTCGCCAGGTAACTGTCGTTGCCCAGTTCACGCACGTACCGCAATTGTCCTGACTCATGACCGATCTGCGCGATGAATGCCGCCACGCGCAGCCGTGTGTCGATGCAGTAGCGAGTCATCGCGATATTAAGAGCAGGAACGAAAACGCCGGCTTTAAGGCCGGCGTTGGGGAGGATGTGTAGCAATTGTTGCTGATTGACAGGCATGGGTCCTCCTTGGGCAGACGGGCTCAAACAAACGGCGTTGCTGGCGCAACAGGCCACTCGAACGACACGGGAAAGCCAGGCAGCGCATCGAGTTGGGCGAGCTGCACGCGGTAAAGCCAGTACGCATCACGCTCGGCCTGTAGCGCAGGCAGGGATTTGAGTTGAGCCTCGATGGCGCTTTGCAACGTGCTCAGCGTGTTGTTCAACGCCTCGATTTTCGCAGTAGCCATGGCCGCATAGCGGTCACGCTGAACTCGACCGTCTACGGTGACGACAGGCTCAGGCGGTTCAAGCGGCTCAAGAACCGGGCCAAACTCGCTGAAGATTGCACGATCAAACAGCTTTCTGGCTTGCGGCCTCGGGTCGTTGAAGGAGACGGTGACCGCCTCTTCATCACGGGTATCTTTGGTGTTCTCGAAAACCACCAAAAGAACAATGGCGTTATGGGACTGATCGGCCCAGCGAGGGTTGCGAATGCTCGACATCACCCAGGGCAGCTCATCATCGCTCACACCTGTCGGCGGCGTTGGCACTTCAGGCGGTTTTACGTACACGAACGGCGACGCAGGCGGAACCGGCCATACGAAAGACATCGGGAACCCCGGGATGTCTTCGAGGTGGGCGAGGTCTGCCCGGTAAGCCATGTAGGCATCAAGCTCGGCCTGCAGCGCAGGCAGGGATTCAATCTGAGCCTGGGTGGCCGTTCCCGATGCGACAGCGTTCTGCAGGACAGACAGATCGTTGGTCAGTGCATCGATTTTGCGGCTCGCGTCGGCCGAGTAGTTGCCACGCTTCATCATGACGGCGATCCGCACCATCTGCTCGGTGGGCTCGGCAATGACTCCAAACTCACCCGCGACGGCGCGATTGAACAGCGCGACAACTTGCGGATCCTGGTCATTCGCAGAGATGGATATCCCCTCCTCACGACCGGAATCCTTGTTTTCTTCAAAAATCACCCACAGGTTCAGGGTGCTGTGGGCTTGATCCGCCCAGCCAGGGTTGCGGGCGCTGAGTACTGTTTTCATGTGAATACCTTTAATGATGCATCGAGAAAGTGTGGATTTGTAGGTGGATGGCGCCTGCGACCATCAAAGAACGTCGTTTGGGTAACGCTGATCAGAGTGCTCTGACCAGCGCTTGAGTACCGCAAAAGCCGCTTGTGCAATGCGGCATCAGCAGTAGCCACATGGACAGGCCATGCCGATAGTGAAAGCAGAAACAAGAACGCCGGCTCAAGGGCCGGCGTCAGGGCGAACTTCAGGCATGTGTTGAGTTGATCGACCTCCGTGCCCCCGTCAGGTTCTGGACAATTCATGTTCGTTCACGCCCTGCCAAGTCCCGGTTACTTGGTTGGCGGCACATACACAAAAGGTTGCGCAGGTGCTACTGGCCACTCGAACTTGGTCGGGTAACCTGCCAGCGTATCGATCTGGGAAAGCCGTACCCGATAAACACGGAACGCATAGAGTTCAGCATTGACTGCCGGTACGGAGTTTATTTGCTGTTGGGTTGCGAGATTCATCGAAATGGCGTCTTGCAACATATCCAGCCTGGCCACCAACTCGTTGATGCGGGCAGTGGCTGTCGCGGACAAAGCATCCCGCTGGTTTGTTACCTGCGCCAGAATCGTTTGCTCGGTAGGCTCAAGAACCGGGCCGAACTCGCCGGCAACAGCACGGTTGAACAGATCGACACCGTGAGGCTCAGGATCTTTGGGAGACGCTCCGAAAGGGACCTCGCCGTAGGTGTCTTTGAACTCTTCGAACAACACCCACATTTCAATGGAGGTGTGTGCAAGATCGGCCCAGCGTGGATCACGAGCACTGATGACTGTAAACATATAAATACCTTTTGATTTTAGATTGAGAGAATGTGCGTTTATGACGGAATGACACTTGCTGGCGTCAACAGGCCTCCTGTTTGGTTTGAGTGACAGGGCGCGCTCATCAGCGTTTTTTTGATCAGCGCTTGAAAGGCAGCGGTAACTGCCTGAATGAATGCAGTTCGTTCGATAGTGCTGTCGCAGGATCACAGAGAGGGAGAGAGCAGAAACAAAAACGCCCCTTCATTGAGGGACGTTTAAGCGAGCTCCTTTGCAAGCCAATCGGGCGCTTTAGGCCGATGATCTATTAACGGAAAGTCTTCGGACTCCGGCCATTTACGAAGCTCGCGGCGGTAAGCCTGAAGCTGGATATAGTGCACGGACGTCAAAGTTGTCACCGACTCACCTTCCAACTCATCGCGATGACGACTGACCAAGCCGTCCGTAGCCGCCAATTGGCCATCTCGCCAGAACCGCTCGTTGCTGATCAAAACGTTTTCAGGCAACGGTAGTGGATTGGCTAAAACAGGAAGCCCGTTTTCATCAGCAATGATTCGCAACCCGGAAGCGGGCCCCGCAAGCAGGGCGGCATGACGCTCACTCGTGATTTCGAGTGCATCCTCGGGTATATAATTATTTTCAGAAGAGTCGTAAAACCCACCTGTTGTGGCTGAATAAAAAATCATGTTCAGAGCCTCAATAGCCGATACCAATAATCGTGGTTCCTGCAACGGAACCGATCTTCAAAGACTGGCCGTTATTAACGAGCTTTGCCCCCTGCCGGTTTCTGTCAATAATCGACAGCGTCATATAACCGTACTCGGAAATAGTAAAATCAGGAGCAAACGCAATGGAGACGGCCGCATTATCAAATGAGATGGGCCAATTGAACGGGATCACACTTCCTTGTCCGAGCGGGATAGAAACGTTCATCCATTGCATGAGTGTTCCGTTGGGCAGCCTCTGACGCCCTGAATAGCCGGAAACACCCGCAAGAGCGGTGCAATACTTCAGTGCGATGCTGCCCCCCAGCAAGCGCCATTCACCAGCCACCCGAGATAAAAGCGCCGAATCACCCGCGCCCAATACAATCGGAATTGTCGCGCCAGACTGATTCGTCAGGCTGTCGTTTCCAGAAGCCATCAAAGTAACGGCGCCAGCGCCTGCACTGACAACCATGATGGTCCCACTCGTGGGTACTCTCGCCGCCGCTGGCATCGTCACGGTTATCGGTGTTGAAGACGCTGCGCTGATCACTCCTCCGACGCTATCCACACCGAGCACAGTGCTTGTAGCTATAGAGTTGAAACCTGACCATTCGAAGCCCGGATTACCCCCCTCCTCAACCTGCCCATACCGATTGACCTTCACCCGGCTATAACTACCCGCCGCCACGCCACTTCGCCCCAGCGCTCGCTCGAAGACCAAGCCTGTGGTGCCCAGAACCGGCGCCGTCGTGTTGGTCAACTGCCAGACCGTACCGCCGTTTTTAGTCCCTGCCTGCACCGGCACAAGGTGACCGGGGGTGCACTCGGTGCTTTCGTTGGCATCCTGCGCACGGGTCCAGGCGTCTGCTGCTGCCAAATAGATCCAGTTCTGCGCCGGGTTGTCCTGGTTCTTGACCAGTACCCGGTCGCCTGCCACCAACGTGACGTCGTCGATGGTCTGCAAGCCGCTCAAGCCGATCGCCATGGTCGTGGCGCAGCGCACGGACTTTTTGTAGTCCGAGGCGGCGAGGCCTAGGATGGCCCTGTGCAGTTGCGTGACATCCGCTTCGCTGGGCACCAGACCGGCCCCCAGAATCACGTTCAAAATCTCCTGCGTCACCGAGTTGCCCCACTGCGCCGGAATCAGCGAGCCGGGGGTGCCGGTCGCCGGGTTTTCATCTACAAACTTGCCGCTGACCAGGCCTACGCCTGGCACACTCTTGGGATAATCCATAGGTTGTTCCTCAGTTGAAATTAACGAATTCGATGCCATGCGCCGGTGCTGCTCGACGAATCAGGCATTCGATTGCGGTTCCGGGATTGACCCCGAAACGCTCTCCCCAGTAACTGGCGCCAAAGCGCCGACCCAGCCGCTGGCGCCCGCCGGTGTTCAGGGTCCACATGAATTGCGCGTTCCAGGTGCCGAAATGCGCCTGCCCAAAACGAGAACGCCCCATACGGGGCGTTCTGAATTCGGTGACGGAGGCATCGGGATAGCCCTGGCTGACGGCAATGCCGACGTAGAACGCCGCGTTCTGCCCTCCTACGGCTACCAGCCGCTGACGTACCGATAGGCGTCGGTCTTCGAACAGTGGCTTGAGGCCAAGGCAGGGGTCGGGCAGGTTCATGACCCGCTCCCAATCCGGAACCAGTTCACTGACGGTGGCCGGGTCCATCTCGTTGAGCAGGTCGAAGGCGCGGCCGTCGATGCGAGCGAATTCATGGGACAAACCGGCGATCAGTTGCTGCACCTCGGGCACGCGCTCCGGGTCCCAGGCAGGACCGGGTGGCAACAAGGCTTGCAGCTGTTCGGTGTAATGCTCGGCGGTTCTTATGACGACCATAGAATCCCCCCGAAGGTGAGCAACTGATTGGCGGCTGCCGTGACATTGGCCGTCGGTGAGATCAACACGTGGTCGGTTTCTCCGGTCGCCCGGCTGATGGCCTCGGCAATGTGCGTCAGCAACAGGGTTTCACCCAAGCCCGCCTCGCGGTTATGCAGGTCCGCCAGTTGCGCCTGCACAGCGGCGCGCACCGCGGTGGTGTCCGGCGTCAGGCTGATGGTGTAGGTCACCGGTTTCTGCACCGGCGCCAGCACGTACAGCTCGGCCGTGACCGGGCGTAGCGGCTCGATGTAAGCCGCCACCTGGGCCAGTTGTTCGGCATCGGGCGTCGGCGTCGCGTCATCGTCGCGCATGAAAAACACGGCGACGGTGCCCGGCCCCATATAACGACGTACACACCAGGCTCGTGTTACGCCCGGCACGTCCAGCGCCCAGGTGACGTAGTCGTCCTGATTGCCGCCGTGCGGGATGACCCTGTAGGACCGCACGACACGAGCTCGCAGCGACTCGGTGCTTTCCCGGGCGATGCCACCGGTCAGGCCGTCGGCGATCACGGTAAAGCTGCTGTCGATGCCTTCAACAGGCTGCACGACGGTCATGACCTGCCCGGCATCCGCATTACCCAAGGCTCCCGCGTCCACCGCCTCGACAGTGGTCGTGTTGTTGCCTGCCACTGTGGTAACGCCCTGGGTTATGCGATAGAAACGCCCATCGCTGAACTGCAGGATCGTGTCGACATCCAGCACAGCGCCCGCGGCCGCCACAAAACGCACGGCGCCGGTGGCAGGCTGCGCGGGTTTGCGCGGTTGCCTGAGACGCAGGATGGCCTGGCGCTCAAGGGTTTCTTCATCGGCGGTGTCCGGCAGAATCTGATCTGCGATCCAGTCCTGATAGCCATACAGCCCATAGGCCGCGCCACTGTGGGCGCGGGACAGCACGCGGGCATCAGACTGACGAAGCGCGTCGCCCGCCAGATCAACCTGTGTGCGGTTGACGAGTGCGGGTAACGTGGGGGTTTCAAACGGCATAAATCACCTGCCACTGTTCTGAAGGGTTGAAGCGCACGACCTGACCGTCCGGGACGACCAGCTCGACGCCCAGGTTCAAGCGATTGCTCTGAACCTGTTCGGTGAAGATATTGATGCGTTGGACGTGACCGTCGTCGATCAGCCAGCTCAACGCTTCGCGGGCATAGAACTCGGCGTCGCGCTGCGTCTGAGCGGTGAGCTTGACCCTGCGCAGCAGCCAGAGCCTGGAACCAATCCGGTCATTGGCAACGGCCGGGTAGGTGTCGCCCCACCAGCCGAAGCGCTCTGCATCGTCGAACGGATCGTCCGCTTCGGCGCGGCGCCAGGTGAACAGACTGATGATCACCGAGCGCAGCAACGAAGCCTGCAAGGAGCCTTCGATAATCATCAGCCACCTCCAACGGGCGGCCCGCTCTGGTCGGGACCGGAGCGCACGCTGCCGTGCAGATGAGTGATCTGGCTGATGCCGCCGGCAATCTGGTCGCCCTGGGAAACGATCTTTCCGGTCTGGGTGATCTGCGGCGTATCGAAGTTCACCGCCGTCGCCGCCTTGATGTTCAAGGTGTTGGTTTCGATGTCGATGACCTTGCCGCGCTTGAAGTGAACCTTGTCACCTTCATCGGTGTAGATCGCCACTTCGCCCGACTCCAGTCCCTGAAGGCGATAACGGCGGTCGGCGACGACCAGCAGCAGCCCATGGGAGCGGTCGCCGCCGATGAAGGCAGCGATGCCTTCGGCGCCGGCCAGCGGGTTGCTGGTGAAACCGTAGGGTTCGAAATGCTCCATATCGCCCCTGACCTCCCCTGCCGTCAGACGCATTTGCAGCGCCTGCATTTTGCTGCTGGCCCTTGCGAGCACGACCGTGCCGCGCACCAGCATGCGGTTGAATAGACTCATGCAAGTGTTCCTTCGTCATTGGGTTGCGCGTAGCTGTAGGCGTCCTTGTTGACCGGCACCTTGCTGCGCTTTTCAGGATCACCGGGCTCGGCTTCAAAACCCTCTATCGGCCCCACCACCAGCGTGGTGGTGGTGCCCTTGTCGCTGAGCGAATAGGTAATGGCTGAAATCAGCATTTCCTGATCCAGATCGAGGATCGAATCAACGACCCGGACCAGGGTGTTATGGCGCCATAGCGCGCCGTTGGCCTGCCGCCAGCCCTGCACCTTGTAGGTCGTGAGCCGCGTCTTGCCTTGGCGATGACCGCGCTCCCATTTGGCACGGCTCAACGCCAGTGCCGGTGTGATTGGCGACTCCTCATGGATGACCAGCACACGCGCAGGCGTAACGCTGCTGTCAGTGACCGAGGCCGATACCTCGGACGCCGCCTTGCCGAATGTCTTGTCATTGCCCGCCTGCTGGCCAATGACCTGGTACTCGGAAAAGAGTCCGGAAAAATCCAGCGGCGCAACGGCTGACAGTACGTTCCTGCCCAGTTCCAGCGCGTCCACTGCATTGCCCATGCTGCCGGGCCTGGCGAGCACGACATTGCCGTATTCGTCATCGGTGGAAAATATCCGGAACACGGTCAGCAGGCGGTCGATGGACTTGAACACGGTCTCACCGGGCTCGATGGTGTGCTTCGATTTCCTCGAGGTTTCCGGTATCTCGCTGAGCACCTTCACGTTGTAGGACGCGGCCAGCTCCCTGACGATGGTCAGCGCCGACACATCGTTCCACTCGCCAGGTTTGTTGATCGCAGAACAATCAATGAGGTCGGCCGTCAGGGAGCGCCCGGAGATCTTCAAGGTGATCTGCTTGTCGTCATAGCTCACAGGTGTGGCGAACACCCGGCCTGTCAGGATCAGCTCGCCGCCGATACTGACCGCACACCGGGCACCTGCCCTAACAGGCCTGACCATGTCCGTTCCAGGCCATTGCCAGGTCAGGCTGATGTCGAAGCTGCGCGCCTGACGCTCGATGCCTGCGGAGATTTCCACGGTTTTCCAGCCAGCGTAATCCTTGTCATCCACCGTCAAGGTGACAACATTGGGGTCGATCATGGGTTACTCCTGAGCGATCTTGAGCGTGCCGGGCGGCACGAAGCCTGGATGCGGAATACGGTTGCGCTGAACCACTTCGCGCGAGCGGCTTGCGTCGCCGAAACGACGGTACGCCAGCACCAGTGCCGGTAAAGGTTCGGAGACCTTCATGTCCTGCAGGCGTACACCGGAAGCAGCCACTGCGTTGAGGTGACTGATCAGTGCATGACGCAGCGTATTGAGCGCCAGGTAATGCTCCGGATCGGCTTTCAATGAGGCGTCCCAGATCGCCGCGCTGAGCGTGTCGCGCAGTTCGATCACATCGTCGGCCACTGGTACATCGGCACGTTGCAGCGGTTGAACCCGTTGCTGATCCAGCGAAGGAACGACCAGAATCGGTGTCGTGCTGACCGCCACCGGCATGCTGGCCACGACCCGCGCCACCTTGACGAGCAGCGCATCCTGCACCAGATCCGCCGTGGCTTGAGCGGTCACACCGGTATCGAGACCTCCGCCCTGATTGACCTGATTGATGCTGGAGACCGCCTGCGCCTGTTGAGTCGCGTCGGAGATGATCGAGCGATACGGCACCGGCTCGACACCCGAAGCATTTCGGGAGACCGAGGCGCTGGACGCAACGTTGCCGACGCTGCCCGTGCCATTGGAACCGCTGGAACCGCTGGAACCGCTGGAACCACTGGAGCCGCCGCTACCCGAGCTACCGGAACCACTGCCGGAACTGCCCCCCGTATTGCCGCTGCCAGAACTGCCTGAACCACTGCCTGTGCTGCCACCGCCAGCGCTTCCGCTGCCAGATCCAGTACCGCCTGCGCCGACGTTGCTACTGCCGCGCTCTCTGCTGCTCCGGCGGCTGTCACCCTGGAAGCTGGCAAAGAACGTGGAAAACATCGTACTCACGGTGTAAGGCGCGTTGACCAGCGAATGCACCAGTGCGGTGGCATCCGAATAGACCGTCATGAACGAGGAGAACTGCCGCTGAATCGTGGCGAATACGCCAGACAAGGTACTGCGTAGCGCCTGAATGTTGATGCGCACCGCGTCCACCGTCACCATGACCGCCCGGTAGCGCCTGAGCGCAGAACCCAGCAATCCCTCGGACGCCTGCATGAGCTGGCGTCCCGTGTTGAGCGTCGACGTCGGAAACTTCAGCGGCTGATCCGGGTAGAACTTCAGGTTCAGACGCACGATTCCGCCTTCGGCCAGGCTGTGCGTCATGTCGCAATCGCCAACCTGCACCTGCATCCGTCCCAGCCAGGGATGCACCAACTCACCGGCGCCCGATGCTTCCAGCGCCTGAAGCAGCTTGTCCCTTTGCTCAAAACAGTCCGGCCCGACAATGAACGCCGTTACCGTATGGACTTGCGATTGCTTGCCCAGCGACTCGAAGTAAGGTTCGTCGCGCTGCGGAAACTCATGCAGTTGTCCTTTGCGTCCTATCGGAACGGCCGTACTGCTGATGAAAAAGCCGACACCCCGAAAGGACGCGGGCAACAGGCTGTCACGCCAAGTACTCATGATGCGGCTCCTGCGCCGAGGGTTCGATAACCCACGCTTGGCGATATAGTCAAACCGGGTTGATTGGTCTGCATCTGTTCGGTGCGCATGCCAGGGGGCGCGTTTTCAAAGCGAATATTGAGCTCGCCTTCGAGCCGTGAACCCACGCCTGCGCCCTGTTGCAGCAACAGGCTGCCAGGAGCTGGCAGGTTAGGCGCACTCAGCAACTGGCTGGTTGCCGGTATGCCCATTGCCTGATTGATCTGCTGCTGTTTCAACTGGCTGACCTGCACAGCGTCGGCGGTCAGAAACGCCCCTTTGCCACCACCGGGACCGGCGTTATCCACACGCCGTTCTTCAGCGAACTCGTTGAGCTTTTGAGTGGCTTTTTGCAGCAGAGACTTGTCCTCGGAGCCCATACCGAACCAGCTCAGGATCGGGTCAATGAACGGCTTGATGTCCGTGAACAGACCCGAAAAGAAGGTTTTGATCGGCGCCCACTTCTCGTTGATCGAATCCATCGGCGACCAGTTGAACAGCCCCGTCAGCGCGTCCATGAGCGGCGCGGTCTCGGCCTTGATGCCTTCCCAGATACCCGTGAAGAAACCGCTCACGGGTTGCCAGGCAGCCGAAATCAGTTCCATAGGCGACACGTCGAACAACGAGGCCAACGCATCGGTGACAGGTGCCGCCTCAGCCTTGATGGTTTCCCAGAGACCAGAGAAGAAGCTACTAACGGGTTGCCAGGCAGACGAAATCGTGTCCATCGGCGACCAGTCAAACATCGATTGAAAATAACCAATCACCGGCGAAGCCAAGGCCTGGATAACGCCCCAAAGCGCGCTGAAAAACTCGGACAACGGTTGCCAGTTCGAGATGATCATGCCGATCGGCGTCCAGCCGAACAGCGTTTTCATCGCGTCGAAGACCGGCGCGGCCAGAACATTGATGTCGTCCCATAAGCCGACAAAAAATGTGGACAGCGATTGCCAGCTTGAGACGATCGTGTCGATCGGCTTCCAGCTGAACAACGTTTTCATTGCGTCGAACACCGGCGCAGCCAGCACCTTGATGCCGTCCCACAAGCCAACAAAAAATGCGGACAACGGCTGCCAATTCGAAATGATGAGGCCAATGGCACTCCAGCTGAAAACCCTCTTGAACACATCCCACAGCGCCATGACGGGTTCCCGGATCGCCGCCCATACCGCCTGGAAATACGGGGCGACGGTCGACCAGTTGGCGATCAGCAGACCGGCGGCCAGCGCCAGCGCCCGCACGACAATGCCCACCGGAGACATACCGAGGACCGAGCTCAGCAATTTGCTGGCAGTGGTCGCCGCGATGACGGCCACCTGCAGCACGCCAAAGGCAATCGCAGCGCCCACCACACCCTTGATGACGCCCGGGTGTTCGGCGGCCAGTGCTGCGACCTGAGAAATCATCGGCCCGATCACGGCCATTGTTTCGTTCATCGCAGGCAGAAACATGCTGCCGATGTTGATGCTCAGGCGATCAACCCGATTCTCCATCTCTTTGAGAGCGACCGCAGTCGTCTCCGAGTTGGCCTGGAACTCCTGCTCTATGGTCCCTGCCGACTGCACCCCTTCCCCGACTTTCGCCAGGTTGGAGCGCAGCACATCCAGGTTCTTCAGCAGCGGCGTGATAGCGCCCAGCGACTCTTCGCCAAACAGTTGCGTGATGACCGCTGACTGTGTGCCCGGATCGACCGTCGAGATGGCCTTCAGGACCTTCTCGATGGTCCCGGACGGGTCCTGCTGCATGCCTTGGGTCAACTGGTTGATGTCCAGCTGCAGGGCCTCGAAAGCCCCGGCCTTGGCTGCGCCGCCCTCGGTAATCGACTGCATGAAACTCTTGATGCCCTTGGCGGCCACATCGGTCGGAACATCCACCCCGGCCAGCGTAGCGCCCATGGCGGCAATCTCGCCCGACGCCCGACCCGCCACAGGCCCGAGCGGGCCCATCGCGGTGACCATGGTCGCAATCTGCTTCTCCAGATTGTTGCCGCCCAGCACGTTGATCTTCTCGGACAGCGCCGCGACCTGTGGCTGAGTCATCTCGAAAGAAGAGCGCCACTTGCCCATCATCTCGCCAGACTGAGCGGCGGTCTGGTCGAACGCGATGCCCATTTTCACGGCATCGGTGGCAAACCCGGTCAGCTCGGCGCGTGGCACATTGGCCTTTGCGCCTTCAGTGACAATCGCCGCAAGACCACTCGCGCTTTCCGGCAGCCGTTCACTCAGATCAAGAATGTCACGGCTCATCGCCTGGAATTGCTGTGGGGTTTCAAACGTCACCGACCGTTTGACACCGGCCATGCTTGTCTCGAAACCCACCGCGGCCTTGACCGCATCGATCAGCGGCTGCGCCAGGGTGCTTTCGCTGATCATGTTTTCAAGCGGGACTTTTCCCAGCCCGGAGTCCTCAAGCCCTTGCTGGAATCCTTTGACGTTCTTGTTGATCGTCTCCAGCGTTGGAGACAGTTGATCGACGCCGGTGATCAGCGTTTTTATAGTGTCTGCCATCACTCCCCCTGCAGGATCTGGTTGATGCGTTGCGCCTGCAAGATCGACTCGGTGATGATGTCCAGCTCCCTGGACATCATCAGTTCGGGGTCGGTCTTCCAGAAGTACGCGAGGTCGTAAACGACGGCTATCAGGCCTTCAAGGTCGCTGATGCCGCTGCCATGAAAAAACTCGCGACCTTCCAGCTCAACGTGTTGATGTCACACAGATCCATCTGGTTGACGGACGACGGCGGAATGCCGGCGCAGACGGCGATGTACTTCGCTGCCACGTCCAGATCGAGGGACACGTCCTCGTTCTTGTCGATCCGGTAAGGCAGGGCCTTGATGGCGCGCGCTTCCTGTGCGGTGGGGCGGCGAAACGTCAGTTGCGAGACGGTTTCACCATGAGCCTCGATCGGGCTCGCCAGTTCGATGATTTCGCTCATTGCCAGCTCCCCTGACTGCCATCGAACCGCAAGTCGATGGTGCCGTCATCGGCCTTGCTGATCGGTTCTTCGACCAGATAGGCGCCGGACAGAACGTAGGTCTTGCCATTGTTGAACTCGCAGGTGATGGTCATATCCACACCGGTGGTGAGCAGTTTGAGCGGCATGTCTGGCGTGTGTACGGCCTTGAATTTCAACCAGGCGGCTTTATCCACTTCCTTGAAGTAGCCCGGCACGACGGTGTCACGCTTCACGTTCATCAACGGGGCTTCACCGCCGCCGCTGATGGTCAATTGGGTGCCATCCACTTTGATGTAGCAGGTACCCGCAACTTTCTGAGCCATGTTCTTTTATCTCCAGAATGAAAAAACCCGCACGAGGCGGGTTTGAAAGTGATGTTGGTGGAAAAATTTACGCCGCTTCGTCGTACTGCAGGCGGAACTGGTTGAGCAGCGCGAACACGCGCAGGCCGTTGATGTAATCCGGCGGGAACATCACGTTCACGCGGCTCGGATCGTTGCCGTCACGTTCAACGATAAGGTGCTGGGCGAACACTTCCGCGTTCTCCACATGACCTTCTTCTTCAAGACGGGCGTACTGCGCGATCAGCTCACCGCGAATGGTGCTCGGCGTGATGATCGGCTGACCGGCGCCGAAGCGCGTGCCATCGCTGGCCAGCTTGTGGCGACCGTACTTGCTGGTGATCACGCCCTGCAGACGGCGAATGATGAACGCCGACTGGTGCATGGTTTCGCTGTCCAGGTACGAGTTGTCGGCCTGGCCGTAAGCGTTCTTTTGATAGGTGGTGATCGAGCGCTGAATGCGCACATAACCGCCTTCGTAGTACGCCGTGGCAATGCCGTAACGCAGCAACGATTCACGCTCGGTCAGCGTGAAACGCTGGCTGGCCGGTGCAGGGTCCAGACCGGGCATGGTGCCGCTCTGGGTCGGACGGCTGGCGTCGGCGGAAATGAACACAGCCGTGCGTGCCGCCAGAGCAGCCGCTTGCAGCCAGACCGGCTGTGGCGCTGCCATCTCGACGGCCTGAATGGTGATGTGCTGATCGTTGCGCAGTTGACCTGCGGCGACCAACGTACCGACCGTGCCACGCTTGGCGCTGTAGACATGACCGTACAGTTGACGCGCCCAGCTCCAGCGACCGGTGCTGTCGTCCATGGCCGCTTTCCAGGCATCCAGCGTGCTGGTGTCGGTCCATGGCAGGCACAGGAACTCGAAAGGCTCATCGCCCAGAGCAGCCAGCGCCTGAACCTGATCGGGGGTGCCGACGCCGCCGGTCATGGCGGTGACTTCAGCGGTGAGGCCTGCCGGAATCGCTTCGCCATTAGTCTTGCCCAGGCGGTTGAATTCCAGGCGGATGTCGTTGCCGCTCACGCCGCTCCATTTGCAGGAGAGGGTCAGCACGCCCGCGTCGACGACCGACCGGACTGGCAGGTCAGGCGTGGCGTTGATCTTCACCGACAGAGCATTGGCAGCCTGAGCCGCCGTTGCACCATTGACCACAGTAGCCTGCACGCGCACGCCACCGACATACAGGTTCAGCAGACCGGTTTCGGTCGCTGCGCCCGCTACGGTAACCGTTGCAACGGCCTTGGCGCCTTCGGTATTGAGCAGCGGCAGGCACCAGACTTCACCGGTCGGGTCGGCCTTGCGCCAGGTTTCGTACATGGCGGCGAGCATGGAGCCCTGACCACCAAGGTTCTTCGCCAGCGCCACGCTTGGCACCAGCACCAGCGAACCGATTTCCGGGCCGGTGACATCGTCGTTGACCTGAGCAACGATCAGACGGCGCATGCCGGCCGACGCGCTGTTGGCGGCCGAGTTGTCCATCTCCGCATAGAACAGCGGCACGCGGACATCGGATGGAATGTTGTTAAAGCTGATAGCCATTGTTTGGCTTCCTCTTGATTAAGCCGTTTCGGCGGATTGAGTGGGGGATTGCTCGGTTTGCAGGGTGATATCGCCGTCGTTGTGACGGCGTTGCCACCAGGCGTTGAACGTCACGACGCGTCCTTCGGCAGGCAACAGATCGCCTGCTTCAGGGTCGGGCACGGTGCGGCCTTCGGCCGGTAGAACGGTGATGCGTTGGGTCATGGTTTTACATCTCCTGAGAATTTCACTTCGATACGCCCGTCCGGGCCTGGGTATTTCAGGTTGGGGTCTGCCGGGTCGATGCTGTCCATCTCGAACGTGGCACCGGTAAAGCCCGGCAACCCGTCCAGATACGCCTCGTGCCAGGTTTCGGCGGGCTGGCTTTCAAGGTTGCGACCCAACTGAAACTGCGAGGCGAAGCCGAAGCGATAGGTCACGCGGTCACCGCTGATCTGCACCAGCGCGCCACCCTGGTATTGCATCGGGTCGTACTCGCGCTCCGGGCTCCAGCCCACCAGCGCACGCCATAGCTCGGCGCGAATGGCATGCAGTTGTTCACTGGCTTCCTGTCCGCGCTTGTCGCCGCCATCAAGCACCACCACCACGTCCAGCCGGTCGGTGATGGTCTGGCGAACGACGTTCTGCAGATCGTTGGCCGTGGCGAGATCGCCGGTGGCAATCACATAAGCCGAGGGATGCGCGAGTTGATCGCCGAGGGCAACAGCCGCCCAGTCGATCCCTGCACTGATTCGCCCGGCAAAGGTCGGGCAGGTCGCCTGCAGATGGGCAACTATCGGGGTTATCTTCATGAGTGAATCCGCGTGTAAGAAATGTCGATCCAGCACGCCAGCAATGGCTGCCAGTCTGGAAGGTATGGACGGCTGAACGCCTTGAGCTATTGGGTTGCCTTGTCGAGCACCTTGTTGGCCTTGTCGGCAGCACGACTGGCCGTGTGCGCTGCCTCGCTGGCAACCGTGGCGGCGCTTTCGACCTTGCCAGCGGCTTCGGTCGTACTCTCGGCCAGCCGGTCCAGACGAAGATCGCGCCTGCCCAGTGCTGCGTCGTAGGCCTTGCGCACCTCGGCCAGCTGTTGAGTGTGTTCGGTATTCGCCGACCATTGACCGGCCTGAAACCCGAGCATCAGGCAGCCTGCGATCATCAACGCGGCGATCACCCAGACCTCGATCTGGCGCCAGGCGCGACGGGCGATGAAATCAATTACGCATCTGTGCATCGTTGGCACCTCCGAGCTGGGAACGAAGCCGGGCTATCTCGGCGCTTTGGGTGGTCACCTTGTCGGTGAGCTGCACGATGTGGCTGGTCAGCGCTTCGATCTTGCCCTCCATGCGGCCAACGGCTGCGGCGAGTTCGTTGCGCTCCTTGGCGAACTGATCAGCCCGCGCTTCAGCCTCCTTGCGAATCTGTCGCTCGGAGTCGAGCAGTTCATTGAGGCGCCGGACGGTGCCGATGTCGGCGTTATCCATCGCCCGGTCGGCGGCGTCTCTGGAAAGAAACTTGCGCAGCCATAAAAAGCCGCCAAGCAGAATGGTGCCAGTGCCGCCCAGCCAGGTAGCTGTGCCTGGTCCAAGGTCGGTTGGGTCCATCTTTGCTCCACGCATAAAAAAGGCCGCACAGTGGCGGCCGGGGAAATCCATGACGGTAGTCCGCCAGGGCGGGCTTCGGGGCGGATCACGAATGACCCGTTTCAACAGTTGCGCGGCCTGCCTTGAGCAGCAGTTCCGAGGCGCAAATCGCATATCGTGGGACCTTTTTACCCCCCTCCGGAAAGGCTGGGAAGGGGCAATTTCGGGGTGGGTCGAGTTTGACCGGACTTCAACCCGAGTTCGACCGCAGCTGTGCAGTCAACCCGGATGAGCGGTGCGAAACACCGCGTGATCCGACGCGAAATCAGGCTCTGTGTGCGACCTCCTTCCTGTTGCTTCGAGAGGCGCTACGCGCAGAAAGCGCAGCCAGGATGCTCTGATGGAGCTTGTCGACCCAGTTGCGGTAGGTTCGATCGGCGCCTTCATTAATGCCCAGCAAACGCATCTGCTCGCGCACCGGCAACGACTCCACATAACGCAGGGTGGCGAGCTGCGCCAATTCAGGTCCTCGGCTCCTGGCCGGGCTGCGCGCCATCTCGGCAACAGCGGCTTCGACTTCGCTGCTTATATAGTCCATGCCGCTGCCATTGCCGATCAGCGAGCGCGAACCCGGCTTGCTGCGGGGAATGTAAGCGCCCCATTCCATGATCCCGGCCATCGGGCTACTCAATCCGCCGCTCAGCCCGATGCGATTGCGCTGCTCGCCCCAATGCATCATCACCGCTTCTACTTCTTCAATCATTGTGTCGCTCCTGACTTCTGTACAGAGAACGCCTATCGACGTCCTCAGGAAAGGCAGACAATACAATCTGTATTTTTTATACACAACACGCCATTACAATGTGTATATTGAAGAACACCCTACAGCCTGTATGATTCGACGCATGAATAAATGGTATGAAGTCGCGAGACAGGTCATGGATACCCAGCAGATCAGCCAGGAAGAAATGGCTGAACGCATGGGGGTTACGCCCGGCGCGGTCGGGCATTGGCTGAACGGCAAACGCGAGCCCAAGATCGAGGTCATCAATCGATTGCTTGGCGAGCTGGGCCTGCCGATCCTCACTACCTCCATCCCTTGGAACGAGCCCGGACAGCAGAACGTTGCGCCAACGGAGCAGCCTTCGCGTTTCTATCGCTACCCGGTGATCAGCTGGGTCGAAGCCGGTGGCTGGAACGAGGCGGTCGAGCCCTATCCGGTCGGTTACTCGGACACCTTCGAATTGAGCGACTACAAAGCCAAGGGCCGAGCCTTCTGGCTGGTGGTGCGCGGGGATTCGATGACGGCACCCGCAGGCCAGAGCATTCCGGAAGGCATGTTGATTCTGGTGGACACAGGCATCGAGCCAACCCCTGGAAAGCTGGTGATTGCCAAGCTCCCGGAAAGCAACGAGGCGACCTTCAAGAAACTGGTCGAGGACGCCGGGCGCTACTTCCTGAAGCCGCTCAACCCTGCCTATCCCACCATCGCGATCAGCGAAGAATGCAAACTGATTGGTGTTATCCGGCAGATGACCATGCGCCTCTGATCACCGTGATGATCCCCAAGCCTCGCCCAGCGAGGCTTTTTTATGCCCGGCATTCAGGGTCATGACTTCCTGATAGGAAAGGTTTGCCGCTTGCGTGGGAAAATTTACTCAACTACTGTACGCACATACAGTAAAAAGGAGTTCACGCATGTACGACCTGAAACCTGAAGCCTCGCAACACGATGCCTACCTGGCGCTCGCCCAGCGTATCCAGGACCTGATCACCAGCCCCAAGGCGCAGATAGAGCACCAGGTACTGTTAGTCCGGGAGCCTGGTGAATCACCTGTTCACTGGGAGCAGATCGTCGAGCAGATCAGCGAGGCCGAAGGTATCAATGTGACGCGTAACTTCGAAAACGGCTCGGTCAACGTGTCGTGGTACGTCGAATCCGCAGACGCGTACTAATACAAATCGTATTTAAATATACAATCTGTATTGCACCATTCCGCTACATATCGTATTGTTTGTTCGCACCTCGTCATGGAGTACGAACATGCAGACCACACGACTCAAAGCACGCTGCCCGGTGTATCTGCACCCGGCAGCCTGCGACAGACATCTCATCGAGATGATCCAGCGGCAGACCGGGCAGTTCCTGGTCCTGACAAATTCCAGCCACAGGCCCTCGCCTGCCATCAATACGCACCCTGCCCCGTCAGGTGGAGACGCGGCATGACGCTACGCCTTTCATCTGCACCGACACAACCACAAGGAGTCACGGAATGAACGACATACTCGACCAGCTTCGCAAGGAATTCGCCACGCCGTGCCCATCGCTGAGTGCCGTGCGCGAGCGCTACTTCTCCCATCTGTCCAACGACCGCAACCTGCTGCGCAAGATCAACGCCGGGCGTATCGCCCTGAAGGTCAGCCGCACCGGCGGCACGCGCCAGGGCCATCCGTTCGTCTACCTGCACGATCTGGCGAATTACCTCAACGATATCGTCACGGACAGGGCCGCATGATTTACGCCAGTGATAGGCCAACCATTGGGCGGTAACTTTCGATAGCGCTGGCGGTCATGAAGAGGCTTGCTACGTTTCCTAGACAGAATAAAAAACAGGAAAGGATCTTTCTCATGATCACGATATCAAGGCGATGGCCCTTCGCGGCCTGTCTGCTTTCGCTGGCCTGTAGCACGGCCGTTGCCGCGCCTTACTCGACCATGGTTGTGTTCGGTGACAGTCTGGCCGATGCCGGGCAGTTTCCCGACACGGACGGACCTGCCGGTTCGACCCTGCGCTTCACCAACCGGGTCGGGCCGACCTATCAGGACGGCAGCGGCGAGGTTTACAACCTCAACTCGTCCACGCTTATCGGCAGAATGCTCAACGTTCCTGCTGGCGATCTGGCCGCTTCGACCTCCCCCGTCAACGCTGCGCTGGGCCAGCCGGATGGCAACAACTGGGCGGTGGGCGGCTATCGGACCGACCAGGTCCTGGACTCGATCACCACGCAGTCCGACGCGGTGACGCCCATCACCAGCGGATCGCAGACCGTTCTGCGCAGCCGTCCAGGCTATCTGCCCAGCAACGGGTTTCGTGCCGATCCGAACGCGCTCTATTACCTGACCGGAGGCGGCAACGATTTCCTGCAGGGCCGCGTACTGAGTTTCGGCGATGCCGAGGATGCCGCCGACCGTCTCGCCGACAGCGCGCAGGTGCTGCAGCAGGCGGGCGCACGCCACATCATGGTCTGGCTGCTGCCGGACATCGGCCAGACGCCCGCCTTGAGCGGCACAGTGCTGGAATCCTTGACGTCCAGACTCAGCGCCCGATTCAACGAGCAACTGGTCAGCCGCCTTTCACAGATCGATGCGCAGATCATCCCGCTCAACGTGCCGCTGCTGATCAGCGAAACGCTGGCGCAGCCTGCGCGATTTGGCTTCGATCCAAATGAAGACCTTGTCGGCACCTGTTTCAGCGGCGACAGCTGTGACGAAAGCGCCACCTTCGGACGCTCAGGCACAACACCTGATCCGACCAAGCTGTTCTTCAACGACCGCGTTCACCCGACCGAAGCCGGGCAGCGGCTGCTGGCCGACTATGCGTATTCATTGTTGTCGGCGCCCTGGGAAATCACCCTGCTGCCTGAAATGGCCAACAGCACCCTGCGTGCTCATCAGGACGAGCTGCACGCCCAATGGCTCAGCGACTTTGGCAACTGGCAGGCGGTCGGCCAATGGCAAGGCATCCTCTCGGCAGGCGGTCAGAAACTGGACATCGACGCTCAGGACACCGCTGCAGATGCAGACGGCAAGGGCTACAACCTGACGATCGGCACCAGCTACCGTTTCGCCGAAAACTGGCGCACGGGTGTCGTTGCGGGCGCCTATCGACAGAATCTCGAGGCGGGACCGCGAGATTCGGACTACAAACTCAACAGCTACATCGCCACCGCGTTTCTGCAGTATCAGGCCAACCACTGGTGGGGTGATCTGGCGGCCTCAGGCGGCAAGCTGGATTACGAGAACGCCGAGCGCAAGTTCGCATTGGGCGTGAGCCAAGGTCAGGAGAAAGGCGATACCGATGGTGAAATGTGGGCTGTGAGCGCACGTGTCGGCTTCGACATCGCGGGTACAAACAGTCGCTGGCACCTGTCGCCGTTCATCAGCGCGGACTATGCGCACATCGATGTGGACGGCTACTCAGAAGAAGGCGCTCGTTCGACAGCTCTGACCTTCAGCGACCAGACGCGCAAATCCAAACGAGCAGGCGTGGGTTTGCAGGGCAAGTTCCAGGTCACGCCATCGACGCAGGTCTGGGGAGAAGTGGCGCGTGAACGGGAGTTTGAAACCGATCAGCAGGACGTGACCCTGTCGCTCAACAGCGTGCCGTCCATCGACTTCACGCTGGACGGCTACACGCCGCAACGCAACCTTAACCGCGCCACAGTGGGCGTCAGCCAGAAACTCACCCAGGACCTCACGCTGCGCGCCAACTACAACTGGCGCAAGAACGATGACGTGACCCAGCAAGGGGCTAACGTGGCGCTGAGCCTGAACTTCTGAGTGAAGGAATGGGACGCGAAGCGTCCCCGGATGCATGCGGAAGATGATCGTTCCCACGAGCGTAGGAACGATCAGCGTGACCTCAAGCACGCCGATCATGCCCATGCTTGTGCTCAGCGTTATACCCGAGTCTTGCTGCGACCACGGACTGTGGGAGGCTCTCACTCCGCTGCGGTCTGCTCCGCCAGCGCCACTGCGCGGAACATCGCGCGGCGTTTGTTGAGGGTTTCTTCCCACTCCAGCGCAGGCACCGAATCAGCCACAATCCCGCCGCCCGCCTGCACATGCAGCTCGCCGTTCTTGATCACCGCCGTACGAATCGCGATGGCAGTGTCCATGTTGCCGTTCCAGGCAAAGTAGCCCACGGCACCGCCGTAAACGCCACGCTTGACCGGTTCAAGCTCGTCGATGATTTCCATCGCGCGAATCTTTGGTGCGCCGGACAAGGTGCCCGCTGGCAGAATCGCTCGCAGAGCGTCCATCGCCGTCAGGCCTTCCTTCAACTGGCCGGTGACGTTGGAGACGATGTGCATCACGTTGGAATAACGCTCGATGACCATCTTCTCGGTCAGCTTGACTGTGCCGATCTCCGATACCCGACCGGTATCGTTACGACCCAGGTCGATGAGCATCAGATGCTCGGCGATTTCCTTGTCGTCGGACAGCAGGTCTTTTTCCAGCGCCAGATCGGCTTCTTCGTTGGCACCGCGTGGGCGGGTCCCGGCGATCGGGCGCACAGTGATGAGGTTGTCCTCGACCCGCACCAGCACTTCCGGCGAACTGCCGACGACATGGAAATCGCCGAAGTTGAAGAAGTACATGTAAGGCGTCGGGTTGAAGCAGCGCAGCGCCCGGTACAGATCGATGGGCGCGGCCTTGAAGTCGATGGACATGCGTTGCGACGGGACGACCTGCATCACGTCGCCCGCCAGGATGTACTGCTTGATGGTATCGACTGCGGCTTCGTAATCGCCCTGAGTAAAACTGGAGCGGAATACCGGATCGGGCGCAGGAGGACGGTCCAGATCCAGACCACGGCGCGGCGTGATTGGCTGACGCAGTTTGTCCATCAGTTCATCAAGCTGCTTGCGCCCATGCTCATAGGCATCCTGCTGTGCAGGATCGACCAGCACGATGGCGTGCATCTTGCCCGCCAGGTTGTCGAACACCACAACCGCATCGGACACCATCAGCAGGATATCGGGCACGCCCAGTGGATCCGGGTTCGGGCAGTTGGCCAGGCGCTTCTCGACATAACGCACGCAGTCATAACCGAAATAACCGACCAGCCCGCCATTGAAACGCGGCAGACCGGCGATGGTCGGCACGTTGTAGCGCGCCTTGAATACTTCGACGAACGCCAGCGGGTCTTCCGATTCGTGAGTTTCGATCTCGACGCCATCGTGGGTAATGCTGACGCGATGGCCATGCACACGCATCACGGTGCGACATGGCAGACCGATGATCGAATACCGCCCCCACTTCTCGCCGCCCTGCACCGACTCCAGCAAATAGGAGTTCGGCTGGTCGGCCAGTTTCAGGTAGATCGACAGCGGTGTGTCGAAGTCAGCGAGGGTTTCGCGGGCAAGCGGAATGCGGTTGAAGCCATCAGCGGCCAAACGCAGGAATTCTTCACGGTTCATGAGCAACCTCGTGGTTTGAGGATAAAACGGTCAGTAAGGCAAACGCACCGGCAGGCCGGCCAGAAACAAGTCAGGCGCGCCAACGCCAGCGGGCCAGGGCCTTCATGACTTTCATCCAGAGTTTGCGAGTGACCACCACGATGGAATCTCTAAAGGAGGGACGTTCGATGTCGGGCAACAGTATCTCAGCGTCCTGATCCAGGCAACCGGGAATCAGCTTGCGCAGATCATCGATCACCATCGCCGGAGACTCCTCGGCAATCGGGCGACCATGGTTGTAGCCGTAGCTCATCGCAACGCAGGCCACACCGGCAGCCTTGGCAGCCTGCACGTCGGTCCGCGAGTCGCCGACGAACAGGGATTGCGAGGCCGGAACACCGGCCATTTTCATGACGAAAAACAACGCCGCAGGATCGGGCTTCTTTTGCGGCATGGTGTCGCCACCGACGATCCAGCGAAAGAACCGGCCCAGCTTCATTTCATCGAGCAACGGCGCAACAAAGCGCTCCGGCTTGTTGGTGATGAGGGCCATCTGCACGCCCATCTTCTGCAGCCACTTCAGAGTTTCCCGCACGCCCGGATAGACCACAGTGAACTCGTGCTTTTGCGCGTAGGCTTCCATGAAGATGTCCAGCCCGCGCTCGGCCAGCGCGTCATCGACATGGCTGTGGTCGATGTCATTGGCCAGCGCACGACGCACCAGCACCGGCGCACCGTTGCCAACCCAGGCGCGTACCGACTCAAGCCCGGCCGCAGGACGACCCAGCTCAAGCAGCATTTTGTCCACGGCGACGGCAAGGTCCGGCACGGAGTCCACGAGGGTTCCGTCCAGATCGAACATGATCAGCTTGGGCAGTTGACCTGCAAACAGCTGCTCGAAGCCGCTCATGCGTGGGCAGACGCCAGTTCGGCACGCATTTTCTCGATCACTTCGCGGTAATCGGGCGCGTTGAA
This sequence comes from Pseudomonas sp. fls2-241-TYG-175, assembly GCF_030209155.1. Taxonomy (NCBI): domain Bacteria; kingdom Pseudomonadati; phylum Pseudomonadota; class Gammaproteobacteria; order Pseudomonadales; family Pseudomonadaceae; genus Pseudomonas; species Pseudomonas sp. fls2-241-TYG-175. The sequence continues at coordinate 111,055 of NZ_JARVSO010000017.1, read as the reverse complement.
GATGGCAGAGCCTGCCACGAAGGTATCGGCACCGGCAGCCGCGATTTCGCGGATGTTGTTGACGTTGACGCCGCCGTCGATCTCCAGACGGATATCGCGACCCGACGCATCGATCAGCGCCCGTGCTTCACGCAGCTTGTTCAGCGTGCCGGGAATGAACTTCTGGCCACCGAAACCGGGGTTGACGCTCATGAGCAGGATCATGTCGACCTTGTCCATGACGTACTCCAGCAGGTTCAAGGGCGTCGCAGGATTGAACACCAGACCCGACTTGCAGCCGCCTTCACGGATCAACTGCAACGAGCGGTCGATGTGCTGAGTGGCTTCAGGGTGGAAGGTAATGTACGTGGCACCGGCTTCGACGAAATCGCCGATGATGCGGTCCACCGGGCTGACCATCAGGTGCACATCGATGGGCGCTGTAACGCCGTACTTACGCAGCGCGCTGCACACCATCGGACCAATGGTCAGGTTCGGGACGTAGTGGTTGTCCATGACATCGAAATGCACGAAGTCCGCGCCTGCGGCCAGCACATTGTCGACTTCCTCACCCAGGCGGGCGAAGTCAGCGGAAAGAATCGATGGGGCAATAACGAAGGGCTGCATGACGCACCTGTTTGAGCAGAATCACAGTGGCGCGCATTGTACTCCAACGTTTCTGGATATGTCGCAGGTGCACTCCGGATGTTTTTGTCAGGCATTCAGCGGGTAAATGTCAGAGATCGCTTCATGCCTGATACAACCCGAGCAATTGTCGGAGGCGTCCGATGCGCAACGGCATCAGGCCGCCTGCGTCCTCAATTTCTCGCTCCGCCCACGCAGCCACTCCAGCACCAGCAGCAACACCACCGAAAAACCGATCAGCAGGGTGGCGGCAGCGGCGATGGTCGGGCTGAGGTTTTCGCGGATACCGCTGAACATCTGACGTGGCAATGTCGCTTGCTCGGGACCGGCGAGAAACAGCGTCACCACCACTTCATCGAACGAGGTCGCGAAGGCGAACAGCGCACCGGAAATCACGCCCGGCGCGATCAGCGGCAAGGTCACGCGGCGAAACGCAGTCAACGGCGAGGCACCCAGGCTGGCCGCAGCACGCACCAGATTGTGATTGAAGCCCTGCAACGTCGCCGACACCGTGATGATCACGAAAGGCACACCCAGCACCGCGTGCACCAGAATCAGCGAGGTATAGCTGTTGCCCAACCCGAGCGGTGCGAAAAACAGGTAACTGGCGACCCCGACGATCACCACCGGCACGACCATCGGCGAGATCACCAGCGCCATGACCAGCGCCTTGCCGGGGAAGTTGCCACGCGTCAGGCCAATGGCCGCCAGCGTGCCGAACACCATGGCCAGCACGGTCGCGGCCGGAGCGACGATCATGCTGTTCTTCAGCGCACGCATCCACTCGGCAGAGTTGAAGAAGTCCTGATACCACTGCAGGGAAAAGCCCTGCAGCGGATAGACCAGGAAGCTGCCGGAGTTGAACGACAGCGGAATGATGACCAGCACCGGCAGCACGAGGAACAGCAGCACCAGCGCACAGATGATGCGCAGCGCGAAATACCAGATGCGCTCGATCGGCGATGTGTAGGGGTTCAGCATGGTGACGCTCCTCAGCTCAGACGCAGGCGGCTGGCGCCGACCAGCCAGCTATAAATCAGATACAGCACGATGGTCGCCAACAGCAGCAGACCGCCCAGCGCCGTGGCCATTCCCCAGTTGATGCTGGTGTTGGTGTAGAACGCGACGAAGTAGCTGACCATCTGATCGTTCGGGCTGCCCAACAGAGCCGGGGTGATGTAGTAGCCGATCGACAGAATGAACACCAGCAGGCACCCGGCACCGATCCCGGCGTAGGTTTGCGGGAAGTACACGCGCCAGAAGCTGGTGAACGGATGACAGCCCAGAGAAATCGCGGCGCGCATGTAGGTCGGAGAGATGTTCTTCATCACGCTGTAGATCGGCAGGATCATGAACGGCAGCATGATGTGCACCATCGAGATGTACACACCCACCCGGTTGAAGACCAGTTCCAGCGGCTTGTCGATAATGCCCATCGCCAGCAACGCGCTGTTGATCAGTCCGCTGGACTGGAGCAGCACAATCCAGGCCGCAACCCGCACCAGAATCGAGGTCCAGAACGGCAGCAGCACCAGAATCATCAGCAGGTTGCTTTGCCGTGAAGGCAGGCTGGCGAGCAGGTAGGCCAGTGGATACGCCAGCACCAGACAGATAACGGTAATGACCAGTCCCATCCAGAAAGTGCGGGCGAAGATGTCCAGATAGATCGCTTGATCGGGGGTCGCGGGGGCCACTTCACCGAGGTCGTCGATGCGATGATCCAGCGCGGCCAGTACGTAATACGGGGTGATGCTGCTGGTGTTGCGGCGCACGGCCTGCCAGTAGGCAGGATCGCCCCAACGCTCATCCAGCGCTTCAAGCGCTTCTTTATAAGAGGCAGGCTCAGTCTTGAACGGCAACGCACGAGCCGTCTTGCTCAGCAGGCTGCGATAACCGGCCAGCTCTACGTTCAAGCGTCTGGACAGATCGCCCAGGGTCGAATTCTTGCGGGTTTCAGCCAGGTCCAGGCTCATTGCCTTGTAGACCGACTCGGGCGGCAGCCCTTTTCCATCCCATTTCTGGACTTCGATCACGGTGCTCGGCAAGGCGGCAACGACTTCCGGGTTATCGACGCTTTTGTAGAGCAGCGCGGCGATAGGGACCAGAAACACCAGCAGCAGGAAGATGACCAGCGGAGCGATCAGTGCCTGGGCCTTCCAGCGGTTGACCCGCTCTGCGCGAGCAAGACGTTGCTTCAAGTTGGGGCTGGCGCCTTCAGTCAGGGGCACGGCGATGGCCATAGCGAACTCCGGAATCTTTCAACGAAGGGTGTTCCCCTTGGTACAGGGAACACCCGGATCTAACGCAACGTGACGCGCTTACTTGGCAGCCCAGGCAGTGAAACGCTGCTCCAGGGATTCGCCGTTGTCAGTCCAGAACGACACGTTCATCTGCACCTGATCCTTGATGTTCTCAGGGGTCGTCGGCATGTTCTGCAGGGTTTCCTTGTCCAGCAGCGGTACCGCCTGAGTGTTGGCCGGGCCGTAGGCAATGTTCTGCGAGTAGACTTTCTGCTGTTCCGGGCTCAGGCTGTAGGCGATGAATTTCTTCGCGGCTTCAGCGTTTTTCGAACCCTTTGGAATGGCCCATGCGTCGAAGTCGTAGACGCCGCCAGTCCACACCACTTTCAGATTGCTTTCCTTTTGTACGGCGGCGATGCGACCGTTGTAGGCCGAGCTCATTACCACGTCGCCGGAGGCGAGGTATTGCGGCGGCTGTGCGCCGGCTTCCCACCACTGGATGTTCGGCTTGAGCTCATCGAGCTTCTTGAACGCGCGGTCCTGACCGTCTTTGCTGGCCAGCACTTTGTAGACGTCCTTCGGCGCAACGCCGTCGGCCATCAGAGCGAATTCCAGGGTGTACTTGGCGCCCTTGCGCAGGCCACGCTTGCCCGGAAATTTCTTGGTGTCCCAGAAATCCGCCCAGCCGCTCGGAGCACTGGCAACCTTGTCGGCGTTGTAGGCGAGTACGGTGGACCAGACGAAGAAACCGGCACCACAGGTGGTGATGGCGCCCGGAACATAGTCGGAAGCCTTGCCCAGCATCGCCGGGTCAAGTTCCTCGAACATGTCCTCGTCGCAGCCACGCGCCAGCTCCGGCGACTCGACTTCTACCAGATCCCAGGACACGCTTTTGGTGTCGACCATGGTCTTGATCTTGGCCATTTCACCGTTGTACTCACCGGCGATGATCTTGCCGTTACCCGCCTTTTCCCACGGCGCGTAAAAGGCTTTTTCCTGCGCGGACTTGTTGGCACCGCCGAAGGAAATGACCGTCAGGTCAGTGGCTGCCATGGTCTGCGCTGCGCACATCATCCCCAGGGTGATGGCGGTGAACTTCAATGATTTCAGCATTTATTCTTTTCTCCACGAGCAGTGTTGGTAAGCGATTGGAATGGGCGATCGATTCGCCTCTGTTATTGCTTTTATCGATAGATCAATGCACTTGCTGCAAGGGATCGAGCGCGCGCACGTGCTCGACTTGCCATCCGATGGGCACCACGTCGCCAACGCTCAGCGCAGGATCCAGCTCGGCGATAGGCTGCTTGACGAAGAAGTCGGTCTTGCCTGCCACTTCCAGACGCACACGCACGTGGTCGCCCAGGTAGATGAACTCGGCCACACGGCCGGAGAAACGATTGGTGCAGCTCTCGCTGCGGCCATTGAGATGGATGCGTTCCGGGCGAATGGACAGCGTGACAGGACCGCCCGGCTGCCCGACGTTGATCGCCAGCGCGTGGACTTTTTCACCGCGCTCCAGCTCGACGACGCAGCGGTCGCCATCCTGGCTGACCAGACGGCCGTTGAGGCGGTTGTTCTCGCCGATGAAGTTGGCCACGAAGGTGTTTTTCGGCTCTTCATACAGGCTGCGCGGCGGCGCGATCTGCTGGATTTCACCTTGATGGAACACTGCCACGCGGTCGGACATCGTCAGGGCTTCGCCCTGGTCGTGGGTCACGTACACCACGGTCACGCCGAGGCGCTGGTGGAGGTGCTTGATCTCCATCTGCATGTGCTCACGCAGTTGCTTGTCGAGTGCGCCGAGGGGTTCGTCCATCAGCACCAACTGCGGTTCGAAAACCAGCGCGCGGGCAAGGGCGACGCGCTGCTGCTGACCGCCGGACAACTGGGCCGGGTAGCGATGAGCGAACGTATCCAGCTGGACCATGCCCAGCGCACGTTTCACTTTCTCGCCGACATCGGTCTTGCTCATGCCACGCACCGACAGCGGGAACGCCAGGTTCTCGGCCACCGTCATATGCGGAAACAATGCGTAATTCTGAAACACCATGCCGATGTCGCGTTTGTGCGGTGGCACGTTATTGATGGCGCGGCCGCCGAGCAGGATTTCACCGGCAGTCGGGGTTTCGAAACCGGCCAGCATCATCAGGCTGGTGGTCTTGCCGGAGCCGGAGGGTCCGAGCAGGGTGAGAAACTCGCCTTTGCGAATATCCAGGTTGAGGTCTTTGACGATCAGTGCTTCGCCGTCGTAGCTCTTCTGCACACCACGAAAGCTGACCAGAACATCACTTGCTCCAGCGCTTGTATCGACGTCGCTCATTACCCACACCTTTGTTTTCTGTCTGCGTGGCTCGAAGACTAGAACAGCCCGAAGCCCCCGCAAATCGGGGCTGATGAGAGATTAGCCTAGGCAGGCTGGAAGGCCAGGGGTAGGGATTGCCCTACAAGGATGGCGGGGATGGGTATGTCTTCTAAACTGCGCGGAATCAGGTGGGAGCGGACTTGTCCGCGAAAAGTAGCCAACCCTGAGCATCTGCGTCGCCTAACCCATTCTTCGCGGACAAGTCCGCTCCCACGGGTCGGTGTCCAGAACTCTGATACATGTCGTTTTCAGACTCAGAGCAGCTTGTGCTCCATCGCATATTTCACAAGATCAGCCAGCGAGTTGAGCTTCATTTTCTGCATCAGGCGCGCCTTATGGGTGCTGATGGTCTTGCTGCTCAGTGCCAGTTGCTGGGCGATGTCGTTGACGTTCGCGCCCTGGGCCAGTCGTTCGAATACCGAAAATTCGCGCTCTGACAGCAGCGAGTGCAACGGGCGGTTGTCGGTAAGGCCCACCTCGAACACCATGCGGTCGGCCAGTTCGGGGTCGATGTAACGCCCGCCTGCCGCCACGCGACGGATCGCCGTCAGCAGCAGCGCCGGATCGCTGTCCTTGGTGGCGTAACCTGCGGCACCGACTTTCAAGGCGCGGGCCGCCATCTGCGCCTCGTCATGCATCGACAGCACCAGAATGGCTGGCGGATTGTTCAAGGCGCGAATTCTCGGGATCGCTTCAAGTCCGTTGACGCCCGGCATGGAAATATCCAGCAGCACCACCTCGCAAGCCACGTGGCGCAGCGTCTCCAGCAGTTGCTCGCCATTGCTCGCCTCGCCCACCACCTGCAGGTCCTTGGCCAGGCCGATCAACTGTTTGATGCCCTCACGCACGATGGTGTGGTCTTCGGCTACCAGTACACGGATCACTTTGCTCGCTCCTGTCCAGCGGGGTCCAACGGAATGTAGGCGCGCAAGGTTGTGCCCTCACCCAGCTCGCTGTCCAGTTCCAATCGACCGCCCAGCATCAATACCCGCTCGCGCATCCCGACCACGCCGAACGACGCCGACCTGCCGGACTCGATGACAAAGCCCTGCCCGTCGTCGGCAACCGTCATGCAGAGCATGTCGCGCTCGAGCGTCAGGCTGATTTCGACCGTGTGCGCCTGCGCGTGACGCATCACATTGGTCAGCGCCTCCTGAAGAATCCTGAACATCCCCGTCGCCTTCGCATCGCTGAGCGATGGCAGATTATCCGGAACCTGCACCAGACACGGGATCTGCGTGCGCGCCTCGAAACGCCGGGCCTGCCACTCGATGGCCGACGCAATGCCCGCATCGAGAATCGGCGGTCTGAGCGCGGTCGCCACATCGCGTACCAACTGGAACAACTGCGCGATCAGCTTCTTCATGCTGCCCAGCCGTTCTCTCAGGCCTGGGTCCAGATCGGCGTAGGCCAGTTCGCACATTGAGGTTTCCAGCTTGAGCACGGTCAGCATCTGCCCCAGTTCGTCGTGGACCTCGCGGGCAATTCTGGCTTTTTCTTCTTCACGCACGCTTTCCAGGTGAGCCGACAGTTCACGCAACTGATCATGAGCGCGACGTCGTTCGCTGACATCGCTGAGGAAGACCACCAGATATTCCGCCTCGCGAAAGCGCAGAAAGCTCAGCGACACATCGACTGGCAATACGCTGCCGTCGGCGCGCACACAATTGGTCTCGAACAACTGCGGGCTTTCTTCAGTCGAGCGAGCGTTTTTCCACAGGTTGAGCCAGCGATCCATATGCAGGCTGGGATCGAAATCAATCAAGGGCCTTTCGACGACTTTACCCGGCGCATAACCGAGCATGGTTTCTGCCGCCCGGTTGGCGTAGCGCACGCGGCTGTCCCAGTTGACCCAGAGAATGCCGACGGTGCTCTGGTCGATGGAAAACTGCGCCAACCGTAGCGACTCCTCGCCTTGCACCCGGCGGGCGATGTCATCGCGGGCCGTGAGCAACTCCTGCTCGAGCGCCTGCTGCTGACGACGTTGCCAGATCACGATGGCGAAACAGGCCAGCAGCATCACCAGCAGCAGGATGCACAGGTTCTGCCAGAGGCCCGGTGATTCGATGAAATGCGAAGGCGTCAGCGGCATCCAGCGGGTGTGCAGTTGGTCCAGTTCTCTGGCCGGAATGGCACGCAACGCTTCACCGATGATGTCCGCAAGCTCCGGGGCATCCCGGCGCGACGCGACCCTCAGCAACAGCGGCAGGCCGATGTCGCCCACCACCGCAAGACCTGCAAACTCGGGCTCCCGCAGCAGGCGACTGAGCTGGGCTTCATCGGCCACGGCATAGCGCGCCTGCTGACTGAGCAGCAACTGCAAGGCCTGACGCTCCAGCGGTACGCCTTGCAGATTCAGGTGCGGGTAATTGCTGCGCAGGTAATCGGCCGTGGCGCTGGGCATGCGCACCGCCACTCGGGAGAGACTGTCGAGCTTGTCCAGATCCACGGCGGTGCTGCCGTCCCGTTCGCCGATCAACAACTGGGACACTCGCAGATAGGGATCGGAGAACAGCCAGAGCTTGAGTCCTGCAGGCGTTTGGGTCAGACCAGGCGCAACGTCCACTTCGCCCTCGGCCAGCGCTTTCTCGAGCGCAGCCTGATCAGCGAAATTTCGCCACAGCAATTCCACCGGCAGCGTGGCCGCCAGGGCATTCATGAACTCGACGTTGGCCCCCGACAACTGCTGCAGGCGCTGATCGAACTGCGCATAGGGCGCACGCAGGACAAGGCCGACGCGCAACGGGCCATGCTGTTTCAGCCAGTCGCGCTGCACCGGACTCAGTTGGGCACGTGCAGCAATGTCAGATGCATCGAACTGTGCATTTGCCGCCTGCGCCATCAAGAGCACAGCCAGGCAGCCGATAAAACCGATGCACCGAAGACGAGTTAGCAACGTGTCGTTCTCATATAGAGGTAGTGCGCCCAGGCTCACGCCTGACAAAAGCCGATCAACCCATTAGGCTGCCGGTATCGTTTCTGGCTTGGAATATCCGATGTCCCACACCATTCGCGCAATGTTTCCTGCATTGTTTCTGTCATTGATCATTCCTTGTGCCCTGCCTGCCCTGGCAGCAGATGCACCAAAGGACGCGGCCAAAGACGCTCCCGAAGAGCGCGCGCCACTGCCCAGCCGCGCGCAGGAAGATGCCATCGCGCTTGAGCGTCAACTGCCCAAAGAGGATCAGCAGCAACTGCAGGCAGGCGACGAAAGCTTTCTGGCGCTCTGGAAACCGGCCAACACTGACGAGCCGCAAGGTGCCGTCATTATCCTGCCTGGCGCAGGCGAATCGCCGGACTGGCCCGACGTGGTCGGCCCGCTGCGACGCAAGTTTCCCAATGTCGGCTGGTCCAGCCTGAGCGTCACCTTACCGGACGCACAGGACACTGCGCTGATGCCGCGTGACACTGACGCCGCGACCGGCGACGCCAGCGCTGAAAAACCCAAGGAAGCGCCAAAGGATGCGCCTGCCAAGGATGCGGCCGCCGAGGCAGAAGCCCAGGCCAGCGCCGACACGGCCAAGGCAGCGGCCGATGAAGAACGCAACAAGGCCCAGGCTGAAAGGGTCTTTGCCCGCATTGATAGCGCGATTGCCTTTGCGCAGCAGAACAAGGCGCACAGCATCGTATTGCTCGGCCACAGCAGCGGCGCTTATTGGGCGACGCGCTACATGAGCGAGCGCCCGTCGCCTCTGGTGCAGAAACTGGTGTTGGTGGCCGCACGCGAACCGCTCGACACGCCACCGTCACTGCTGGACATGGTGCCCACGCTGAAGGTCAATACCGCCGACTTCATCTACAAAAACCCGCCCCAGCAGGCAGCGACCGAACGCCTCCAGGCCAGCAAACGCGCCAAGGGACCGGGCTTCACACAAATCGGGCTGATCAATATTGCAGGCAATGCAGAGACAGAGCAGGAACAACTGTTCCGCCGGGTTCGCGGATGGGTCGAGGCCAAATAGGCCGGGGATGCTCTTGGCGTGTTGAAACACGCTGTCCGTAGCAATCACCAGATTGGGGGAGGCCCCACCACGTCTCCGACGTAGCGCTGTCGCGCAGCAAACACCGGGCGTCGTGGGAGCGAACTTGTCCGCGAATGCTGCATTTCAGTCGCTGAACCTTCATCGTCTGCACCACCCCTTCGCGGACAAGTCCGCTCCCACAAAATCCAGTTTCTTCAGTGGGTTGCAGGTTGTTTGATAAGAGGCGGCTTGCCGGCGATGAACGATGACGCGACTTTCCTGACATGCCGCGTCGACTGCATCGCCGGCAAGCCGCCTCCCACTCATAGGGGTGAGCATCATCACTGAAACCCGCGACGCGCCTTGATCAGTCGATAGGCGTTGTGCAGTTCGCTGGTTTTCTCGGTCGCTACACGCACCTGCAATGAGCTGGCGCCCGAGCCTGCGATCTTGTCCGGGTGGTGGCGGCTGAGCAGCCGCCGGTAGGCACGCTTGATGGTCACAGGATCGGTGTCGGCCTTTACGCCCAGCAACAGCAGTGCACCCTTGTAGGCGTCAATACTGCCGATTGACGGCCGCTTCATCGGATCATGTTCGGCGGCCAGCGCCTCGATCTGCGGCTCGGTCCAGCCCAGCCACATGCCCCACACGCCAATCAGCTCGCGCTCGGCCCGGGACGCCTTGCCATCGGCCCACGCCATGCGCCAACAGGCACGTAACAATCCTTCGGCCTTGTCCGATTGATCACGCAAACCGCGCAGATAACTGCGCAGTCCATCGGATCCGTCCTTGCCGCGCTTGAACGCATTGATTGCACGCAACTGACCCGCCTTGTCCATGCTCAGTCGTTGCATCTCGACCCGCGCCTGATGGATGTGACTGGCGACCACGCGCCCGTCACATTTGGCCAGGCGCCCCAGCAGCACAAACAGCAACTCGTCGTCATGAACAGCCGGGCGACCACCCAGCCGCTCACGCAGATGTGCCCAGCTGTACAGTTTCAATCGACGGTCCAGCGCCTGCCCCAGCAAGGCGCCCAGCATCGCACCGGGTATGTCGGCAATCGCGTACCCGATACCAGCGCCTGCCAGTGTGCCCGGCCAGATCATTCAGTACGTCCCGCCAGCAACTGCTCCACTTCAGCCAGCCGTTCATGAGTACCGACATCCACCCAGCGCCCGCTGAAATGCTCACCGGTTACCTGCCCTTCACGCATGGCATCACGCAGCAACGGCGCCAGCTTGAACGCGCCCGCCTCGCAACCGGCGAACAGTTCAGGATGCAAAATCGCGATACCGCTGTAGGTGAGGCGATGCCCAGCCGAGTCGTCATCGAGTACCTGACCGTCAACCAGCGAGAAATCCCCCGTCGGGTGATGCGCCGGGTTGTCGATCAACACCAGATGCGCAAGCCCCGTCAACGGTCGACGCAGCGAGGCGAAGTCGTAGTCCGTCCAGATGTCGCCATTGACCACCACAAACGGCTCGTCGCCCAGCAAAGGGAGGGCGCGGAAGATGCCGCCACCTGTTTCCAACGGCTCACCTTCAGGGGAGTAACGGATGTTCAGGCCGAAGCGCTGGCCGTCGCCAAGCCAGTCTTCGATCTGCTGACCCAGCCACGCATGGTTGATGACCAGATCGTGGAACCCGGCCTCACGCAAAGCATTGAGGTGATATTCGATCAAAGGCACACCACCTGCGCGCACCAGAGGTTTTGGCGTGTGCAGGGTCAACGGGCGCATGCGCTCGCCTTTCCCGGCAGCGAGAATCATCGCTTTCATGCAATCCTCTTCAACACAATCGGTACCTTTTTCAAAATGAGTCAGACGGCTGTCTCGACCGGCTGCTGCAGGCTGGTCAGCAACTGACCCAGTTGCGCCAGTTCCGGACGTCGCGAAAGAACGGCTTCTATATAGGCGAAAAAGCGTGGAACGTCGCCCAGATAACGCGGCTTGCCATCGCGATGACAGATACGCGCGAAGATGCCGATGACTTTCAAGTGACGCTGTACGCCCATCAGGTCGCTGGCCCGCTCGAACGCAGCGAAGTCTTCATGGACCGGAATGCCCAGCGCCCGCGCCTTGTCCCAGTAGATTTTCAACCAGTCGCTGACGCGCTCCTGCGGCCAACTCAGGAACGCATCCTTGAACAGGCAGGTGATGTCGTAGGTGACTGGGCCATACACGGCATCCTGAAAATCCAGCACGCCCGGATTGGGCTCGCTGATCATCAGGTTCCGAGGCATATAGTCGCGATGCACCAGCACCTTGGGTTGTATCAGCGCACTTTCGATCAGCAGGTCGCTGGCCTGCTGCCAGTCAGCCAGTTGCGCCTCGTCCATGTCGATGCCCAGATGACGCTTCACGTACCACTCGGGAAACAGCTCCAGTTCACGGCGCAGCAAGGCCACGTCATAGCTGGGCAACGGCGCATCCATCGGCAATTGTTGATAAGCCAGCAACGACTCGATGGCGTCGGCAAATAACATATCCGCGTTATCGGCATCGATCACGTCCAGATAAGTCTGACGCCCCAGATCATTGAGCAGCAAAAAGCCCTGCGCGAGGTCCTCGGCATAAATTTTCGGAACATTTATGCCGGACTTTTCCAGCAAATGAGCGATATCCACAAACGGTTTGCAGTTTTCCTGGGGTGGCGGCGCGTCCATCACAATAAAAGTTCGCCCTTCGCCCTCCCAACGGAAATAACGGCGAAAACTCGCGTCGCTACTGGCCGCAGTCAACGTGGCCGGGGGTACGGCGCCCCAATTGTGCGCGGAGAACAGCGCTGGCAACTGCTTATCCAGCCAAACTTTCAGGGATTGCAGGCGTATATCTTGATCTGGCATTACAAGGGTCTCCGACGGCGCTAGCCGTCAAGCGGGTCATGCTTTATTATCCGGAATCTTTTTCAGCCCATCGAGAGGCGTGCGGCCCCCCCGCGGGCAGATGGCGCGCAGGAAGCCCGGACTAATAAGATGGCATTGAAATCCCCCGCGTTTCGTAAAAAATTTCCGTTGCTCGTAACCGGCAGTCTGCTGGCGATGCAACCTCTGGCCACTCAATTCGTGGTTGCCGCGGAACAGTATGACTGCTCAGTCTCTGCTTCGGGTGCCTGGAATTGTGCGCCTAAATCCGGCACCGCTGCCGTTGAACTGCCTCCGCGCCCCGTGCACAGCACGACGTCGGTCAGTTCCAACGGTACTGTGACCTCGGAAAGCACTTCCGCCGGCGAACCGGTTGCGACCACGCAACTGGTGACCGAAGCCAAGGGCAAAGGCCTGAGGTCGCGTAGTGCTGACTACAGTCACCTCGATTGGGTTCCTCGTGAAAAGCTCACCGCAGCGCAACTGGCCGAAACCGGTCCGTATTGCTCGGGTGCCTACGTAGAGCCGATTCGCCCGGGCATGGACGACAAGACGAAAATGAGCGATGCACCGATGTTCGTCGGTGCAAAAGCCTCGCGTTACGAGCAGGAAGCACAGGTTGCGACCCTCGCTGGTGACGTCGTGTTGCGTCAAGGCAGCATGCAGGTTCAGGCTCAGGAAGCCGCCCTGCATCAGGCCGAGAACCGTGGCGAGCTGAACGGTGACGTGCGTCTGCGTGACAACGGCGCACTGATCGTCGGCGACAAGGCCGAACTGCAGCTCGACACCGGCGAAGCCCGTGTCGACAACGCCGAGTACGTCCTGCACAAGTCGAACATTCGCGGTAACGCTCTGTACGCCAAGCGTGCCGAGAACGCGATCATTCGCCTCAAGGACGGCACATACACCACGTGCGAGCCGAACAGCAACGCCTGGACGCTCAAAGGCAACAACATCACGCTGAACCCGGCCACCGGTTTCGGCACCGCGACCAACGTGACGCTGCGGGTCAAGGACGTACCGGTACTCTACACGCCGTACATCTACTTCCCGATCGACGACCGTCGCCAGTCCGGTTTCCTGCCGCCTACCATCGGTACAGGCAGCGACACCGGTTTCACGCTGGTCACGCCTTACTACTTCAACCTGGCGCCGAACTACGACGCCACGTTGTACCCACGCTATATGGCCAAGCGCGGCCTCTTGATGGAAGGCGAGTTCCGCTACCTGACCAAGAGCAGCGAAGGCCAGTTCGGTGGCGGCTACCTGAACGACGAAGACGACGAGCGCAAGCTGCAGTCGGACTACGACAAGACGCGCTGGATGATCAACTGGCAGCACACGGGCGGGCTTGATTCGCGCTGGCTGACCAAGGTCGACTACACCGATATCAGTGACCCTTACTACTTCCAGGACCTGGAAACCGATCAGATCGGAGTGAGCAGAACCGACTTCATCAATCAACAGGGCTCCCTGACGTATCGCGGTGATTACTACTCGGCGTACTTCAACGCTCAGGCGTACAAGCTCGCGACCGTTGCAAACATCACGCCTTACAACCGCCTGCCGCAGATCACCTTCAACGGTACCCTGCCTTACAACCCGGGCGGGTTGAAGTTCGACTATCAGACAGAGGCGGTTCGTTTCGAACGTGATTTGCGCGATGGCAACTTCGTTGATGAAAACGGCATCTCTTCACGTCGTCTGGACACAAACGTTGCGGGGCTTGCACGTGCAAACGGTGACCGTCTGAACCTGGCACCATCGGTCAGCTTGCCGATGAACTGGACCTACGGTTTCATCACGCCGAAGCTCAAGTATGTCTACACCCAATACGATCTGAGTCTGGACGGCCTGGGCAAGACCTCACTGCTGGCTGACGAAGAGTACAGCAGCAGCCAAAGCCGCAGCGTACCGATCTTCAGTGTCGACAGCGGCCTGTACTTCGACCGCAACACGCAATGGTTCGGCAAGAACTATCGCCAGACCCTCGAACCACGTCTGTTCTATCTTTATGTTCCCAAGAAAGACCAGACCGATATTCCGGTTTTCGATTCGGGTGAAAGCACGTTCAACTACTCGTCCCTGTTCCGCGACAACCGGTTCAGTGGTGTCGACCGTATTGGTGACGAGAACAAGCTGTCGCTGGGCATAACCAACCGCTGGATCGAAGACAACGGCTTTGAGCGTCAGACGTTCAGCATTGGCCAGGCGATCTATTTCAAAGACCGCGAGGTCCAGTTGCCCGGCATCACCTTTGCCGATCGTGACGATGCCAAGGCCAACGTTTCGCCGTACGCCCTCGAATACGCTTTCCGCTTCAACCGCGACTGGCGGTTCAACTCCGACTTCAACTGGGATCCGGACAGCAAGAGCACCCGTTCGGCCAGCGCGATGTTCCACTACCAGCCTGAAGACGACCCGAACAAGGTCGTCAACGCCGGCTTCCGCTACCGCAATGACCAGATCCGTTTCGACCAGACAACTGGCCGCTGGACCGTGGGCGGTGGCGATTACGGCTCGCCGGGTGATGCGAACTACGTGAAGGACTACTACAAGATCCAGCAGTATGACTTCTCGGTCATCTGGCCGATTGTCCCGCAGTGGAACCTCATCAGCCGCTGGCAGTATGACTACAACCGCGACCGTACCATCGAGGCCTTTGGTGGTTTCGAATACGACAACTGCTGCTGGAAGCTGCGTCTGATCAACCGTTACTGGATTGATTACGACGAGTTCAGCCAGGAAGCGCCTCAGAACGAAAAAGGCGACCGCGGCATATTCCTACAAATCGTGTTGAAGGGACTCGGCGGCGTGACCGGCGCCAAAGTAGAGAGCTTCCTCGACAAAGGCATCCAAGGTTATCGTGAACGTGAAGACCAAGCTTTCTGATTGTCTGCGCCCGCTGATGCTGGGCGCGTTACTCCTGAGCGGTGCGGTGCATGCAGCGGTTCAGCCTCTGGACAGTGTCGTGGCCATCGTCGACAACGACGTGATCATGAAAAGCCAGATGGACCAGCGTGTTCGTGAAGTTCAGCAAACCATCGCCAAGCGCGGGTCGGGCGTACCGCCTGCCGAAGCACTGCAGCAGCAGGTTCTGGATCGTCTGATTCTGGAAAACCTGCAGTTGCAGATTGGCGAGCGCTCCGGCATTCGCGTCACTGACGAAGAACTGAATCAGGCCATCGGCACCATCGCTCAGCGCAACAACATGAGCGTTGACCAGTTCCGTGCAGCACTGGCCCATGACGGTCTGTCATACAACGATGCACGCGAGCAGGTTCGTCGCGAGATGATCATCAGCCGTGTGCGCCAGCGTCGTGTGGCCGAGCGTATCCAGGTCTCCGAGCAGGAAGTGAAGAACTTCCTGGCCTCCGATCTGGGCAAGGCTCAGCTGTCCGAAGAGTTTCACCTGGCCAACATCATGATCGCCACACCTGACAGTGCATCGTCCGATGCCATTCAGGCGGCAGCGCGCAGGGCCAAGGACGTTTACGACCAGTTGAAGAAAGGCGCCGACTTCGCACAGATGGCGATTGCCAAATCGTCGAGCGAAAGCGCGCTGGAAGGCGGCGACATGGGCTGGCGCAAGGCAGCCCAGTTGCCACCTCCGTTCGGCGACATGCTCAGCTCGATGCCAATTGGTGACGTGACGCCTCCGGCGCGCACACCGGGCGGCTTCATCATCCTCAAGCTGCTGGAAAAGCGCGGTGGACAGGGTCAGGCTCAAATGCGCGATGAAGTGCATGTGCGCCACATCCTGATCAAGCCAAGCGAAATCCGCAGCGAAGAAGAAACCAAGCGTCTGGCTGCCAAGATCTATAACCGCATCGAAAACGGTGAAGATTTCGGCGAACTGGCGAAGAGTTTCTCGGAAGATCCGGGTTCGGCGCTCAACGGCGGTGACCTGAACTGGGTCGATCCCAACTCGCTGGTTCCAGAGTTCCGCGAAGTGATGACCGAGACGCCTCAGGGCGTGGTCTCCAAACCGTTCAAGACTGCTTATGGCTGGCACGTTCTGGAAGTTCTGGGCCGTCGCGCCACGGACGCCACCAGTCAGGCTCGTGATCAGCAAGCGTTGAACGTACTGCGTAACCGCAAGTACGACGAAGAGCTGCAAACCTGGCTGCGTCAGATCCGTGACGAAGCGTACGTTGAAATCAAGCTTCCTGGCGCAGCCCAGGCTGCTCAGTGAAACCAAAGCGCTTCGCCCTGACACCCGGCGAGCCGGCTGGCATAGGTCCCGACCTTTGCCTGCTGCTCGCCACGCAGCCTCAGCCACACCCCCTGATTGCCATTACCAGCCGCGACCTGCTCACCGAGCGGGCCGCGCAACTGGGCGTGGCCGTCAACCTGCTCGACGTGATGCCAGATGCCCTCCCCGACTCGCCCGCCCCTGCGGGCAGCCTGTATGTCTGGGATACACCGCTGGCAGCCCCAGTGGTAACGGGTCAACTGAACACGGCCAACGCCGGGTTCGTGCTGCAAACCCTGACACGCGCCGGACAAGGCTGCCTCGACGGCCTGTTCAGCGGCATGATTACCGCCCCGGTGCACAAGGGCGTGATCAACGAAGGCGGCTTTGCCTTCTCCGGACACACCGAATTCCTCGCCGAACTGACCCATACCGAACAGGTCGTGATGATGCTGGCCACGGGTGACTTGCGAGTTGCACTGGTCACCACACACCTGCCGTTGCGCGATGTGGCCGATGCCATTACCCCGGACCGGCTGGAACGCGTCACGCGCATCCTGCATGCCGATCTGGTGAACAAGTTCGGCATCCCTCACCCGCGCATCCTGGTGTGCGGTCTCAATCCGCATGCAGGCGAGAGCGGGCATCTGGGGCGCGAGGAAATCGACATCATCGAACCGACTCTGGAGCGTCTGCGCAGCGACGGCCTGGACCTGCGTGGTCCGCTGCCTGCCGACACTCTGTTTACCCCCAAATATCTGGAGCACTGCGATGCGGTGCTGGCGATGTACCACGATCAGGGCCTGCCCGTACTGAAGTACAAAGGCTTCGGCGCAGCCGTCAATGTGACGCTGGGCCTGCCGATCATTCGTACGTCCGTCGACCACGGCACCGCGCTGGACCTGGCGGGCAGTGGCAAGATCGACACCGGCAGCCTGCACGTCGCACTGCAAACCGCCTACCAGATGGCCGAGACCCATTCATGACCGAGCTATACCAACACCGGGCGCGCAAGCGTTTCGGGCAGAACTTCCTGCACGACGCAGGCGTTATCGACAAGATCCTGCGCGCGATTCGTGCCAAACCCGAAGACCGCCTGCTGGAAATCGGTCCGGGCCAGGGCGCATTGACGGAAGGCCTGCTCAACAGCGGTGCCCGCCTCGATGTCGTGGAGCTGGACAAGGACCTGATCCCGATCCTCAACAGCCAGTTCGCCGGCAAGCCGAACTTCAACCTGCATCAGGGTGATGCGCTGAAGTTCGACTTCAACAGCCTGGGTGCCGAGCCGCGCAGCCTGAGGGTCGTCGGCAACCTGCCGTACAACATCTCGACGCCGCTGATCTTCCACCTTTTGCAGAACGCCGGTCTGATCCGCGACATGCACTTCATGTTGCAGAAGGAAGTGGTCGAGCGCCTTGCAGCCGGCCCTGGCGGCGGTGACTGGGGTCGCCTGTCGATCATGGTCCAGTATCACTGTCGCGTAGAGCACCTGTTCAACGTGGGGCCTGGTGCGTTCAACCCGCCGCCCAAAGTGGACTCGGCCATTGTGCGCCTCGTGCCGCACGAAACCCTGCCCCACCCGGCCAAGGATCACCGCCTGCTGGAGCGCGTCGTACGTGAAGCCTTCAACCAGCGTCGCAAGACCCTGCGCAACACCTTGAAACTGCTGTTGAGCAGTGATGACATCACCGCTGCGGGTGTAGACGGCAGTCTGCGTCCGGAGCAACTGGACCTGGCCGCTTTCGTTCGTCTGTCCGACAAGCTGGGCGAGAAAGCCCTCGCGGAGTAAGCATTGGTAACAGGTAAACGGCTGACGGCCATTGGTCATTTTCCGTTTACTTGTCCTAGACTGATGCTGCTGTTGAGCACTCCGTTTTTTTCGCTATGGATTTCAAGGCCTACTGAATGTCCGATTCCCGTTATCAGGTCGACGTCAGCGTCGTCACGCGCTTCCTCGCAGAACAGTCCCAACCCGAGCAGAATCGCTTCGCGTTCGCCTACACCATCACGGTCCAGAACAATGGCGAGCTGCCTGCCAAGCTGTTGTCCCGGCACTGGGTCATCACGGATGGCGACGGTCACGTCGAAGAAGTCCGCGGCGAAGGCGTGGTGGGCCAGCAACCGCTGATCAAGGCTGGTCAGAGCCACACGTACAGCAGCGGCACTGTGATGACGACCAAGGTCGGCAACATGCAGGGCTCGTATCAGATGCTGGCCGAAGACGGTAAACGCTTCGACGCCGTCATCGCCCCGTTCCGCCTTGCCGTTCCGGGTGCCCTTCACTGATGGCGGTGTACGCCGTAGGCGACCTGCAAGGTTGCCTGGATCCGCTGAAGTGCCTGCTTGACGATGTGCAGTTCGACCCTGAAAAGGATCAGTTGTGGCTGGTGGGCGACCTGGTCAACCGCGGCCCCCAGTCGCTGGAGACACTCCGGTTCCTGTACGGCATCCGTCAATCGTTGGTCTGCGTACTGGGCAATCATGACCTGCACCTGCTGGCCGCCGCTCGCAACATCGAGCGCCTGAAAAAAGGCGACACGCTGCGTGAGATCCTGGAAGCGCCGGATCGTGACCAGCTGCTGGGCTGGATACGCCAGCAGAAACTGATGCATTACGACGAATCGCGCAACGTCGCGATGGTCCACGCCGGAATCGCACCGCAGTGGTCGCTGAAGAAAGCACTCAAGCATGCGGCCGAAGTCGAACAGGCCCTGCAGGACGACAACCTGTATGAACCGTTTCTGGACGGCATGTACGGCAACGAGCCTGCCAAGTGGGACAACGATCTGAACGGCGTCACCCGGCTACGGGTCATCACCAACTACTTCACGCGTATGCGTTTCTGTACCAGCGATGGCAAGCTCGACCTCAAGGGCAAGGAAGGCGTCGAGACGGCCAAGCCTGGCTATGCGCCCTGGTTCAGTCACAAGAACCGCAAAACCCGCTCGGTAAAGATCATCTTCGGGCACTGGGCGGCACTTGAAGGTCGCTGTGACGAGCCGGACGTCTTCGCGCTCGACAGCGGCTGCGTGTGGGGCGGCGCCATGACGCTGCTCAACGTCGACACCCTTGAACGTCATCAATGCAATTGCGATGCTGTCGGCCACGTAGCAACACCGACCATCACCCGAATACCGGCAGACGCCAGCCGTCATCAGCAGCCACAGGCTCAGGAGCCCACGCAATGACCGATTTCAAACGCATCCCCCCCGAACAGGCTCAGGCACTGCGCGAGCAAGGCGCGGTCGTGGTCGATGTTCGTGACGCCCAGACATTCGAGAGCAGCCACATTCCCGAGTCACAGCACCTGGACAACCACTCGATCGCCGACTTCATCGCCAAGGCCGATCTGGACAAGCCCCTTGTGGTCATCTGCTATCACGGCAACTCCAGCCAGAGCGCAGCGGCCTATCTCGTGGGTCAGGGATTCTCGGACGTGTACAGCGTGGACGGCGGCTTCGAGCTGTGGCGCTCGACTTTTCCGGCCGAAACCGTACAAGGCAACTGAAAAATATTTTTATGACAGTCGATCCCGCGTTCTACGCGGGCTCGCGCCCCAACTGACGAACGGTCAGCCCGTCTTCTCGCTCATCCCTTCTTTATCTTTCCGAATCCGAACTATCCTTAGCCTAGGCCATCCGAAATCAGGGGAGAGCCGGTACACCGGCGCGTGGGTCATCGGTAGTTACTTTTATGGTGTTCTGGGGGGTAAACGGCATCTGGATACTCAGCTGCTGCCAGCATCGACTGACGATCCGCCGCCGGCTCAACGTATCGAGCGAGGTGACGTCATGAGTATTTTTAGCCACTTCCAACAACGCTTTGAAACGACACGTCAGGAAGAGCTCTCGCTGCAGGAGTATCTTGAGCTCTGCAAACAGGATCGCAGCGCATACGCCTCGGCGGCAGAACGTCTGCTGCTGGCCATAGGCGAACCTGAGCTGGTGGACACCTCCGCCAACTCGCGGCTGTCGCGAATTTTCTCCAACAAGGTGATACGTCGCTATCCGGCGTTTGCAGACTTCCACGGGATGGAAGAATGCATCGATCAGATCGTCTCGTATTTCCGCCACGCCGCCCAAGGCCTGGAAGAAAAGAAGCAGATCCTCTATCTGCTCGGCCCGGTTGGCGGTGGTAAATCGTCTCTGGCTGAAAAACTCAAGCAACTGATCGAAAAAGTCCCGTTCTACGCCATCAAGGGCTCGCCGGTATTCGAGTCGCCATTGGGCCTGTTCAATGCCAATGAAGACGGTGCCATTCTCGAAGAAGACTTCGGCATCCCGCGGCGCTACCTGAGCACCATCATGTCGCCCTGGGCGACCAAGCGTCTGGCTGAGTTCGGGGGCGACATCAGTCAGTTCAAGGTCGTGAAACTCTATCCATCGGTTCTCAACCAGATCGCTGTGGCCAAGACCGAACCGGGTGACGAGAACAACCAGGACATCTCGGCGCTGGTCGGCAAGGTCGATATCCGCAAGCTGGAAGAGTTTCCGCAGAATGACGCCGACGCCTACAGTTATTCGGGCGCGCTCTGCCGGGCCAACCAGGGCCTGATGGAATTCGTCGAGATGTTCAAGGCGCCGATCAAGGTCCTGCACCCATTGCTGACCGCCACTCAGGAAGGCAACTACAACAGTACCGAGGGGCTGGGCGCGATTCCGTTTACCGGCATTCTGCTTGCGCACTCCAACGAATCGGAATGGCACAGCTTCCGTAACAACAAGAACAACGAAGCCTTCATCGACCGTATTTACATCGTGAAGGTGCCTTATTGCCTGCGGGTCAGCGACGAGATCAAGATCTACGACAAGCTGTTGTTCAATAGCTCTCTGTCCAAGGCGCATTGCGCACCGGACACGCTGAAGATGCTGGCGCAGTTCACCACCCTGTCGCGCCTCAAGGAGCCGGACAACTCCAACATCTATTCCAAGATGCGGGTGTACGACGGCGAGAACCTCAAGGATACCGATCCGAAAGCCAAGTCGATCCAGGAGTACCGCGACAGCGCGGGCGTCGACGAAGGCATGAACGGTCTGTCGACACGTTTCGCGTTCAAGATTCTGTCCAAGGTGTTCAACTTCGATCCGCATGAAATCGCGGCCAACCCGGTGCACCTACTGTATGTGCTGGAACAGCAGATCGAACAGGAGCAATTCCCTGCCGAGACGCGCGAGCGTTATCTGCGCTTTATCAAGGAATACCTGGCACCGCGTTATATCGAGTTCATCGGCAAGGAGATTCAGACCGCTTACCTGGAATCCTACAGCGAGTACGGGCAGAACATTTTCGACCGTTACGTGCTGTACGCGGACTTCTGGATTCAGGATCAGGAATACCGCGATCCGGAGACCGGCGAGATTCTCAACCGGGTGGCACTGAACGAGGAACTGGAAAAGATCGAGAAACCGGCCGGTATCAGCAACCCCAAAGATTTCCGCAACGAGATCGTCAACTTCGTGCTGCGCGCCCGCGCCAACAACAACGGCAAGAACCCGACCTGGCTTAGCTACGAGAAGCTGCGTGTCGTGATCGAGAAGAAAATGTTCTCCAACACCGAGGACCTGCTGCCGGTCATCAGCTTCAATGCCAAGGCCAGCAAGGAAGACCAGCAGAAGCACAACGACTTTGTCACTCGAATGGTTGAACGGGGCTACACCGATAAACAGGTACGTCTACTCTCCGAATGGTATCTGCGCGTACGCAAGTCGCAGTAATGGCAGCGGCAAGCGGCAGGCTGTAAGCCTCAGGCGGACGCAGGTTCGTCTGAGGTGCTGTTTTGTGCCAGCGCTTGCTTTTAAGCTTCAGCCTCACGGCTTGAAGCTTGCAACTTGAAGCTGCCCGGAGGGCCTATGAGCTATGTGATTGACCGACGTCTCAACGGCAAGAACAAGAGCACGGTAAACCGGCAACGGTTTCTGCGGCGTTATCGTGACCACATCAAGAAGGCCGTGGAAGAAGCTGTCAGCCGCCGCTCCATTACCGATATGGAGCATGGCGAGCAGATCAGTATTCCCGGTCGAGACATCGACGAGCCTGTGCTCCACCACGGACGTGGCGGCAAACAGACCGTCGTTCACCCTGGTAACAAGGAATTCACCACCGGCGAGCACATCGCCAGGCCGCAAGGCGGCGGTGGCGGCAAAGGGCCTGGCAAGGCGAGCAATTCCGGCGAAGGCATGGATGAGTTCGTGTTCCAGATCACCCAGGAAGAATTTCTCGAATTCATGTTCGAGGACCTGGAGCTGCCCAATCTGGTCAAACGCAACCTGACCGGCACGGACACCTTCAAGACCGTGCGCGCGGGGATCAGTAACGAAGGCAATCCTTCACGCATCAACATCATTCGTACGCTGCGTTCAGCCCACGCGCGGCGCATCGCGCTGTCGGGCAGCAGCCGGGCAAAACTCAAGGAAGCCAACAGCGAACTTGAGCGCATGAAGCGCGAAGAACCCGACAATTTCGGAGATATTCAAGCGCTTGAGGTGGAGATCGAACGCCTGAAGGCACGCATTCGTCGTGTGCCGTATCTGGACACCTTCGACCTCAAATACAACCTGCTGGTCAAGCAGCCCAACCCCAGCTCCAAGGCCGTGATGTTCTGCCTGATGGACGTCTCTGGCTCCATGACGCAAGCGACCAAGGACATCGCCAAACGCTTTTTCATCCTGCTGTATCTGTTCCTCAAGCGTAACTACGACAAGATCGAAGTCGTGTTCATTCGCCACCACACCAGTGCGCGCGAAGTGGACGAGGAAGAATTTTTCTATTCACGGGAAACCGGCGGCACCATCGTCTCCAGCGCCCTGAAACTGATGCAGGAAATCATGGCCGAGCGTTATCCGAGCAGTGAATGGAATATCTACGCGGCCCAGGCTTCCGACGGCGACAACTGGAACGATGACTCGCCGATTTGCCGCGACATCCTGACCAAGCAGATCATGCCGTTCGTGCAGTACTACACCTATGTGGAGATCACGCCGCGCGAACATCAGGCACTTTGGTATGAATATGAGCGCATCGGAGAGGAATATGCCGACACGTTCGCCCAGCAGCAGCTTGTCTCTGCCGGTGATATCTATCCGGTATTCCGCGAACTCTTCCAGCGAAGGTTAGTGTCATGACCGCCAGAGAGCAGAAACGCCAACCCATTTCCACGGGGTCAGAGTGGACGTTCGAACTGATCCAGACCTACGACCGCGAAATCAGCCGTATCGCTGATCGTTATGCGCTGGACACTTATCCCAACCAGATCGAAGTGATCACCGCCGAGCAGATGATGGACGCCTATGCCTCGGTCGGCATGCCGTTGGGCTACCACCACTGGTCCTACGGCAAACACTTCCTCAGCACTGAAAAATCCTATACGCGCGGCCAGATGGGTCTGGCGTACGAAATCGTCATCAACTCCGACCCCTGCATCGCTTACCTGATGGAAGAAAACACCATCTGCATGCAGGCGCTGGTGGTCGCTCATGCCTGCTATGGCCACAACAGTTTTTTCAAGGGCAACTACCTGTTCCGCACCTGGACCGATGCCAGTTCGATCATCGATTACCTGGTGTTCGCCAAGCAGTACATCATGCAGTGCGAGGAACGCCATGGCATCGACGCCGTGGAAGACCTGCTCGACTCCTGCCATGCGCTGATGAACTACGGCGTGGACCGCTACAAGCGTCCGTATCCGATTTCGGCGGAAGAGGAGCGGCGTCGGCAGAAGGATCGGGAAGAGCACCTGCAGCGCCAGATCAATGACCTGTGGCGCACCATCCCGAAAAGTGCGAAGGAAGGCGGCAAGGAAGACAATGCACGCTTCCCTGCCGAGCCTCAGGAAAACATTCTCTACTTCATCGAGAAACACGCGCCGCTGCTGGAGCCCTGGCAGCGCGAAGTGGTGCGCATCGTGCGCAAGATTGCGCAGTACTTCTACCCTCAGCGTCAGACCCAGGTGATGAATGAAGGCTGGGCCACGTTCTGGCATTACACGCTGATGAATGATCTGTATGACGAAGGCCTGGTCACCGATGGCTTCATGATGGAGTTTCTGCAGTCGCATACCAGCGTCATTTATCAACCCGGCTTCGACAGCCCCTACTACAGCGGCATTAACCCTTACACGCTGGGCTTTGCGATGTATCAGGACATCCGCCGGATGTGCGAGCACCCGACCGAAGAAGACCGTCAGTGGTTTCCGGAGATTGCCGGCACTGACTGGCTGACCGCGATCAAGTTCGCGATGAGCAGCTTCAAGGACGAGAGCTTCATCCTTCAGTACCTCTCGCCCAAGGTCATACGCGACCTCAAACTGTTCAGCATCATGGACGACGACCTGAAAGATGATCTGCTGGTCCCGGCCATCCATGACGAGAACGGCTACCGCACCATTCGCGAAATACTGGCCGCGCAGTACAACCTGGGTAACCGCGAGCCCAACATCCAGATCTACAGCATCGACCGGCGCGGAGACCGTTCGCTGACCCTGCGTCATCAGCAGCACAACCGCAAACCGCTGGGCGACTCCACCGATGAAGTGCTCAAGCACTTGCATCGCCTGTGGGGGTTCGACATCCATCTGGAAACCCTGCAGGGCGATCAGATCGTGAAAACCCACCATGTACCACCGAGAGGCGAGCACGCCGACAGTGAATATCCCCGGCTCGATTTGGCGGTTGTACACCTCTAAATCCTGAAGGCGTGAAGCTTAAACCGGTCATCGTTCGGTTTTAGCCTCCGTAAGGACGACGCAAGGTTTATCCTGTCGCGCTTACGGAGGTTTTTTATGCAGATTTTTAAAGTGGGCGGCGCCGTACGCGACCGCCTCCTGGGTTTACCCGTCACCGATATCGACTGGGTGGTCGTCGGCGCGTCGGCTGAAGACATGCTGGTCAAGGGCTATCGTCCGGTCGGCACCGATTTTCCGGTATTTCTCCACCCGCTGACGGGCGAGGAATATGCGCTGGCACGCACTGAGCGCAAAAGTGGCGTGGGGTATGGCGGCTTTGTTTTTCATGCGAGCCCTGACGTTACGCTCGAGCAGGACCTGATCCGTCGCGACCTCACCATCAACGCGATGGCCGAAGACAAGGACGGCAACCTGACCGACCCCTATCACGGCCAGCAGGACCTAGAAGCGCGCATTTTGCGTCACATTTCCCCCGCGTTCGCCGAAGATCCCCTGCGTGTACTGCGCGTTGCCCGTTTCGCCGCTCGTTATGCGCCGCATGGTTTCAGCATCGCTCCCGAGACGCTGGGCCTGATGCGGCAACTGAGTGAATCCGGCGAGCTCAAGGCGTTGACACCCGAGCGCAGCTGGAAGGAAATCTCTCGCGCCCTGATGGAAAAACAACCACAGGTGTTCATCGAGGTGCTGCATGAGTGTGGCGCGCTGAAAGAACTGATGCCCGAAGTAGAGGACCTGTTCGGCGTACCTCAGCCAGCCGCGCATCACCCTGAAATCGACACCGGCGTGCATGTACTGAGTGTGCTGGAGCAGGCTGCCCTTCACGAGCATCCGTTGAGCGTGCGTTGGGCCTGCCTGCTTCATGATCTGGGCAAAGGGCTGACCCCGGAGTCGGAATGGCCAAGACACATCGCCCACGAGCACACCGGCTTGCGCCTGATCAAGGCTGTCAACGAACGCTTCCGGGTACCGAGGGAGTGTCAGGAATTGGCGTTGCTGGTCGGCCAGTACCACACACAAGGACATCGGGCGCTGGAACTCAAGCCCTCCACTGTGCTGGAACTGCTGCACAGCTTCGACGTGTACCGCAGGCCGCAGCGCTTCGAGGAATTCATCGCCGCGTGCGAGATGGATGCACGAGGCCGTCATGGTTTCGAGCAGCGCAGTTATCCACAGGCGGAGTACCTGCGCGGTGCCGCAGAAGCGGCACGAGCGGTGTCTGTACAGCCGCTGCTCGAGAAAGGCTTGCAGGGTCAGGAACTGGGCAACGCCCTGAAAAATGCGCGACTGGATGCGCTGAAAGTGTACAAAGCGGAGTATGGCAATAGGTAAGTCGATCGATTCCTAGGCTCCAGCGCTCATCGTTATACACAAGTCCGCAAGCCGCGCAAAACGGGGGCCTAAACGAAAGTGACTGACTGAATGCATACCCCTTGGTCGTAGCAAGACTCGGGTATAACGCTGAGCACAAGCTTGGGCATGATCGGCGTGCTTGAGATCATGCTGATCGTTCCTACGCTCTGCGTGGGAATGCCTCCCAGGACGCTCCGCGTCCGCTCTGGAATGTGGCGCAGATGTGTGCCCAAGCTCCAGCGTTATCCACGTCATGCGCTCGGCTTAATGAATCCTCAGTCTGTGCCATTTGTGACGCGGAGCGTCACGGGAGGCATGCCCACGCAGAGCGATGGGCACGATCAGTGTTGAAGCGGACTTATGTATAACGCCGAGCGCGTGGGCACGATCATAAGCCCTTGAGCAGCTCCGCAGGCGTCAGCGCCTGGCCTTTCCACTCGAACGCCACAGGCCACAGCTGCTGATCAATCTGCGCGTCAGCCCACAACGTGCTGAATGGCACGCCGACACCTGGGTGCAGACGATCCGGAGCGATCAGCGATAATGGCCACAATACGAAGGCGTTCTTGAGAATTTCAGCCCGGGGCAGAATCAGCCCGTCGAAATTACCGACCTGCTCGCCATACAGCAGCACGTCAATGTCAAGCGGCAGTCCCTTGCGGTCCGGGGCGTAGCGGCCGTTGTCGGCCTCGATGAATTTCAGACGGCGATCCAGCTCCATCAACGGCAAATCGGTCAGCGCCGACACCACCAGATTGAAAAACGGGCCGCTCTTGATGCCCACCGGATGACTCTCGAATACGGGCGAACAGCTCAACTCACTCAGGAAGCTGTCCAGCGCATCAAGCCCGGCATGCAGGTGCCTTTCGCGCTCGATGTTACTGCCGAGCCCGAGGAAAATCCGCGTCAGCGACATCCGCGCTCGATCTCCACGCCCACACCGGCAGCGGCAGCGACCGCACCGGGCTTGGTCAGCCTCAGGTGCAGCCAGGGGATATTGAATTCAGCCATCAGCACCTCGGCCAGGCGCTCGGCAAACGTCTCGACCAACTGAAACTGCGCCTGCTCGGCAAAGGCCTGGATGCGGGTCGAAACACTGGCGTAGTCGAGTGCCTTGCTCAGGTCATCACCCGCGGCCGCAGGTCGGTTGTCCCAGGCAAAACTCAGGTCAAGACGCAGGCACTGACGAATGCCGCGCTCCCAGTCGTACGCGCCGATCACGGTATCGACCTCAAGACCCTGAATGAAAACTCTGTCCAAGCACTACTCTCCACTGCACGACAAGGGCGCGATGCGCCGTTAGAATCAGGGCATCCTCGCCCGGAATGGTTAGCATGTTTTGGTTACTGGCGACCTTCGCCTACCTGCTCGGCTCACTGTCCTTCGCCATCCTGCTCAGTCGCCTCAACGGCGGTCCCGACCCGCGTGAAAGCGGTTCAGGCAACGCAGGCGCGACCAACATGCTGCGTCTGGCTGGTAAAAAAATGGCCATCCTCACGCTGATCGGCGATCTGTGCAAAGGTCTGGTCCCGGTACTGATCGCCAGCGCCTGGGGGCTTGATCCTTCGCAACAGGGCTGGATCGGCGTGTGCGCCGTACTGGGCCATCTGTTCCCGCTGTACTTCCGCTTTCGCGGTGGTAAAGGTGTCGCCACGGCTGCCGGCGTGCTGCTAGGTCTTTATCTTCCCGCTGCCGCACTGGCCATCGCCGCCTGGCTGCTGACGTTCCGCCTGACCCGCACCAGCTCGCTGGCCGCGCTGATCGCCACACCCCTCACACTGCCATTGCTGGCCTGGCAGGAACCTCGGGCATTGCTGCCCATGAGCGTCCTGACACTGCTGATCGTCTGGCGACATCGCGGCAATCTACGCGACCTGCTCGCCGGGCGCGAACGGCATTTCTGATCGGTGTATTACAGCCCCGACAGTTGCTCCATTGGCCAGCGCGCCTGCACGCTGATGCTCAGGTCTTCCTTCTGGCCTGCCTGCAAACGCTGACAGCCCGCATAGGCGATCATCGCGCCGTTGTCGGTGCAGAACTCGGGACGCGCATAAAACACTTGCCCGCGCAGATCGCCCAGCATGCTCTCCAGCGACTGACGAAGCGCCTTGTTGGCGCTGACACCGCCCGCGATGACCAGGCTCTTGAGGCCCGTCTGCTTGAGCGCGCGCTTGCACTTGATGGTCAAAGTCTCCACTACCGCCTGCTGGAAGGCCAGAGCGATGTCGCAACGGGTTTGCTCGCTGTCGTCCCCGGCACTCTGGCACTGCTGCCAGGTGTTGAGTGCAGACGTTTTCAGACCGCTGAAGCTGAACATCAGGCCAGGACGATCCGTCATCGGCCGCGGAAACGTGAAGCGCCCCGCCAGACCCTGAGTCGCCAGTCTGGAAATCTCCGGACCGCCGGGGTATTGCAGGCCCATCATCTTGGCGGTCTTATCGAACGCTTCGCCTGCCGCGTCATCGAGCGTCTCGCCCAGCAACTCGTATTGGCCGATGCCATCGACACGAACCAGCTGCGTGTGGCCGCCGGACACCAACAAAGCGACGAACGGAAACTCGGGTGGATTTTCTTCCAGCATCGGGGCCAACAGATGGCCTTCCATGTGGTGCACGCCCAACGCCGGAATGTCCCAGGCGAACGCCAGGGCCTGTGCGCAGGACGCACCGACCAGAAGAGCGCCCACAAGTCCCGGCCCTGCGGTGTAGGCAATGGCGTCGATGTCGGTTGCGACGCAGTCGGCCTCGGCCAGCGTCTGGCGAATCAGGGGCAGCATGCGCTTGACGTGATCACGCGAAGCCAGCTCCGGCACCACGCCGCCATAAGCACGGTGCAGGTCGATCTGACTGAATAATGCATCGGCCAGCAAACCGCGCTCACTGTCGTAAAGCGCGACGCCGGTTTCATCGCAGGACGTTTCTAATCCCAGTACTAGCATGGGTTTGCGCCTTGTAGGGGGCAGATTCGAAGGCGCGCATAATAGTCGCCGACCGAGGTGCCGACCAGCGGTTTTCGATCAGAGGCTTTGCATTCCTCTCAATGAGGGGTTAACATCCGCAACCCTTAAAAACCGACGTACTTTTGTGCAGTGTTTGCACGAAGCGTTGACCCCGGTAATGAATGAAGGTAGCTCTGGATGCCAGCCGTCAAAGTTAAAGAGAACGAACCCTTCGACGTAGCTCTGCGTCGTTTCAAGCGCTCCTGCGAAAAAGCCGGTGTTCTGGCTGAAGTTCGTAGCCGCGAATTTTACGAGAAGCCGACTTCCGAGCGTAAGCGTAAGGCAGCTGCTGCTGTCAAACGTCACGCCAAGAAAGTTCAGCGCGAGCAGCGCCGCGCCGTTCGTCTGTACTAATACAGACTTACGTCGAAAGCTTCTGCCTTGCCCGGCCTTACAGTCGGGCTGTCGGCAGTTGCAGTTATAGCATCACGCTAGATTGACCGAGCAGCCAAGGCAGCACATGCGACCCGGGCTTCAGTCAAGCACGTCCCGCCTGCTTACAGGCAACATTGGTCATGCCCTCTCGGGCAGCACATCGATCAATGGACAAGACGAGTATGCCTTGATGACTTCGCAAGAAGCTCAGCCAAGGCAGCGTCTCGTGCATATGAAAATCCCTTTTCATACCCAAGCACCGACCTTCGGATGCCAAGACGTGCCCGCTTGTTGCAGTGCCTTTCAAAAAGGCGGCTGACAGGCCGACGGAACGCTCGTAGAGTCACCACGATAATTTCGCGACACGCTTGATATGAGAATGCCATGGCCGGGCTGATTCCCCAGAGCTTCATCGACGACCTTCTGAACCGTACCGACATCGTCGACGTGGTCAGCTCGCGTGTGCAGCTCAAGAAAACCGGGAAGAACTTCAGCGCCTGCTGCCCGTTTCACAAAGAGAAAACACCCTCTTTCAGCGTCAGCCCGGACAAACAGTTTTATTACTGCTTTGGCTGCGGCGCGGGTGGCAACGCCCTTGGCTTCATCATGGACCACGACAACCTGGATTTTCCCCAGGCCGTCGAGGACCTCGCCAAAGCCGCCGGTATGGAAGTGCCCCGCGAGCAGGGCGTCAAAGGTCAGAAGCCGCGCCAGCCCACCGATTCGCCGCTCTACCCGCTGCTGACTGCCGCCGCAGAATTTTACCGTCAGGCCCTGAAGAACCATCCGACGCGCAGAGCCGCGGTGGACTACCTCAAGGGCCGCGGCCTGTCAGGCGAGATCGCGCGGGACTTCGGCCTCGGCTTCGCTCCGCCGGGCTGGGACAACCTGTACAAACACTTGAGCAGCGATACCCTGCAGCAAAAAGTGATGATCGACGCCGGCCTGCTGATCGAAAACGCAGAAACCGGCAAGCGCTATGACCGCTTCCGTGATCGGGTGATGTTTCCGATTCGCGACTCGCGCGGGCGGGTCATCGCGTTTGGCGGCCGGGTACTGGGCGACGACAAACCCAAATACCTGAACTCGCCGGAAACACCGGTCTTCCATAAAGGCCAGGAGCTTTACGGCCTGTTCGAAGCCCGCAAGTACAACCGCAACCTCGATGAAATCATCGTCGTCGAGGGTTACATGGACGTCATCGCGCTGGCTCAGCAAGGGCTGCGCAACGCGGTGGCAACGCTGGGTACAGCCACCAGCGAAGAACACCTGAAGCGTCTGTTCAGGGTCGTGCCCAACGTGCTGTTCTGCTTCGACGGCGACCAGGCAGGCCGCAACGCCGCCTGGCGAGCGCTTGAAGCGACACTGTCGAGCCTGCAGGACGGAAGGCGGGCACGCTTTCTGTTTCTGCCCGAAGGCGAGGACCCGGACACCTTGGTGCGCTCGGAAGGCACCGACGCATTCAGGGCGCGCATCAACCAGCACGCGCAGCCGCTGGCGGATTACTTCTTCGAGCAACTGACCAAGGAAGCCGACCCGCGCTCGCTCGAGGGCAAGGCTCATATGGCCACCCTCGCCGCTCCGCTGATCGACAAGGTGCCCGGCGCGAACCTCAAGACCCTGATGCGTCAGCGCCTGACCGAAATCACCGGCCTGAGCGGTGAAGCGGTCAGCCAGCTGGTGCAGAGCGCACCCTCGGAAGCGCCGCCCAGCTACGACCCGTATGTCGATTATGACGCGATGCCTGATTTTGCCGACTACCAGCCACAGGGCGGTTATGAAGCGCAGCAGGACTGGACGCCGAAGAAAACCGGCGGTCCGAATCAGAAAAAATGGGAAAAGAAACCCTGGGACAAAAAAGGCAAGCGTGGGGACTTCGAACCGCGCGCGCCACGTGTGCCAACAGCGGTTGAACCACCGATGCAGGCCGCACTCAGAACATTACTGCACCACCCCGAACTGGCCGAGAAAGTCGAAAATGCCAGCCATTTCGCGGCAGAAGACCAGTCTCAGGCTCAATTATTGGTTTCTCTTATTGAAGCCCGGCAAAAGAATCCCAATCTTCGGTCGTTACAGTTGATAGCGCGGTGGCATGGAACCGAACAGGGCCGTTTGCTGCGCGCGCTGGCCGAAAAGGAATGGTTGATCGAGGCCGATAACCTTGAACAACAGTTTTTCGACACTATAACTAGCTTATCCGCTCGCCAACGCGAGCGTAGCCTGGAACATCTGATCAGCAAAGCACGTCAAACCGAACTGAGTGCAGAAGAGAAAATTCAGCTTCGGGACCTGCTAAATCGCAATGTTCCTGCACAAACCCCGACCTCAACTGGCGCGTGAGGTCATAGCTCGGGTATAATCCTCGGCTTGTTTTTTGCCCGCCAAGACCTTCAGTGGATAGGGTGTTATGTCCGGAAAAGCGCAACAGCAGTCTCGTATCAAAGAGTTGATCACCCTGGGTCGTGAGCAGAAGTATCTGACTTACGCAGAGGTCAACGACCACCTGCCCGAGGATATTTCAGATCCTGAGCAGGTGGAAGACATCATCCGCATGATCAACGACATGGGGATCCCGGTACACGAGAGTGCTCCGGATGCGGACGCCTTGATGCTGGCCGACGCCGATACCGATGAGGCAGCCGCAGAAGAAGCGGCCGCAGCATTGGCAGCGGTCGAAACCGACATCGGTCGTACCACCGATCCCGTTCGCATGTACATGCGTGAAATGGGTACCGTTGAACTCCTGACCCGTGAAGGCGAGATCGAAATCGCCAAACGTATCGAAGAAGGCATCCGTGAAGTGATGGGCGCAATTGCGCACTTCCCTGGCACGGTTGACCATATTCTTTCCGAATACACACGTGTCACGAGCGAAGGCGGTCGCCTGTCCGACGTTCTCAGCGGTTACATCGATCCGGACGACGGCATTGCGCCACCCGCCGAAGTGCCTCCGCCTGTCGATCCCAAAGCCGCCAAGGCCGAAGGCACCGACGACGACGAGGAAGAATCGGCAGACGCTTCCGATGAAGAAGACGAAGTCGAAAGCGGCCCGGATCCGGTCGTCGCTGCACAGCGCTTCGGCGCTGTCTCCGATCAGATGGAAATCACCCGCAAGGCGCTGAAGAAGTTAGGTCGCGAAGACAAGCACGCCATTGCCGAAATGGTTGCCCTCGCCGAACTGTTCATGCCAATCAAGCTGGTTCCAAAGCAGTTTGAAGGTCTGGTAGAGCGTGTGCGTGGTGCCCTCGAGCGTCTGCGTGCCCAGGAACGCGCCATCATGCAGCTGTGTGTACGTGATGCACGTATGCCGCGCGCCGACTTCCTTCGCCAGTTCCCTGGCAACGAAGTCGACGAGAGCTGGACCGATGCGCTGGCCAAGGGCAAGAGCAAATACGCTGAAGCCATTGGTCGCCTGCAGCCTGATATCCAGCGTTGCCAGCAGAAGCTGTCCGCGCTCGAAGAAGAAACCGGCCTGAAGATTGCCGAGATCAAGGACATCAACCGTCGCATGTCGATCGGTGAGGCCAAGGCCCGCCGCGCGAAGAAAGAGATGGTTGAAGCGAACCTTCGTCTGGTGATCTCCATTGCCAAGAAGTACACCAACCGCGGTCTGCAATTCCTCGATCTGATCCAGGAAGGCAACATCGGTCTGATGAAGGCGGTGGACAAGTTCGAATACCGTCGTGGTTACAAGTTCTCGACTTATGCCACCTGGTGGATCCGTCAGGCGATCACTCGCTCGATTGCCGACCAGGCACGCACCATCCGTATTCCGGTGCACATGATCGAGACGATCAACAAGCTCAACCGTATTTCCCGCCAGATGTTGCAGGAAATGGGTCGCGAACCGACCCCGGAAGAGCTGGGCGAACGCATGGAAATGCCTGAGGACAAGATCCGCAAGGTACTGAAGATCGCCAAAGAGCCGATCTCCATGGAAACCCCGATCGGTGACGACGAAGATTCGCATCTGGGTGACTTCATCGAAGACTCGACCATGCAGTCGCCAATCGATGTCGCCACGGTCGAAAGCTTGAAAGAAGCGACACGCGAAGTGCTGTCGGGCCTCACGGCTCGTGAAGCCAAGGTTCTGCGCATGCGTTTCGGCATCGACATGAACACCGACCACACGCTGGAAGAAGTTGGCAAACAGTTCGACGTGACCCGCGAGCGGATCCGTCAGATCGAAGCCAAGGCACTGCGTAAACTGCGTCACCCGACCCGTAGCGAACACCTGCGTTCGTTCCTCGACGAGTAATACGCGCAGCACGCTATGCGTTCAAACAGAACCCCCGGCCCGCCGGGGGTTTTGCGTTTCAGGTCCGTCGAAATTTCAAAGCGCTCTATCTCGGGTGTTTCATTGAAACCCCCTCGAAAACACGCCTGTCAGCCGTCGCCCGGCAGGCAAAATTCCGAAACCTGACCTACAACTATGTGTCACTGCAGGCAAAAAGCCTGCTCGTGATCCTTTGGCCTATCGGTTGTTGCCAGGATATTTACCGCAGCATCGTGCGCAGACTTGCCGTGATGTTGAGACCTTCTGCTAGCAATAAATCAGCAGCGGTAATGACCACAACCCTGGCCCGCTCGTGCGCAACGATACGGAGCAAGTGCTGTGGCCCCCGCGATATCGGCAGCCAGACCAAGCACGGACGTGAGCACTTATGCGTGGATTAATGACCGACATCAGTGACATCAAACAAACAGAAGAAGCGTTGCGTCTATCTGAAGACAGGTTTGCCTCCGTCTTCGCCCACTGCCCGGACATCATGGTCATCGCCAGCCTCATCGATGGCCAGATTCTGGAAGCCAATAAAGCGTTCGTAGAACAATCGGGACTCACCGCCGAAGAAGCCATTGGCAAAACGCCCACGCAGATCAACGTCTGGGCCGTTCCCGGCATGGGTCCCAGCCTGCTTGAGCAACTGCAAAAAGGCACTATCCGCAATCTGGAAGTGCCCTTGCGGCGCAAGGACGGACAGACCTTTTCCGGGCTCATGTCCGCCCAGCCCTTCGAACTGGGCGCCAAACCCGCTGTGCTGGTGGTGGTCCGCGATATCACCCCGCTCAAACAGGCCCAGCGACAACTGCAGCTCTCGGAAGAAAAGTTCGCCAAGGCCTTCCACGCCTCCCCCGACGGGCTGACCATCAGCCGTGTGCGCGACGGGGTGATTCTCGAGGTCAACGAAGGCTTTTCCCGCATCACCGGGTACACCGAAAAACAGTGCCTGGAACGCTCCACGCTCGACTTGGGCATCTGGGCCGACCTGAGCGAACGCCAGACCATGATCGAGCACATCAAGCGCCATGGCTCTGTACATGATTTTCGCACCAGAATCCGGGGCTCCGAAGGCAACATCCGGCTCTGCGAACTCTCTGCGCACCCGGTGCTGATCGACGGCGAAGACTGCCTGCTGACCATCAGCCGTGACGTCACCGAACGCCAGCACATGCAGGAAAAACTGCACCTGGCCGCCACCGTGTTCGAGAGTACCGCTGAAGGCGTGCTGATCACCGACACGCGCCAGCGCATCCACGCCGTCAATCGCGCCTTCAGTGAGATCACCGGTTACAGCGAGACCGAAGCCATCGGCCATACGCCCCGCCTGCTCGCCTCAGGCCAGCACGACAGCGCTTTCTATGCCGCGATGTGGCATCAACTGACCGCAGAAGGCCACTGGCAAGGCGAGATCTATAACCGCCGCAAGAACGGCGACATCTACCCGAGCTGGCTGACCATCAGCGCCGTGCGCAACAAGGACGACCTCATCACCCATTTCGTCGCCGTGTTCGCCGACATCTCCAGCCTCAAGCACGCTCAGGCACGCCTGGACTACCAGGCCCACCACGACCCCCTCACCGGCCTGCCCAACCGCACCCTGTTCGAAAACCGCCTGCAGACCGCCCTGCTGCACAGCGAAGAGTCCGGCAGCCTGGGTGCCGTGCTGTTTCTGGACCTGGACCGCTTCAAGCACATCAACGACAGCCTCGGCCACCCGGTTGGCGACCTGCTGCTCAAAGGCATCGCCCAGCGCCTCAAGGAACACCTGCGCGACATCGACACCGTCGCCCGGCTCGGCGGTGATGAGTTCATCGTCCTGCTGCCCGGCCTGCTGCAACCCAGCGACGCCGTCAGCATCGCCAACAAACTGCTGGCCTGCTTCAGCGCGCCGTTTCAGGCGGGCGAACACGAATTCTTCATCAGCTCCAGCATCGGCTGCAGCCTGTTCCCCACCGACGGCACAGACGTCGCCACGCTGGTCAAAAACGCCGACGCGGCCATGTACCGCTCCAAAGCCAAAGGCCGCAACCGCGTCGAAAGCTACACCCGTGACCTCACCTCCCAGGCCAGCGAACGCATCGCGCTCGAGCAGGAACTGAGACGCGCACTGGACCGCAACGAACTGAGCCTGTCGTTCCAGCCCAAGACCAGCCTGCACACCAACACCATGGTCGGTGCCGAAGCCCTGATCCGCTGGAGCCACCCGACCTTCGGCGAAGTGCCGCCGGAGCACTTCATACCGCTGGCCGAAGAGAACGGCATGATCCTGCAGATCGGCGACTGGGTGATCGAACAGGCCTGCCTGCAAATGCACGCATGGCGCAAAACCCACAAGCCCTTCGGCCCGCTCTCCGTCAACCTCGCCGGCGCACAACTGCGCCAGCCGCACCTCGTGACCCGCATCGAACAACTGCTGGCCGACAACGGCCTGGAGCCCGGCTGCCTGCAACTGGAAATCACCGAAAACTTCATCATGAGCCAGACCCAGGAAGCCCTGGCCGTGCTGCACAAACTCAAGAAACTCGGCGTCCAGCTGGCGATCGATGACTTCGGAACCGGCTATTCATCGCTCAGCTACCTCAAACGCCTGCCACTGGACATCCTCAAGATCGACCAGTCCTTTGTCCGCGGCCTGCCCGAAGACACCCACGACGCCGCCATCGTCCGCGCCATCATCGCCCTGGGCCGCAGCATGCAACTGACCGTCATCGCCGAAGGCGTGGAGAACAGCGAACAGCAGCAATTCCTGGCCGCAGAAGGCTGCGAACAGATGCAGGGCTACATCGTCAGCCTGCCCCTGCCCCCCGAGGAATTCTGCGCCAGGTTTCTTCTTATGAACGTTTAGGACTTTTCGGATAGCACAGCCGCGAAACCGCCGTTATAATCCGCGTCCTGCTGAGGGCCCATAGCTCAGTTGGTTAGAGCAGAGGACTCATAATCCTTTGGTCCACGGTTCGAGTCCGTGTGGGCCCACCATACTCAAAGCCGCGCATTGCGCGGCTTTCGCGTTTCTGGGGGGTGCATAACAATTACAGTTCTATGGACTATTGCAGAGATGACCCACTACTCGCTGTCAGCTTGCTGAATACCCCTGACAACGCATATGAATCACGAAACCGAGGGCCTACCAAATGGTGCTCGCCCTCAATCAGATTGCGCTCCACCCTATCCAAAGTCGACATTACCTGGCTTTTTCATCTCTGTAATAGAGACGGCCAAACCCGTTCACTTAACTATTTCCACTGCATTGGTAGTGATGAAGTATTGAAGGGCGATGCAAGCCAGCCTGTAGCCCGCGAGCCACCAGCTATCAGAAAAATACTTATTTGTAGCTCTTGAGCCACATTAATCGGGTAAATCATTGCGCCAATGTAGCCCATAAGCTACATTTTTCGATATTACATCTGTTTCTGACGCTCAAGGGCCACAAGTGACCTCTCTATACGATATTTCCGAGATGCTCAAACACGCGCGCGGTGACGCGAAGTTGAGCCAAGAGACGCTGGCCAGCCGTGCCGGTGTCTCGCGCTCCACCGTGGCACGCATGGAAACGCTGGCTAAAGGCGACATGAGCGTTTCGGCGCTGGTTCGGCTATTGGAAGCTGCGGGCTATGATCTGAAACTGGTTAAGACCGGACACCAACGCACAGTTGAAGACATCCTCAACGAGCAGCGATCAGGGAGCGCTTGAGCATGATGCTGGACGTCCACGTCAGCGCAAGGTTGGTAGCCAAGCTCTACCGGGAGCGCGATGAATACATACTGAAATACCTTCCAGACACAGCACCTGAAGACTTTGTCAGCCTGACGATGCCTGTTCGTGAGGAAGCATGGCGCTGGCCCCGCGACCTGTTCCCGTTTTTTCGGCAAAATCTTCCCGAGGGTTATTTGCTCAGTGTTATCCGCGAAGAATTCGGCCCCTTGCTCGACGGCACTGATTTGTCACTGCTGGCCGTAGTGGGAGGCACCGGTATCGGTAGAGTCTCGATCACTCCTGAAGGCGTGCGGCCTGGAGTCGAGATGGCCCCCTTGGAGATAGAACACTTGCTCAAAACGGAGAACACTAGCGAACGGTTCGCCACATTGGTACGGCAATATGCTCGAGTAGCCATATCAGGGGTCGTGCCGAAATTCATTGCCGCCGACACCGCCGGAACTCAGGAGCCGCTAGGCAAACCGACTCTGCGTACCGGCTTTCACATCATCAAAGGCTCCGACGACACAACTCCTTTTCTGGGTTTTAACGAGTTCTATACCATGCGCGTACTGGCCAGGCTTAATGTCGTGCCGGTCGCAGCCTGTCGTATGTCAGAGGACGGCAAAGTATTGGTAGTGGATCGCTTCGATGTGGACGACCGCGGCATCCCACGCGGTGGAGTCGAAGATGCCTGTGGGTTGCTGGGTTTACCACCCCATGAGAAGTACGCCCCCACCACCGAGCGACTATGGAATGCTACACGCCCCTATATTCCTGCTGACCGTCTGCAAACACAACGCGAGCATCTGGGCTGGCAACTGCTTACCAACTACGTCGTGCGTAATTCAGACTGTCACGCGAAGAACATCGCACTGCTTTACACCTCACGTGCGGACGTGGTTTTTACCCCGGTCTATGATCTAGTGACCACTCAGGCCTACCCACGCTTCGCCAGCAACCCTCCCGGTCTTTCCATAGGCGGCAGGAAAACCTGGACACCAGGTCGCTCGGTAGAAACGTTCTTCAAAGCTGTCTTAGGCATTTCACCGCGCCAGTACGCTGCAATGGTCGAGCAGCTCTGTGAGTCGGCTGTAGCCGTCGGTAAGGAAGTGATCGAAGCGTCAAAGAATGAGCCAGCTTGGCGCGATGTAGCCAAACATATGGTGCACGCTTGGAACGAAGGGATGGAGACATTGCGCAGCTCCAAGGCGGCCCCGCATTTTCGCGGTCTGGATACTTTCATCGAAGAAGCCGGCTTATCAGGGCCGAGCAAATCAGAACGCAGTCGTGACGTGATTGGCCGCTCTGAATTACTAGCAAAGAAGCGCTGAAATTTATAAAGAGGTGAAATGGCCCAATGATCCCGGACACCTCTATAGGACGGTATGACTCTACCCCGCTCCACACATGACTAAATTGGACTCACCTGCCCGCACTCAGCCACCACCTCCCCCGTTGCCAACCAAAGCGCATACTTCCTGAACCGCTCATGGTTAGCCACCTTCAAAAAAGGCTGCAGCCCCATCTCGGTGATCCCCGCCTCGTATTTCTTCCAACTGCTGATACTGATCCCCACGACCTCGCAGAACTCAGTTTGGGTCAGGCCTTCCTTCTTACGGATGGCTTTCATTTTTGCTGGCAAATCCACTTTTTATCTTCCCTGTTGAAAACCACAAAACTCGGGGAGCGCTAAATCGTTCAGGCAAGCGACCTTCAAAACAGCCCAGTCAAAAAGCCGTTTTCAGTACGAGGTCTGGAGCGGCAATACGACGAGAAACTACCATGCGGTGCTCCTGACACACTGCGTCGACTGCGTCGCCGGCAAGCCGCCTCCCATGGTTGAGTGTTTGGTCGAAGACGCGGTGGAACCTCCAAGGCACGGCGATTAACGGCGCACTCATCAATCAACCGACGGCCCATTCCTCATCCCTATTCCGCACCTACCTGACCGCAATCAGGAGCGGTGTCACCCGTCATCAACCACAGAGTGTACTTCTTGAAATCCGGGTGATTGCTCACCTTGCACAGCGCCCCGTATCCCATCTCAAACATCGAGGCCTCGTATTTTTTATACGTGCTGAGGCTGATGCCCACCCGCTCGCAAAACTCGGACTGGGTTACCCCTTCCGTGCGCCGGATCGCTTTCAATTTAATAGCCAGGTCCACGATTCACCCTCTTGACAGGATCCTATATAGGGCACACCATAAGAGCCTATATAGGAACCAAAATTGCCATCATAGCTGGAGAGATTATCAGAACATCGCTCTTGACCGGCTCGGTCTGCGTAACCGCAGGTGAGCGGGCTGACTTTGATACCTGAAAGCAGCCGATAACTCAGCCCCAAAAAATACATCAATCAAAAAACGCTGCACCAGCGCCAACGGGATCGGCTTGCCCGAAAAACGCCCAAACCCCGCATCTTCAATTATCCAAGGAGGTATCACATGACAAAAATCACCCTGCACTGCCTGTCGCAACTCCAACCCCGCCCCGAGCACGCCACTGATCACACCGGCAAACGTCGAGGGAAGTTGACGGCGATTGAGTCCCTGCGCCCAGTTGGACGTCAGCGTCTATAGCGCACACACATCTCACCGCCCAGACTGTCTCCTTCAGGTTGACAGACAAACCTTTTTCAAGCGCTTTTTCAACGCTCAGATGGACATTAATCTAGCAACACGTTGAAACGACAGCCACTCACCACTTTGAAAAAGGATTCCTTCATGACTAACGCCACTTACAACCGCCTGAACAAAGACGACGCCGTAGTTCTGTTGGTCGATCACCAGACAGGTCTGATTTCGCTGGTACAGGACTTCACACCAAATGAGTTCAAGAACAACGTTCTGGCGTTGGCCGACGTGGCGAAGTTCTTCGAACTGCCGACCATTCTGACCACCAGCTTCGAACAGGGCCCGAATGGCCCGCTGGTACCGGAACTCAAGGAGATGTTCCCGGACGCGCCTTACATCGCTCGCCCTGGCCAGATCAACGCCTGGGACAACGAAGACTTCGTCAAAGCGATCAAGGCCACCGGCCGTAAGCAACTGATCATTGCCGGTGTGGTGACGGATGTCTGTGTAGCGTTCCCGACCTTGTCGGCACTGGCTGAAGGCTTCGATGTGTTTGTGGTGACTGACTCGTCCGGCACGTTCAATACAGCTGTGCAGCAGGCCGCCTGGAACCGCATGACGCAAGCAGGTGCGCAGATGATGAACTGGTTCTCGGTGGCGTGTGAGTTGCAGCGCGACTGGCGGAACGATATCGAAGGCCTGGGCAACCTGCTGTCCCAGCGTATTCCGAACTACCGCAACCTGATGAACAGCTACGCAGCCTTGACTGCACGCTGACAGGTAATCGCAGGGGGGCATTTTGCCCTCCTGCATGCACCTCGATATCACGCCTGACTAAAGCGATGCCACCGGGCGCTTAATGCGCCACGATCAGTCCAGCATTCCCTTCAGCCTGACTACCTCGCCAACCTGATTCACCCTCTCCTCCGCACTCAGCATCCGCTCGCAATACTCACGACTCACAAAAAGTATCACGTCGTTTCCATCCGGCTCAGCGGCATACTCAGGATGCGCTGCTATCTCTGCGAGCAATGCCTTGGTTACCGGCACCACATGAAAATGCAAATTGAAGCCTGCCGAGAAACCCAGTTTGTAGACGATCACTTTCCAGGGTTCATACGCCCGCATCAGAAGCTGTTCGGTCCTGCGCAAAACACCTCCCAGCTCAGCCAGCGCCTCGTCGG
Organism: Pseudomonas sp. fls2-241-TYG-175; assembly: GCF_030209155.1. Lineage (NCBI taxonomy): Bacteria > Pseudomonadati > Pseudomonadota > Gammaproteobacteria > Pseudomonadales > Pseudomonadaceae > Pseudomonas > Pseudomonas sp. fls2-241-TYG-175. The sequence goes on along the minus strand of NZ_JARVSO010000017.1, from coordinate 69,667 downwards.
CAACGTCTGTCAGGTCAGACGCCGACGCAACGGACGCAACCATCAGATAGCCGTTGTATCGCGCGTCACGTCGATGACTGACACGCCAGTGCCCGGTCTCAAAGACGTCCCACTTGGTCATATGTCCATCCTCTGGTTCTTCATGTGCACCTGACTCACAGCGGGAGAATATGACAGCGCGCCTCAGGCGTGCGAGATTGCAGACACTTTGTCATTCACCGCACCAGCAGGAACACTTTTCAATGGACCTGAAATTCAGCCACATCGACGTCCTCGTCACCAACCTTGAAGAAGCCTGCGCTTATTACGCGCACATCCTTCAAGCTAGAATATCCAAGACCCTGGTCTGGGAACGCGGCGGTCTGCATGTGCGTTATGCCATCGCGATGATCGGCACGGAGCGTTTCATGCTGGTCCAGCCGTTGGCGGGGAATCTGAAGGAGCTGCTGGATACGTCAGGCGAGGGCATGATTTATCGGCATTGTTATTCGACGCCGGATATCGGGAAGGCTTACGACGAACTGATCGCAGCCGGTGTGCAGCCGGAAGACGAGAACGGCAAGCCGCTGGCGCGTTCGAACCTGCAAACGCCATCCGGGGGAAGGATTATCTGGCTGCCCAAGCGGTTCGGGCATTTCTCGATGGAGATTCTGGAGGAGAAGACGCTGGAGGCGTTTATCGAGGCGGCGTTTGCGGATTAGCATGTAACACACACATTGCCTGACTGTGAGCAAGCGTCAGGACCGCTCTGCCACTCTGCTAGGGTGCGAAAAACCTTGGAGACCCCCATGGAAACCGATCCGATTTGCCTTGTTTTCATACCTGCGTTGGTAGCCATTCTTACAGCCGTAGAAAACGAAAAAGGCTCGCCACTCACGGAGGAGGAAGTTATCGGCATCCGGGACAAGGCGACGTGCATGGCGGTTAGGTTCAGTGTCGCGCTCAGTATGGAACAGGAGCGGGGCTATCCGGATATCGTTGCGGAGAACTGCTGGGAGGAATGGCAGCGCCATCGCGAACAACGCGCCTGATTTTTTACTGCGAGCGCGCGCTGTATCAAAGACATATAGGCGTCTTTTCTGCTCCACGCCGCTGCGTCGAGGAGGGCCTCCCACAACCCGACGTTAGCCGCAACGCTGTACAAAATCCCCCTCCCCTCGCAATTTCCAGAATCACAGCTAAACCTAATACTCAGGCACATCATGCACTTGGTCACCCAACTGTCATCAACCGGACGGGTGGCGTCTGTGCGCTCTAAAGTTGCCATGATCGAGGCAGATAACCACTAAGTTGCTTCCATCCGCTGTAATGTTCAAGGATCGAACCCATGACGTCGAGTCAGTACGGTAGTACTCCAGGTCAAAGTCATCCCCGCTTCCTCTGGTTTCCGCTGGTCCCGGTCATCCCGGCCATTGCCTGGATTCTGACTCAGTCGGGCACCTCTTCCGCCAATCTTGCTGCATGCGTCGTACTGGCCGTTCTCGGCGTGGGTGCCGGGGTGTGGAGTGCGCGTTCGCAACGTGAACAGGCCGTGCGTCTGACGGCGGATACGCTCACGCAGCATCAGGCCAATGACGCTGCAATCGGCGCGAAGGCTTCTCGGGCGCAGCTCAATGAAGTGTTGCTGGGTGCGATGCCGATCTGGGCCAAGCAGGTCGAAAGCTCGCGTCAGCAGACCGAGACCGCCATTGTCGAGCTGACCAGTCGGTTCACCGGCATTTCCGAGCGGCTGCAGGAGACTGTTCAGGCATCGCAGCAGGCCGCGGGTGAGCTGGACGGGCAAAATGCCGACGGCGCACTCAAGGTGCTGGCGCAGAGCGACAGCGAGCTGAGCCAGGTCATCGATTCATTGAAAGCCACGCAAGCCAGCCGCGACGAGACGCTGACTCAGGTGCGCAGCCTCACGGCCTATACCGGCGAGCTGCGTACCATGGCGGCCGACGTTGCCGCCATCGCGGCGCAGACCAACCTGTTGGCCCTCAATGCGGCCATCGAAGCAGCGCGTGCCGGTGAAGCCGGGCGAGGCTTTGCGGTGGTGGCCGATGCGGTGCGCAGCCTGTCGAGCAAGTCCAGCGAGACCGGTCAGCAGATGTCGGCCAAGGTCGACATCATCAACAACGCAATCACCCAGTTGGTTCAGGCTGCCTCCAGCGGCGCGGATCAGGACAGCCATTCGGTGGCCGAGTCCGAACAGAGCATTCAGCATGTGCTGCAGCGTTTCCAGAGCATTACCGGACGCCTGGCCGAATCCGCCGACCTGCTGAAGCAGGAAAGCTACGGCATTCGCGACGAGATGACCGAGGTGCTGGTCAGCCTGCAGTTCCAGGACCGGGTCAGTCAGATCCTCACTCATGTGCGCGACAACATCGACTCGCTGCACACCCATTTGCAGCAGTCCAGCCAGTCTCCGGACGAGGCCGTCGCGATCAATGCCCGCGAGTGGCTGGCGCGCATGGAGTCGACTTACGCCACTGACGAACAGCGCCGCACGCACCGCGGCGAATCGGCAGCGCAACAGAATTCTCAGGAAATCACGTTCTTCTAGGAGCGAATCATGGCTAAGAGTGTATTGGTGGTCGACGACTCGAGCAGCGTTCGGCAGGTCGTCGGCATTGCGCTGAAAAGTGCTGGATACGATGTGATCGAGGCCTGCGACGGCAAGGATGCACTGGGCAAGCTCAGCGGGCAGAAGGTGCACCTGATCATCAGTGACGTGAACATGCCGAACATGGACGGCATCACGTTCGTCAAGGAAGTGAAGAAGCTGGCCAGTTACAAATTCACGCCGATCATCATGCTGACCACCGAGTCGCAGGAATCCAAGAAGGCCGAGGGCCAGGCCGCTGGTGCCAAGGCCTGGGTGGTCAAGCCGTTCCAGCCTGCACAGATGCTGGCAGCGGTCTCCAAGCTCATTCTGCCCTGAATGTCCGGGCCACGGAGGCCAGCATGCCGATGTTGAGCGAAATCACTGCTGACACCCTGCGTGTCAGCATCGATGGCGAACTGACGATTTATACCGTGACCGAACTCGCTGCCGGACTACTGCCGCAGATGGGTAGTGCGCCACGCATGAAGATTGACCTGTCGCAGGTGACCGAAATGGACGGCGCAGGGTTTCAACTGCTGGCGGTCATCGAGCGCGAGGCTGGCAAAACCGGCACCGCACTCAGCCTGACCGGGCAGAGCAAGGCGGTCGTGGAAACATTCGAACTGTGTCATCCGGGCGCCTTCGCTTAGCGCCCGTTGCAGTGTGGTTCAGTGATCGAAAAGGAAGTTCACGTGAGCATTAATCTTGATCAGGCACAGCAGACGTTCATCGTCGAGGCGCGTGAGCTGTTGCTGGCCATGGAGGAATCCCTCCTGCAACTGGAAAGCGAGCCGGGCGATCAGGATGCCATCGGCGCGGTATTCCGTGCGGCCCACACCATCAAGGGCTCTGCCGGGTTGTTCGGCCTGACGCCAATCGTCAGCTTTACCCACATTGTCGAAGACGTGCTCGACCGGTTGCGTGAAGGCAGCGTGTCGGTGGATGCAGAATTGATCGCCGTGCTGCTCAGGTCCGGCGACCACATGCTTGAACTGATCGACGTGGTGGCCAGCCGTGGCGAGCAGCTTCAGGCCGCAGCGCTGGAACGTGAAGCCGCGTTGCGTCAGGCCTTGCAGGCGTATCAGGCACCTGCGCAAGCGTCTGCGCAGCCCGTGCAGACGGAAACTGTCAGCGACATTCAGGCAGAAAGGCTGTGGCACATTTCCCTGCGTTTCGGCGTGGACGTGTTTCGCAACGGCATGGATCCGCTGTCGTTCCTGCGTTACCTCAACACGCTGGGCCAGATGGTCCAGGTCACCACCGTGACCGACAGCATTCCGACCGTTGAGGAGTGGGACCCCGAATCCTGCCATCTGGGTTTCGAGATCGATTTCCGCTCGGCAGCCGGATATGCGGCAATCAATGAAGTGTTCGATTTCGTGCGCGAAGACTGCGCCGTAGAGATCACTGCCCTGGATGAAACGGCGGAATCCACAGGCACTGACCTGGTGTCGCAGGACGACACCAGCCCGGTCATCCACAGTGGCGAGTTGCTGGGCGATCAGCGCGCCGTGCCGCGAGGCCCCGCCCAGGTTTCCACAGAGCGGGCATCGTCTGCGAACGAACAGAAGAACAAGGACGGCCGCTATGTGCGGGTCAACGCCGACAAGCTCGATGAGCTGATCAATCTGGTCGGCGAACTGGTGATCGCCAGTGCCGGGGCCAATCTGCTGGCCCGCTCCTGCAACAATGCGCCGCTTCAGGAAGCCAGCTCGACGGTATCGGGACTGGTCGAGGAAATACTCGACGGCGCCCTGCACCTGCGCATGATCCCCATCGGCGATACCTTTAACCGCTTCCGCCGCGTGGTGCGCGATGTCAGTCAGGAACTGGGCAAAGACATCGACCTGATTATCAGTGGTGCAGAGACCGAGCTGGACAAAACCGTGGTCGAGAAAATCGGCGACCCGTTGATGCACCTGCTGCGCAACGCCATGGACCACGGCATTGAAAGCGCTGAAGCGCGCCGTGCTTCAGGCAAGTCGGCAAAAGGTCATTTGAGCCTCAATGCCTACCATGACTCAGGCAGCATCGTGATCGAAATTGCCGATGACGGCGCAGGCCTGAACCGCGAGCGCATTCTGGAAAAGGCGCAGGAGCGCGGCCTGGTCGCGAGCGGCGCGGTGCTGACCGATCAGGAAATCTACAACCTGATTTTCGAGCCCGGTTTTTCCACGGCCGAGGCGGTCACCAATCTGTCGGGGCGCGGCGTCGGCATGGACGTGGTCAAGCGCAACATCACCCTGCTGCGCGGCACCGTGGACCTGGACAGCCAGCCCGGCCAGGGCACCATCGTGCGGATCCGTCTGCCGCTGACGCTGGCGATCATCAACGGCTTTCTGGTCGGCATCGATCAATCGACCTATGTCATTCCCCTGGACATGGTTCAGGAGTGCATCGAACTCGACGAACAGGACCGTCAGTCCAGCCGCGACAACGGCTATCTGGACCTGCGCGGCGAGGTGCTGCCGCTGGTGTACCTGCGTGACCACTTCAACCATGAAGGTCCCGTCGCGCGGCGCCAGAACGTGGTGGTCGTGCGTTATGCGGAGCACAAGGCCGGGCTGGTGGTGGACGACCTGCTCGGCGAGTTCCAGACCGTGATCAAGCCGCTCGGCAAACTGTTCGGCGGCCTGCGTGGCATCAGCGGCTCGACCATTCTGGGCAGCGGCGCGGTGGCACTGATTCTCGACATACCGGCGCTGCTCAACCAGATCGTCCAGCTGGAAGCCCGCTCGACCCAAACCCCTTATTCGCTGTCGGCTGCGGCCCGCTGACGCGCCTGCATTTCCATGGAGGTAACCCCGATGAAATGGTTTTACGATCTGAAGATATCCACCAAGTTGATCACCTCCTTTCTGGTCGTGCTGGCGCTGACGGCGGCCATGGGCGTGTTCGCCATCATTCAGCTCGGGCAGGTCAACCAGACTGCTCAGGACATGAAGGAAAACTGGATGCCCTCCATGCGTGCTGCCTCGGGCATGCGCTTTTACGCGGCCAGCTATCGCCTGAAGGAAAACCGGCACATCGCGGCCGATACGGCGCAGGAAAAGACCCAGATGGAACAGGAGGCTGTCGAGGCGCGCAAGCAATTCGAAACCCGCCTGGCCACCTATGAACACCTGTTGTCCAACGACACGGATCGCCAGTTGTTCAACAGCGTGACCACTGCATGGTCAGCGTACCTGGTGGTTAGCAAAGAGCTGTTCGACCTGTCTCGGCAGGGTCTTGAGAATCAGGCGCGCACGCTGTTGAAGGGCGAGTCCAAGCTGCACTTCGATGAAGCGACCAACCAGTTGCAGAAAATGGTCGAGCTCAACGATGCAGGCGCAACCACGGCCAGCGAGAAAGGCGCGGCCCTGTATGAAAATGCGCGTATCTCGATCATTGCGGTGCTGGTCGCTGCGCTGTTGATCGGGCTGGGCCTGGCGCTGTTCATCGCTCGGATCATTTCCCGCCCGCTCAAGGACGCTGCCATCGCCGCCGAGCAATTGGCTGAAGGCAACCTGAGCGCGCAGATAGCGGAAGGCTCGAAAGACGAAACCGGTATGGTGCTCAACGCCATGCGCAACATGGTTGGCAAGCTGTCGCACATCATCGGCGAAGTGCGCAACGCGGCCGACAATCTGGCCAGCGCCTCGGAAGAAGTCAGCGCCACGGCTCAGTCCATGAGTCAGGCCACCAGCGAGCAGGCCGCCAGCGTTGAAGAGACCAGCGCGTCGGTTGAACAGATGAGCGCCAGCATCAACCAGAACACCGAGAACGCCAAGGTCACCGACGGCATGGCCAGCAAGGCCGCCAAGGAAGCCACAGAAGGTGGCGATTCGGTGCAGCAGACCGTGGTGGCGATGAAGAAAATTGCCCAGCGCATCAGCATCATTGACGACATCGCCTACCAGACCAATCTGCTGGCCCTCAACGCCGCAATCGAAGCGGCCCGTGCGGGTGAGCACGGCAAGGGCTTTGCCGTGGTTGCCGCCGAAGTGCGCAAGCTGGCTGAGCGCAGCCAGGTGGCGGCTCAGGAAATCGGCGAGCTGTCTTCGAGCAGCGTGGACATGGCCGAGAAGGCCGGCAAGTTGCTGGACGAGATGGTGCCGTCGATCAACAAGACCTCGGACCTGGTGCAGGAGATCAGCGCAGCGTCCGAAGAGCAGGCCGCAGGCGTGGCGCAGATCAACACCGCCATGACTCAGCTCAATCAGGTAACGCAGCAGAACGCGTCGAGCAGCGAAGAGCTGGCGGCGACCGCTGAAGAGATGAGCAGCCAGGCAGAGCAGTTACAGCAGGCCATGAGCTTCTTCGTCCTGAGTTCGGCATCCAGAACGGCCGTGAACGACTTGAGCGTTGACTCCTCCAGCAGCGCCCCGCCTCGCCAGCCGTCGCGACCGGTCAAGCCCGCCCCTAAAAAGGCGTTTGCCTACAACATGGCCAGCGCGCCGGATGAATCGGAATTCACCCGTTTCTGATCGCAGACCGGATACAGGTCACACAGGGAGAACGACATGGGCGCACTGGCCAAGACACACCAGACCGCAGCCGCAGTGGAAGAAGAGGCGCAGTACCTGACGTTCATGCTCGGTGGCGAGATGTTCGCCATCGGCATTCTGGGCATCAAGGAAATCATCGAGTACGGCAGCCTGACCGTGGTGCCGATGATGCCGTCGTTCGTGCGCGGCGTGATCAACCTGCGCGGCGCCGTCGTGCCGGTGGTCGATCTGTCGGCGCGGTTCGGCCGGCAAAACTCGGAAACCACGCGACGCAGCTGCGTGATCATCATCGAAGCCAGCACCGAAGACGGTCAGCCGCAGGACATCGGTCTGCTGGTCGATACGGTCTCGGCGGTGCTGGAAATTCCCGCCTCGCAGATCGAGCCGCCGCCGAATTTCGGCGCACGCATTCGCGCCGACTTCATCAGCGGCATGGCCAAGGTCGAGGGCAAGTTCGTCATCGTACTTGAGGTCGAACGCGTGCTGTCCATCGACGAGATGTCGAGCCTGGCCGAAGCCGGTCAGACACCCGCTCTCGATTTCGACGCGCACTGAGATCCGCATATGCCAGACACAGCCGCACTCAACGACCGCGAATTCGGCCAGTTCCAATCCTGGCTGTATCGCGCAGCGGGTATCAATCTGTCGCCGGCCAAGAAGGCGCTGGTAGCCGGCCGCCTGTTCAAGCGCCTCAAGCACTATGAACTGAAAAGCTATGGCGACTACTTCAAGCTGATCATGACGGACCAGCGCCACGGTGAACTGCAGGTCGCGCTGGACCTGCTGACCACCAACGAGACGTACTTCTTCCGCGAGCCCAAGCACTTCGATTTTCTGCGCCAGCACGTATTGCCCAAGGCAACGCCGGGCAAGACGTTCCGATTGTGGAGTGCTGCCAGTTCATCCGGTGAAGAGCCCTATAGCCTGGCGATGACCTTGGCCGAAGGTCTGGGGACTACGCCCTGGGAAGTGATCGGCTCAGACATCAGCACCCAGGTGCTGGCCAAGGCGCGCACCGGCCATTACCCCATGGAACGCGCAGGCACCCTTCCGCAGCCGTTGCTGGTCAAGTATTGCCTGAAGGGCACTGGCCGTCAGGACGGCACCTTTCTGATCGAGAAGTCGCTGCGCAACCGGGTCAATTTCGTTCAGGTGAACCTCAATGAAACCTTGCCCGATCTGGGCGAATTCGACGTGATCTTCCTGCGCAACGTGATGATCTATTTCGATCAGGAAACCAAGAGCAAGGTGGTCGCGCGCCTGCTGCCACGTCTCAAGCCGGGCGGTTTCTTCATCATCAGTCACTCGGAAAGCCTCAACGGTGTAAACGACACCCTGAAGCTGGTCGCCCCCTCGATTTACCGCAAACCATGAAAAAGCCTGTCGGCGCGGCCGAAGTGGTGCTGGCTCCCGGTGAAGTGAGCTTTGCGACCCGCCCTACCCGCCTGCGCACCCTGCTCGGGTCCTGCGTGGCCATTACCTTCTGGCATCCGTTACGGCATATCGGCGGCATGTGCCACTTCATGCTTCCGGGACGTATCCGCAGAGGCCAACCACTGGACGGCAAGTACGCCGATGAAGCCCTTGAAATGCTCATCCGTCATGCGCGCATCAACGACACCCGGCCTGAGGACTATCAGGTCAAGCTGTTCGGCGGTGGCGAGATGTTTCCCTGTCACCGTCATGATCTGCATGCGCATGATGTCGCCAACCTCAACATCCGCGCCGCCCTGACGCTCGCCGAGCAGCACCGTTTACACCTGATGGCGCAAGACATGGGCAGCACCGGCTACCGCAATATCATCTTCGACCTGTGGAACGGCAACGTCTGGGTCCGGCACACACCAACAGGGACCATCGATAAAGATGCCAACCAAAAAAATCAGCGTACTGCTGGTCGATGATTCGGCCGTGGTTCGTCAGGTACTGCTGGCGATCCTCAACGACACCCCCGACATGCATGTGATGGGCGCCGCTTCGGACCCGATTTTCGCAATGGACAAGCTGGCCCGGGAATGGCCGGACGTTATCGTGCTGGACGTGGAGATGCCGCGCATGGACGGCATCACCTTTCTCAAGAAGATCATGAGCGAGCGCCCGACGCCGGTGGTGATCTGCTCGTCGTTGACGCAGAAAGGCGCAGAGACCTCGCTGCAGGCATTGTCCGCCGGAGCGGTGGAAATCATCACCAAACCCACCACGGGCCTGAAGAACTTTCTCATCGAGTCGGCAGCAGAGTTGGTGACAGCGATCCGTGCGGCAGCCAACTCCAATGTCAGGAATCTGGGAAAGCGCGCTGCGGTTCCGGTCCTGGCGCCCGCCAGCAAGCTCACTGCAGATGCCATCCTGCCCGCTGCCAACGGACACGCCATGGCCCAGACGACCGAACGGATTGTCGCCATTGGCACCTCGACCGGGGGAACCCAGGCGCTGGAGGCTGTGCTGACGTCCTTGCCTCGGGTGTGTCCCGGCATGGTCATCGTGCAACACATGCCGGAGAAATTCACCGCCTCGTTCGCAGCCCGCCTCAACGACCTGTGCCAGATAGAAGTTCGCGAGGCAAAGAACAACGACCGTATTCTGCCCGGTCTCGCGCTGATCGCTCCCGGTGGCAAACACATGATGGTGACCCGCAGCGGCGCCTACTATCACGCTCAGGTCATCGACGGCCCGCTGGTCAACCGGCATCGGCCTTCGGTGGATGTGCTGTTTCGTTCAGTGGCCAAATTCGCGGGCAAGAACGCCACCGGAATCATCATGACCGGCATGGGCGACGACGGCGCACGCGGCCTCAAGGAAATGCTTGACGCCGGCAGCTCGACCGTCGCTCAGGATGAAGCGAGCTGCGTCGTGTTCGGCATGCCCAAGGAAGCCATCAAACTCAACGCCGCGCAACGCATCATGCCGTTGCAGGAAATCCATCAAGCGATACTGCACCGATAGGGCCGGGCGTCAGGAAACCGAACCTGCTGAACGGCCCCGGCGTCTGTGGGAGGCGCCACCACGTCTTCGACATAGCGCTGTCGCGCGGCAAACACCGGACCGTGGGAGGCGGTTTGCAGCAAGACACCATGCCGTCTCTGAAGATGACTTCAGAACACGAAGAACGCCCCAACCATCAATCGTAAAACGGCGCAACCAGCACCCGACTGCCCACGAAAAAGCTGTCCGCCACCAGCCGCAATGGCTGCAGGTCCAGGTCGCTCTTCCTGTCGCCAATCAACTGCTGAAAATGCCGGTAGACCACGGTGTACTCACCCTCTTCCGAAACCGTCTGGCGCACGCCATCGATGCTCAACATTGCGCCGCCATTGTCCAGCCGAAGGACGCCTTCTGCGCAGCGGATTTCGATGCTCCACAGTTCGTTCTGACCGTGGTCGAAATCGAATTCGGCGCGAAGGTCGAGGTGGCGGGCGTCGGACATTTTGATGTCAGCGGCGATGGGCGACTGGCAGTTGTCGGGGACGCGCAGTTCGGCAGACTCAACGAACAGTTGCAGCGGTAGCAGGTGGGTCACGATCGATAGGGCATTGATGCCCGGATCGAAGACGCCAAGACCACCAGGCTGCCAGATCCAGGTCTGGCCGGGGTGCCATTTGCGGACGTCTTCCTTCCACTCGATTTTCACGCTTTCCAGAGTGCGCGTCGCGAGCCAGTCGCGGGCGGCTTCGATGCCGGGCGCGTAACGCGAATGCCAGGCGAACAGGCCGGTAACGCCCTGTACGTGTACCTGATTCACCAGCTCCATGGCTTCGCCCAACGTGGCGCACGGCGGTTTTTCGACCAGCACGTGTTTACCAGCGGCAATGGCTTGCTGCACCAGGGCGAATCGACCTTGAGGAGGTGTACAGAACGCGATGGCATCGACCTGCGGCCCGTTTTCGAGCAGCTCGGTCAGGGATTTGAAGTTCTGCACGCCAGCGCAAGGCTGACCCTGGGTGGCGACGGACACCAGCGCGAAGGCGGGATTGGCGAGAATCGCGGGAACATGCTGGTCCTGAGCGATCTTGCCGTAGCCCACCAGACCGAGACGAATGGGTTGCATCGGTGACTCCTGATTCTTGTACTTATTAGAGGGTGCGATTAATAGTCATACTAATTATGGAGCAAACTAGACGTAAATGGCGCGCCAGACAATGGGCAAGCGCGACATACGTGAGTTTTCCGCTCAGGCTGCGGTCACGACGTTGGCAATCCTGCCCAGAAACGGGTCGAGCCGCTCGCGTGGCGCGTCCTGCTCGACCACCAGCGCCGACACGTCTTCGCACTGGGCCACTTGGTAATGAGCGACGCTGGACAGCTTTTCGTTGGTCACGGCCACCACAATCTGGCCGCTCGCTGCGACGACGGCGCGCTTGAACTCGGCGTCTTCCAGCCCGAATGCCGTGACGCCGTTGTCCGGGTCCAGCGCGCAGGCGCCGAGAAAGCACAGGTCAAAGCTGAACTGACGTAGTTGCTGGACCGCCGTCAGGCCGATCACACCTCCCGCCGTCGGATTCAGACGCCCACCGAGCAGAATCACTTCGGCGTTGGGCAGTGTCATCAGCTGCACGGCAATCAACGGTGAGTTGGTGGTGAGCGTCAGGTGAAGCTGGGGGGCGATGGCGCTGGCGATGGCGAAGTTGGTGGAACCGGCGTCAATGAAGACGTGCTGTCCGTCGCTCAGCAGGGAAGCAGCGGCCTGCCCGAGGCTGTCCTTGCGTGTGGTGTCCTGCTGCACGCGCGCGGCCATGGGGCCTTCAGCGCTGCGCAACAGAATAGCGCCGCCGTAGACGCGCTTGCATACACCCGAGGCAGCCAGCGCACTGAGGTCGCGGCGGATCGAGTGCTCAGAGACATTGAACTCGCTGGCCAGATCAGCCGCAATCACCCGGCCGTACCGGGCCAGGCGTTCACTGATCAACTGCTGGCGTTCGCCGGGGAAGGTTTCGTGGGTAGGAGTCATGACAATCTGAACCTGCATAAACGAGCATTAACGATCACAAACGAGCGCTAATATGCCGGGCAGGGTATGAGGCGTCAATCAGTGCGTGGCGACCAAATGGGACGCGGAGCGATGGGCACGATCGGTGTCGAGTGATGATCGTTCCTACGCTCCGCGTGGGAATGCCGCTCAGGACGCTCTGCGTCCGCTCTCGAATGCGCTGCAGAGCGTCCTGTTCACGCCGGGTCAGGCCTTCAGATCAAAGCTTCGGCAACTGCCCGATACGCCCCATCATTTCCGTCACGATCTGCAGGTCGAGCAAAAACTGCTCGGTGGTCTTGAACTCGCTGTCGGTGTGCCCGGTGTATTTGGCTTCGGGCATGGCCAAGCCGAACTGCACACCATTGGGCAAGTTATGGACCGAAGTAGCGCCCGCCGAAGTGCCGAACGTGTGAGGCATGCCCAGGTTTTCGGTAGAGACGGCCAGCAGTGCCTTGACCCATTCACCCTCAGGGTTGCGGTACATCGGCTCGGCGATGGAGTAATCGAACGCAGGCGCAATCTTGCTCTGCTTGCTCCATGCCGTCAGCTTTTCGGCGATCTCGGCCTTGAGTTTCTCAGGCGACTTGCCTTTCGGCACGCGCAGGTTCACCGCGAGTTTGAAGGTCTTCGCATCCATCCCCACGAAGGTCAGGGAAGCAGTCAGCGGGCCCATGAACTCGTCCGAGAAACCGACACCCAGTTTGCTGCCCAGATAATCCAGACCCCAGTTGTCAGCCGCGTATTGGGCCGCATCAGTGATGTGGTTGTGTTTCAACTCAACCTTGCCGTCGAGGCTGTTGATGAAGTCGAGCATTCGGGCCACCGGGTTGACGCCCGATGCAGGATCGGACGAGTGGGCCGATACGCCGGTCACGGTCAGCTTCACGTCCTTGCCCTCGACCGCCGCGTCCACCTGGAAGTCGCCACCGTTGCGCTTCGCGTACTCGGCACCCGCCTTTTGCAGCTCAGCGGCCAGTTCTGCGGGTTTGTCCGTCACCAGCGTAGCGACCGATTTCGATGGAATCTGATTGGTCGCCGCGCCGCCGGTCAAGGAGGTGATCTCGGCACCCTTGCCCTCACCTTTACGCACGGGGAAGTTCGCCATCACCGTGCCGTAACCTTTCTCGGCGATCACCACCGGGTAACCGCCGTCCAGCGCCAGGTTGTAGTTCGGCGTCGGGTTGCGCTCGAAGTAGTACGGAATCGCGTCGCCGGAGGTCTCTTCGGTGGTGTCGATCAGCAGTTTGAAGTTTCGAGCCAGCGGCAGCTTTTCTTCCTTGATGACTTTCATGGCGTACATCGCGACCACGATGCCGTTCTTGTCATCCTCGGTGCCACGACCGTACATGCGGTCGCCAATCAACGTGACCTTGAACGGGTCGAGTTTGGTACCGTCCGGCAGCACCCAGTTCGCAGGCGTCACCGGCACCACGTCAGCGTGGGCATGAATACCGACGACTTCCTCGCTGGAGCCTTCGAGCGAGACTTCATAGACGCGGTTGTCGATGTTGCGGAATTTGAGATTGAACGACTCGGCGAGCGTCTTGAGCTTCTCGGCGATCTTGATGAACTCGGGGTTGTCGTGCTGGGCGACGCCTTCCACGGCGAAGGTCGGAATGGCGACCAGTTCACGCAGGGTTTCATTCGCAGCACTGCCGTACTTCACACGGGCGTAAATGCCCAGCAGCCGATGGATTTCGTTCTGCTGCTCGGCGGTCAGAGTCTTGTCGTCGAGAAAGGCACTGATCGCGGGTTCGAGATCGGCGGTTTTGGCCAGATCGCTCTTCGCGACACTCCCCAGAAACTGTCTGAAATCAGTCGCCGACTTTTCATTGAATGTTTTCAGAATGGCGGCGCTTTGTTGCGGCGTGATGTTGGCCAGCGCGGAGGGGGCGACGGCTGTAAGGCTGGCGAGCATCAGGGTGGTGGTGGCCAGATGCTTGAGTGAAAGGTTCATTGCTAAGGGCATTCCTTTGCGAAGAGTGTGTGGGAAATAGCTGATCAGACGATCAGAAACATCCTCAAAATAACACTTCACAGGACGAATGCGGGAGCCTGCCAAACGCTTCCTGTCGCCTTGCCGGTCAAAAGCGACGCAGATATGCAAACCCGCTTGAGGGCACTTGAAGCGGTGCACAACAAAAAATACATGTCCTGAACAGACGCTTAAAACAAATCAGGTTTTAAACAACCTTCAAACTTCGAATGATCAAGCAGCCGTTCAGAAAACATACCCACACCTTCCCCAGCTTAAAATATTCCCAAGACAAATAAATGAATTCAAATTAAATAATTCACCAATCCGTGAGAAAGCTGTCGCCCGACTTAACGGCGTCGAGTTTTCAGCACGGCGCCCGTCATTTGGATCAACAATGGTGCCCGACAAGGCCGGAGCATCCTCGACAACTGCTGCCCTACCCCGCGAAACCGGCCGTCACATCGATGATGAAGACGTTATGTCCAACACCGCCACGGGTTCAAAAAACAGACGCTCCATTAACTTTTATTTATAGACCGATAACAGACGTTAATTACAACGCTTATTACATTTAACCCCGAGTCGCGCAGCGACTGCGGCGCAGTGCGCACGTAGCGAAGCACACACTTAACGTTATTGGCCCGCGTGGAAAACATAGTGATGAATCAGGCTTTTCTTCCATTTTCACGTCCGTCTGTGGGCGATGAAGAGATTGCGGCAGTGACGCGCGTATTGAAGTCGGGCTGGATCACCACCGGGCCGGAATGCCAGAAGCTCGAAGAGCAGTTCGCCGAGCGTGTCGGGGCGCTGCATGCCATTGCGCTGTCATCAGCGACAGGGGCCATGCACCTCACGCTGCTGGCTCTAGGCGTCGGTCCTGGCGACGAAGTGATCACCCCGTCCCAGACCTGGGTTTCCACCGCGAACATGATTTGCCTGCTGGGCGCGACCCCTGTGTTCGTCGATGTGGATCGCCACACGCTGATGGTTGATGCCGCACACGTCGAACAGGCCATCACGCCGCGGACCAAAGCCATCATTCCGGTGCATTACGCGGGCGCCGCACTTGATCTCGACCCCCTCTATGCGCTCGCCAACCGGTATGGCCTCGCGCTTATCGAAGACGCTGCCCATGCGGCTGGCACTGAATACAAAGGGCGTCCGGTCGGCACACGCGGTACGGCCATCTTCTCTTTTCACGCCATCAAGAACATGACCTGTGCCGAGGGCGCGATGCTCGTCACCGATGACGACGCGCTGGCAACCCATGTGCGCCAGTTGAAATTCCACGGACTGGGTGTCGATGCCTATGACCGCCTGACACTGGGGCGCAAGCCGCAGGCCGAGGTCATCGAGCCCGGTTTCAAATACAACCTGGCAGACCTCAACGCCAGTATTGCCCTGGTGCAGTTGCAGCGCCTGAATGCGATCAATGCCAAGCGCCAGATGCTCGCCAATCGCTACCTCGAAAGGCTGGCCAGCAGCGCCGTTTTGCCACTGGCGCAACCCGGCTACGCGCAGCGTCATGCCTGGCACCTGTTCATTCTGCGTATCGACGCCGAGCGCTGCGGCCTGGACCGCGATGCGTTCATGAAAGCGCTGCAGGCGCACAACATCGGCAGCGGCATTCATTTCATCGCCACTCACCTGCACCGCTATTACCGCCAGCGCTTCCCCGACGTTCATCTGCCGGACACCGAGTGGAATTCGTCGCGCCTCTGTTCTATCCCGCTGTTTCCCGACATGACCCTGGACGATGTCGAGCGGGTCGTGGACGCCATTGAATCAATCGTGGAAGCCCGCCCTTGAAACCCTATCCTGTCCACTGCGTGTCGATCGTCATCCCGGTCTACAACGAACAGCAAAGCCTGCCCGAATTGCTGCGACGCACCGAAGCAGCGTGCGCACGGCTGCGCCATGACTATGAAATCGTACTGGTCGACGATGGCAGTCGCGACCAGTCCGCCGAGATTCTGCAGCAGGCGGCCGAGCGTGACGGAAGCCGGGTGGTCGCGGTGATCCTGAACCGCAACTACGGCCAGCACGCGGCGATCATGGCCGGTTTCGAACAGTGCAAAGGCGACGTGATCGTCACCCTCGACGCCGACCTGCAGAACCCGCCGGAAGAGATACCGCGCCTCATCGCGCTGGCCGAACAGGGCTACGACGTGGTCGGCACCGTGCGCAACAACCGTCAGGATTCGGCCTGGCGCCGCTGGCCTTCAAGGCTGATCAACCTCGCTGTACAGCGCTCGACCGGCGTGGCGATGAGCGACTACGGCTGCATGCTGCGTGTCTACCGACGCACCATCGTCGACGCGATGCTGGCCTGCCGTGAACGCAGCACCTTCATTCCGATCCTGGCCAACAGCTTCGCCCGGCACACCACCGAAGTGCTGGTCGAGCACGCCGAACGCGAGCACGGCGATTCGAAATACAGCCCCATGCGGCTGATCAACCTGATGTTCGACCTGATCACCTGCATGACCACCACACCCTTGCGACTGCTGAGCATTGTCGGTTTCAGCATGGCGTTTCTGGGCCTTCTGTTCGCCGTGATGCTCATCGTGCTGCGGCTGATCTTCGGCGCGCCATGGGCCGAGAACGGCACCTTCGTGCTGTTCGCTGTGCTGTTCGTATTCACCGGCGGGCAGTTCATCGGCATGGGCCTGCTGGGTGAATACCTGGGCCGCATGTACAGCGATGTGCGGGCCCGGCCGCGCTTCTTCATTGAAAAGGTCGTGCGCAGCTCAACCGAGACGACGACCGACCGTGTGGATTCCTCCGCCTCTCCTTATCTGAACAAGGTTGCGCCATGAGCATTAAAGCTGTCGTTTTCGCTTACCACGATATTGGCTGTGTCGGGCTGCAGGCGTTGCTGGAGAGCGGCTATCACATCGCTGCCGTGTTCACCCACGCCGATGACCCCAGTGAAAAAACCTTCTTCGGCTCGGTCGCTCAACTGTGCGCGCAGCATGACATCCCGGTGCACGCCCCCGAAGACCCGAACCATCCGCTGTGGATCGAGCGCGTCGGCAAGCTGGACCCGGACTTCATCTTTTCCTTCTACTACCGCCAACTGCTCAGCGAGCCCTTGCTGGCCTGCGCCAGGAAAGGTGCCTTCAACCTGCACGGGTCGCTGCTGCCGCGCTATCGCGGCCGGGCACCGGCCAACTGGGTGCTGGTCAACGGCGAACGCGAAACTGGCGTGACCCTGCACCAGATGGTCAAACGTGCGGACGCTGGCCCCATCATGGCGCAGCAACGCGTGCCGATAAGCGCACTGGACACGGCGCTGACCTTGCACGGAAAACTGCGTAAGGCCGCCGCCAATCTGCTCTCCGACGCGCTGCCGCTACTGGCGCGGGGCAGATTGCCCGGCACGCCACAGGACGAATCCCAGGCGACCTACTTCGGCCGTCGCACGCCGGCCGACGGGCTGATCGACTGGGCACGCCCCGCTGCGCAACTGAACAACCTGATCCGCGCCGTGACCCAGCCCTACCCCGGCGCTTTCTGCCCGGTGGGCGAGCACAAACTGATCGTCTGGAGCGCCCGCGTGGAAGAGGCCGACCATGGACTGGCACCCGGCACGGTGATCGACTGCGACCCGCTGCGCATTGCCTGTGGCGAGGGCGCGCTGGTGATCGGTGCAGGTCAGCGCGGCGATGACGGCCTCTACCTGAGTGGCGTGCAACTGGCCCGCGAGTTCGGGCTGGTCCAGGGCTCACGTCTACAGGGCCAGAACCAGAGCCGTCCGCCGCGCCGCACCCGTGTGCTGATTCTGGGCGTCAACGGCTTTATCGGTAATCACCTGTCAGAGCGTTTGCTGCAGGATGACCGCTACGAAATCTATGGCATGGACATCGGCTCGGACGCCATCGAACGTCTGCGCACCAAGCCCAACTTTCACTTCATCGAAGGCGACATCAGCATCCACACGGAGTGGATCGAGTACCACATCAAGAAGTGCGACGTGGTTCTGCCGCTGGTGGCGATTGCGACGCCCATCGAATACACGCGTAATCCGCTGCGGGTGTTCGAGCTTGATTTCGAAGAAAACCTGAAGATCGTTCGCTACTGCGTGAAGTACAACAAGCGAGTGATTTTCCCGTCCACCTCCGAGGTGTACGGCATGTGCCAAGACGCCAGTTTCAGCGAGGACACGTCGAACCTGGTGGTCGGTCCGATCAACAAGCAGCGCTGGATCTATTCGGTGTCCAAGCAGTTGCTGGACCGGGTGATCTGGGCCTACGGCCAGAAAGGTCTGCAGTTCACGCTGTTCCGCCCGTTCAACTGGATGGGCCCGCGTCTGGACCGTCTGGACTCGGCACGCATCGGCAGCTCGCGCGCCATCACTCAGTTGATCCTGCATCTGGTGGAAGGCACACCGATCCGTCTGGTGGACGGCGGCGCGCAGAAGCGCTGCTTTACGGACGTGGTCGATGGCATCGAAGCCCTGGCGCGCATCATCGAAAACCGTGGTGAGCGCTGCAACGGGCAAATCATCAACATCGGCAACCCGGACAACGAAGCCAGCATCCGCCAATTGGGCGAAGAGCTGCTGCGCCAGTTCGAAGCGCACCCGTTGCGCTCCAACTTCCCGCCGTTCGCGGGGTTTCGTGAAGTGGAAAGCCAATCCTTCTATGGCAAGGGCTATCAGGACGTCAGCCACCGCAAGCCCTGCGTGGATAACGCCAAACGGCTGCTGGACTGGACGCCCACCATCGAGCTGAGCGAAACCATCGGCAAGACGCTGGATTTCTTTCTGCGCGAAGCCATGGCTGAAAAAGCGGATCAGCGCTGATGCAGGCAGGCCTGAGAATCGACGTCGACACCTATCGTGGCACCCGTGAAGGCGTGCCGCGTTTGCTGGACATGCTGGAAGAGGCGCAGGTCAAGGCGACGTTCTTTTTCAGCGTCGGCCCGGACAATATGGGCCGCCATGTGTGGCGGCTGATCCGGCCGCAATTCCTGTGGAAAATGCTTCGCTCCAGAGCCGCCAGTCTTTATGGCTGGGACATCCTGCTGGCAGGCACCGCCTGGCCGGGCAAACCCATCGGTCGAGACCTCGGCCCGTTGATGCGCCGCGCTCTGGACGCAGGCCATGAAGTCGGCCTGCACGCCTGGGACCATCATGGCTGGCAAGCCAATGCCGGGCACTGGAACCCGGCGCGGCTGCACGCGCAGATGCGCCGGGGTGTCGATTGCCTGAGCGACATTCTGGGCGAGCCGGTGACCTGTTCGGCAGCGGCTGGCTGGCGTGCCGATGAACGTGTGGTGCAGGCCAAGCAATCGTTCGGATTTCGCTACAACAGCGACTGCAGGGGGCACTCGATATTTCGTCCGACCCTGACTGATGGCACGCCAGGCGCCCCACAGATTCCGGTGGACATGCCGACCTTTGACGAGGTGGTCGGCCCGCACCTGGAGGCGCATGCGTTCAACCGTTTCATTCTCAGACGCTTCAAGCCTGACCAACTGAATGTGTATACCTTGCACGCCGAAGTAGAAGGCATCGTCATGGCTGACGACTTCAGGCAATTGCTGGCACTGGCAAATGCTCAGGGCATCCGCTTCCAGCCACTGGGCAACCTGTTGCCGGACGACCTTGAGCACCTGCCAGCAGGTCAAGTGGTGCGCGGCACGCTTGCGGGACGCGAAGGCTGGCTCGGGGTGCAGCAATGACCGCAAGCCGCACTCGCGACATTGCACTGCTGTTGCTGGCGTTCGTGGTCGCCTATCTGCTGCCGCTCGGCTCACACGGGCTGTGGATTCCGGACGAGACGCGCTACGCGCAGATCAGTCAGGAAATGCTCCACAGCGGGCAATGGACCGCGCCGTATTTCATGGGTGTGCGGTACTTCGAAAAGCCTGCAGCCGGTTACTGGTTGATCGCCGCTGGCCAGGCGCTGTTCGGCGAGAATCTGTTTGGCGTGCGGATCGCCTCGGCGCTGAGCACTGGCCTGAGCGCCCTGCTGGCTTACCTGATCGCTGCCCGGATATGGAACGAGCCGCGCAAAAGCTTTGCCAGCGCGTTGCTGTTCATGAGCTTCGGCTTCGTTGCAGGCCAGGCCGGTTATTGCAACCTCGACCCGCAATTCACCTTGTGGGTCAACCTGTCACTGGTCGCGTTCTGGTACGCCGTCCACAGCAGCGGCCATTCGCGGCTGGTCGCGTGGACGGTACTGGGGCTCGCCTGCGGCATGGGCTTCATGACCAAGGGTTTTCTGGCCTGGGCGTTGCCAGTGCTGATCACTGTGCCCTACATGCTGTGGCAGAAACGTTTTGTCGAGTTGATCCGTTACGGGTTGCTCGCGGTCATCGTCGCCATAGGTGTGTGCCTGCCTTGGGTGCTGGCGGTCCACGCTCAGGAGCCCGATTACTGGCGCTTTTTCTTCTGGCACGAGCACGTGCGTCGTTTCGCCGGTGAAGACGCGCAGCACGCCCAGCCCGTGTGGTTCTATCTGCCGACACTAATTGCCGCCAGCCTGCCCTGGGCGCTGTTGTTGCCCGTAACGTTCAAACAGGCGTGGCAGCAACGGCGCCAACCCGCTATCGGTTTCCTGCTGATGTGGACGCTGCTGCCGTTGGCGTTTCTGAGCCTGAGCCGGGGCAAGCTGCCGACCTACATTCTGCCCTGCCTGTTGCCACTGGCCTTGCTGATGGCAAACGCGCTGGTCGAACGGCTCAATCACGGCCAGGTCACAGCGCTACGCCTCAATGGCGGGTTCAATGCCATCGTCGCGCTCGTCGGTTTGCTGGTGTTGTTGTACCTGCAATGGAAGAACCCGTTCTACGACCACGAACCCATCCATCTGCTGCTGGCCATCGGTGTGCTGACGGTCTGGATGCTGACCAATGTGCTGCAAGCTCTGCGTCCTCTGTCGGCCTGGGCGATGCCGGCGGCAGGCAGTCTGCTGCTGGTGGCGCTGCTGCCCGCAGCGCTGCCGTACACCCTGGTTTATGACAAGACGCCCGACCAGTTCGTGGCCCGGCATTTCTCTGCGTTGGCGGCCAGCCAATCGCTGTTGAGCAACGACCTGGGGGCGGCCTCAGCGCTGGCCTGGCGATTGAAGCGCTCGGACATTGCCTTCTTCAACACCGTGGGCGAATTGAAATACGGCCTCGACTATCCGGATGCCCGTCAGCGGAAAGTCGATCTGAAAGACATTGATACCTGGATGACCGAAGCCCGGCACAAGGGCCAGGTCGCGGTGATCATGCGCGGCGACGGCAAAGAGGAACTGCGCGAACTCGGTGCGCTGCCCAAAGGCGGCAAGCGTTACGAAGAAGGCGATCTGGTCATCGTGATCTACGGGCAGTCGGAATCATGACCTGGCTTTTGCTGCTCACCGCGTGTGCGCTGACCTGCCTGGGCCAGATCGCACAGAAGCTTGCAGTGGAGGGCTGGCGCGGTCATTTCCCAGGGCTGTTGGCCGCCGCGCGTTCGGCCTGGCTGTGGCTCGCGATGGCGTGTCTGGGCCTGGGGTTGCTGGTCTGGCTGATGGTGTTGCAGCGCCTGGACGTCGGCGTCGCATATCCCATGCTGGGCCTGAATTTCGTACTGATCACCCTGACCGGACGTTACCTGTTCAATGAGCCGGTCGACCGTCGGCATTGGCTGGGCGTGGCGCTGATTCTGGCGGGCGTCGTTCTGTTGGGACGTCAGGCATGAGCCGCCCCGGCGTGACGCTGGCGCTTGGCAGTGTGGCGCTGGTCAGCCTCGCGCAACTGGGCATGCGCTGGAGCATGAGCCGTCTGCCCTCGCCCACACAGTTGCTCGAATACCCGGCTGTCGCCTCAATCGATTTCAAGGCCCTGGCCGTCATCGGCGTCGCAATCGGCGCCTACGCCCTGTCGATGCTGTTGTGGCTGCTGGCCCTGCGCAGCCTTTCCCTGAGCCGCGCCTACTCCTTGCTGAGCATCAGCTACGGGCTGGTGTACGTACTGGCCGCTGGCCTGCCGTTTTTCCACGAGACGTTCACAGTTTCGAAAACTGTGGGTGTCATCCTCATCGTGATGGGGGTTCTGAGCATCAACCTTCGGCGCGTCTCTCGCATCTCTCTTCAGGGTTCTTCCCATGAAAATCAGCGTTTTCGGTAGCGGATATGTAGGTCTGGTACAAGCAGCCGTGCTTGCCGAAGTCGGCCACGACGTCGTGTGCATGGACATCGATAAGGCCAAGGTCGAACAACTGAGCCAGGGACAGGTGCACATCTTCGAACCCGGCCTTGCCAATCTGGTACGGGAAAACCTGGACCATAACCGGCTGGTTTTCACCAGTGACGAGCAGATGGCCGTCGAACATGCCGAGGTGCTGTTCATCGCCGTCGGCACGCCGTCCTGCGAGGATGGGTCGGCGGACATGCGCAGCTTCTTCGCCGTGGGCGAGAGCATTGCCCGGCACCGCAGCAAGCCGCTGATCATCGTGGAAAAATCCACGGTACCGGTGGGCAGCGGCGATGCGCTGCGAGCGCACATCGACAAGGCCTTGCGTCAGGCCGGACGCCTGCTGCAGTTCGATATCGTTTCCAACCCCGAATTTCTCAAGGAAGGATCTGCGGTGAAGGATTGCCGCCGTCCGGACCGTATCGTCATCGGCTGCGAAAGCGAAGCGGTCAGAAAAGTCATGCGCGAGCTGTATGCACCGTTCAACCGCAATCATGACCGCATCATGTTCATGGACCTGCGCAGCGCCGAACTCACCAAATACGCGGCCAACTGCATGCTGGCGACCAAGATCAGCTTCATCAACCAGATCGCTGAACTGGCCGAGCACCTGGGCGCGGATGTCGAAGCGGTCCGACTGGGCATCGGTGCCGACTCACGCATCGGTTACGACTTCATCTATCCCGGCTGCGGCTACGGCGGCTCATGCTTTGGCAAGGACATCCGCGCGCTGATCCACAGCGCCCGCGAGGCCCATTGCTCCAACGACCTGCTGTCGGTCGTCGAGGCCATCAACGAGCGGCAGAAGAACAAGCTGTTCGAGCGGGTCAACGCGTTCTACAAAGGTGATCTGCGCGGCAAGACCTTCGCCTTGTGGGGCCTGGCGTTCAAGCCCAATACCGACGACATGCGCGATGCGCCCAGCAGAGTGTTGATGGAAGCCTTGTGGGCAGCGGGGGCAACCGTGCGCGCGTTCGACCCCGAGGCCATGCAGGAAACCCAGCGGATCTACGGCTATCGCAAGGATCTGGTGCTGATGGGTACGCCGGAATCCACTCTGGACGACGCCGACGCCCTGATCATCTGCACCGAGTGGCAGCAGTTCAAGGCGCCCGATTTCGACCTGATACAGCAACGGCTCGGCGCCCCGGTGATCTTCGACGGACGCAACCTGTACGACACCGAACGCCTGTCAAAAAGCGGCTTCCATTATTTCCCCATCGGCCGTGGCGAGTCGTGCGAGCTGCCGATTCCGCAGAAGCAATGGGTAGCGGTGCAACCGGTCGTCAATCGCCAGACGATCTGATCTCAACTGCCGGGCGTGGAGCGGTCGTAGCTGACGAAATAGTAGCTGCGACTTCCGACCTTTACGTGCTGGATGGCTTTGAGCGGCGGCACAGGTTCGCTCGTGCGCTCCATGATCGCCACGTTACGCGGATCGCTCATCAGGAAACGGGTGACGCTTGCGTCGCTGTCGTAGGCATCCAGCACGGTGTGCACGTAAAACGCGCTGGCCCCCGACAACCGCTCGCTGGGCTGAAACAGAGCCACTTGATGCCCCTGAGCCTGCAGTGCCTGAACAGTCGTGGCCAGCGGCACGAACGAGAAATGCCGGTCTTCCCGAGGCATCAGCCACACCGCCGCCGACAGGTAGGCCGCGACGGTCAGCGCGATGCCTGCTGTCATCAGCGCGCGTTGATGGCGTACTGCAAATGCTGCAATCGCCGAGTTTCGGGAATGCGCCTTGAGCCGTTCACCCAGCACCGCCGCGTACTCTGCTGCAATCACTGCGGCCGCGGGCGCCGCTGACATCAGGTAGACCATGCGCTTGCTGGACGCCAGCGTCAGTAGCAGGAACTGCGCAGCCAGCCAGAGGCTGAAGAACAGCAGATACCGGTTGGCGAGCAGTTGTTTGCGAAAGTGCCAAAGCCCCAGATACACCAGAAGGTTCCAGGGCATGAACGCTTCAGGCAGTTTGGCGAGGTAGTAATAGAAAGGCTCATAGTGTCCAGCCTCCCGGAATGAACCGTCGAAGCGACCGACGCTGTTGGTCCACAGCACATCCTTGAGTGATTGCACGCCGCCCTGCCCGTACAGGAAATACAGCCAGACCATCAGCGGTATCAACCCCAACAAAGTGAATGCTGCCGGACGTAGCCAGTCGGCCAGAATCAGCCGTCGTTGTTGCACCGTTTCGCAAAGCAGCCAGGCGAAAATCACCACGCCCGGCAACGCAAGTCCCAGCACGCCCTTGCTCAACGTCGAGATGGCGATGCCCAACGTGAACAACCACCACGGCCATGCTCGATTGTCGGAAGGCGCGCGATTGACCGAATAGACATACATCAGCAAAGCCATGGTCACGCCCAGCGCCAATAGTGCGTCTTCGCCGACCTGACGCGAATTGCCCCAGAAGCTGGCCAGCGTTGCCAGCATGAAGGCGGCCAGCCAGGCGATGGGCACCGGACGCGCCATACGCTTGAGCATCGCGTAGAGCAACAGCACGCTGAACAACCCGGCGAACGCCGAGGCCAGCCGCACCGCCCAGGGCGTGGCACCGAACAACCGGATCGCGCTGGCATCGAGCCAGACACTCAGTGGCGGCTTCTCCAGAAACGGCTGTCGGCTCAAGGTCGGCGTGACCCAGTTGTCTGTCAACTGCATCTCCATGGCGATACCCGCCACGCGCGGCTCCGTCGAGCTCTGCAATTGATGATTACCCAGTGCAAAGAAGAACAGCAGGACGCTCAGCATCAACAACCACAGCGTGCGAGAAGCCAGCATTGCAGCAATCCGGTAAGCCTGGAGGACTCGCAGTATAGGCACCCGAACATGCCCGATTCATGAAACAAAGCGTCTTGTTCAGGTGTGTCGTAACCCCTTGGAGCACACAGGAAAGCGGTCCGCCAAAAAAAAGCGCAATGAACAGGCAGATATGACGCTGAACTGGACGATGAGCCGAATAGCCCGCACAATCGGCTCACTTGATGAGCCGATTAGACCTTCTATTCGGCTCGGCTCAGAGCGCTCCTCTCATGTCTGAACATCTCTGGATCTGGCAACAACCGCAATGGCCTGCATTCACCTGGAACGGTGACCGTCTTGCAGCCCTGCTGCGCGAATGCACCCAAGCGCAAGGCCGCTTGCTGGGCATGAGCCGTGTTGCCAACGACGATACGGCCCTTCAGGACACTCTGGACACGTTGCTGCAAAACATCATCACGTCCTCTGCGATTGAAGGTGAGCAGTTGAACGTCGGATCCGTCAGATCGTCACTGGCGCGTCGCCTGGGTCTGGACGATGATGGCAAGCGCAGTCCTCGCAGTGAAGGCCTGGCGGAACTGATGCTGGATGTCACGCAGGCCAACGCTCAGCCGCTCACGCTCCAACGTCTGTTTACATGGCATCGCTGGCTGTTTCCAACTCAGGAAACGCTTGCCTCTCATCAGGTTCAGGCAGGCCAACTGCGCGGTAATGAGCCCATGCAGGTCGTATCCGGTCGCCTTGATCGGCCCACTGTGCATTTCGAAGCCCCGCCACGTTCCCGGCTCGAACCGCAGCTGAATGACTTCCTGGACTGGTTTGCTGCCAGCCGGAACGATGCACACCTTGACCCGCTGGTTCGGGCAGGCATCGCGCACTTCTGGTTTGTCACGCTGCATCCATTCGACGACGGCAACGGTCGTCTGACCCGTGCACTCACGGACCTGGCTCTGGCTCAGGGCGAGCAGCAGACGGTGCGCCTGCACGCCATGTCAGCCAGCATTCTGGAAGACCGCTCGGGTTACTACCACATTCTGGAGCGCAGCCAGAAAAGCACGACCGACATCACCGACTGGCTGGAGTGGTTTTTGCGCACCTTTCTGCGAAGCGTTGAACATGCGCTGGCACGTATAGAGCGAGTCCTGGCAAAAACACGCTTCTGGCAACTGCATCAGGCTGATGCTTTATCCACTGAACAGGTGAAAGTACTCAATCGCCTGCTCGATGGCGGCGAGCGTGGTTTTGAACAGGGGATCAATGCAACGCAGTATCAAGCCGTAACCAAAGTCTCAAAAGCGACCGCCACTCGCCACCTTAGTGATTTACTGGCAAAGCACTGCATCGTCCGCCTGCCCGGCGGCGGTCGCAGTACGCGTTATCACGTCAACTGGCCTTCCCGTTAAAGAATTACTGCCCCAGCCCGAAAGCCTCTTAGATCACACCGCACAAGTAATGCTCTCAAAACCGTCAATCACCCACAAACCAGCCGCATGCATCATCAAATGTGGCTTACTGGCAGTCATCGCCATCCAATCAGGGATTTCTTCCCTACCCTCGCGGTCTTTTAACGCATGACGAATTCGCGCTCTGCTTACATACCTTCCTGGCTTCGCC
This sequence comes from Pseudomonas sp. fls2-241-TYG-175, assembly GCF_030209155.1. Classification (NCBI taxonomy): domain Bacteria; kingdom Pseudomonadati; phylum Pseudomonadota; class Gammaproteobacteria; order Pseudomonadales; family Pseudomonadaceae; genus Pseudomonas; species Pseudomonas sp. fls2-241-TYG-175. The sequence continues at coordinate 43,100 of NZ_JARVSO010000017.1, read as the reverse complement.
CTGTTCTGCGTCCCTTGCTGGATCCGTATCGCCGTTATCGGAATGCGCGACTGATCCACGCGGCACGGATTTCGGTGGGTTTGCTGGTGACCATTCTGCTGACCACCGGGCTCAATCTGCCCCATGGCGAGTGGGCGTCGGTAACGATGCTGATCGTGATTGGCGGTCTGCAGCACCACGGCAACATCGGCAAGAAGTCGGTCGAGCGCGCCTACGGGACCCTGATCGGGGCGGGGCTGGGCCTGATGGTCGTGGTGCAGCAGGGCTATCTGGAGATACCGCTGCTGACCTACGCGATCATGTCGGTGCTGTGCGGTTTCTTTGCCTATCACGCTATCGGCAAGGGCGGTTACACCGCGCTGTTGTCGGCCATCACACTGTTCATCGTTGCGGGTCATGGTTACAACCCGATCAGCGACGGGCTATGGCGCACCGTGGATATCCTGATCGGTATTGCCCTGGCGCTGGCGTTCTCCTTTGCCCTGCCGCTGTACGCTGTGTTTTCGTGGCGCTACAACCTGGCCAGCGGACTGCGTGATTGCGCCAAGGTTTACGGACGGATCGTGCAGGGCCAGCCGGTGACAGCCGATGAGCATTTGAAGCTCACCGCCAAGCTCAATGGCACGATGCTGCAACTGCGCTCGCTGCTGCCGTCGGTGTCCAAGGAAGTGAAGATGTCGATGGTCGAGCTGGACGCCATTCAGGGACACTTCCGCATGTGCCTGAGCACGCTGGAAATCCTCGCCAACATTCGCCCGGCCAATCTGGACCAGATAGCGGGAGAATCGTTGAAGGCATCGCTGGATACCGAGTACAGGCAGGTCCGTCGTCAGTTGATCGGCATGGCCCGAGCGCTACAGACCGGCGCGACCGACCGGCTGGCGCGCTCTTCGGAGGCGAACCCTGTGAAACCCGAAGTTCCCGCTGAGTTGGTGGGCTATCAACTGATGACTCAGCAACTGGCGCACAACCTGGACGGCCTGCAGGCGCGTCTGGCAAAGACTGCGAGACGCTGGAAGTTCTGATACAACGCCGACTCACTGCAAACTTACGGCTGTGGGAGGCCTCCCGCAAAAAGTGTTTCGTCAGTAGCCTGTAGTTCTTTTGATGGAGATAGCAGTGTCCACTTCCCACCCGCCAATACTGGACGAAATCGACCGCAAGCTGATCGCGGCCCTGCAGATCAATGCCCGCGAAAGTGTCGCGACACTGGCCCGCCAGCTCGGCATTGCGCGGACCACGGTCACGTCGCGTCTGGCCCGTCTGGAGAGCACCAAAGTGATCACCGGCTACGGCGTACGTCTCGGCCAGCGTGTGGTCGATGGCGGTTTGCAGGCGTATGTCGGCATCACTGTGCAACCGCGTTCGGGCAAGGAAGTGCTGCGTCGGCTGAGTGCGCTGGCGCAGGTGCAACAGCTGTGCGCGGTCAGTGGCGAGTTCGATTACGTGGCCTGGCTGCGCACCGACTCACCCGAGCAGCTGGACGAACTGCTGGACCTGATCGGCAGCGTGGATGGCGTGGAAAAGACCACCACCTCGATCATCCTCAGCAGCAAGATCGACCGGGGCCAACCGGTCTGATCCTAAGCAAAATGACATAAATCCAATCAAAATAACGTCCATCTTCGTAACTTTGCACAAACAAACATCATATCGACGACACTTTGCGCCTTATTAACGTGCGCGCGCTTATCTAGACTGTTGTTTTTCGCCGTTGCCCACCAAGGTCAGTCATGAAAAACAACCGTCACCCCGCCAACGGCAAGAAGCCGATCACTATGTTTGGTCCCGACTTTCCATTTGCCTTCGATGAGTGGATCGAGCACCCGAAAGGTCTGGGCAGCATCCCCAAGGAACAGCATGGCGCGGAAGTGGCGATCATCGGTGCCGGTATCGCCGGGCTGGTAGCGGCTTACGAACTGATGAAGATGGGCCTTAAACCGGTGGTTTACGAAGCGTCCAAGATGGGCGGACGACTGCGCTCGCAGGAATTCGAAGGTGCCAAGGGCATCGTCGCCGAGCTGGGCGGCATGCGCTTTCCAGTGTCATCGACAGCCTTCTTTCATTACGTCGACAAACTGGGCCTTGAGTCCAGACCCTTCCCCAACCCGCTGACGGCGGCCTCGGGCAGTACGGTCATCGATCTGGAAGGCACCACCTATTACGCGCAGATGCTGTCGGACTTGCCCGCGCTGTTTCAGGAAGTCGCCGACGCTTGGGCTGACGCGCTGGAAAGCGGCTCGCAGTTTGCCGACATCCAGCAGGCGATTCGCGACCGCGATGTGCCGCGCCTCAAGGAGCTGTGGAACAAGCTCGTCCCGCTGTGGGACGACCGCACGTTCTATGACTTCGTCGCGACGTCCAAAGCGTTCGCCAAACTCTCGTTCTACCACCGCGAAGTGTTCGGCCAGGTCGGTTTCGGCACCGGCGGCTGGGACTCGGACTTCCCCAATTCGATGCTGGAAATCTTCCGCGTGGTCATGACCAACTGCGATGAACACCAGCACCTGATTGTCGGCGGCGTGCAGCAGGTGCCGGTCGGCCTGTGGAGCCATGTGCCCGACCACTGCGAGCACTGGCCCAAAGGCACCAGCCTGTCGTCCCTGCACCGCGGTGCTCCCCGTCCTGGCGTGAAGCGCATCGCCCGCAGCGAAGACGGCAACCTGACGGTGACTGACAATTGGGGCGATACCCGTCAGTACGCCGCTGTGCTGACCACTTGCCAGAGCTGGTTGCTGACCACCCAGATTGAATGCGAGGAAACGCTGTTCTCGCAAAAGATGTGGATGGCGTTGGACCGCACGCGCTACATGCAGTCGTCGAAAACTTTCGTGATGGTCGATCGCCCGTTCTGGAAAGACAAGGACCCGGAAACCGGCCGCGACCTGATGAGCATGACCCTCACCGATCGTCTGACCCGTGGCACCTACCTCTTCGACAACGGCGACGACAAGCCGGGGGTGATCTGCCTGTCGTATTCGTGGATGAGCGACGCGCTGAAAATGCTGCCGCAGCCCATCGACAAGCGCGTGAAGCTGGCACTGGACGCCCTGAAGAAGATCTACCCGAAGGTCGACATCGCGGCGCGCATCATTGGCGACCCGATCACCGTTTCCTGGGAAGCCGATCCGCACTTCCTCGGCGCTTTCAAGGGTGCGCTGCCCGGCCATTACCGCTATAACCAGCGCATGTACGCCCACTTCATGCAGCAGGACATGCCCGCCGAACAGCGCGGCATGTTCATCGCCGGTGACGATGTGTCCTGGACGCCTGCCTGGGTGGAAGGCGCGGTACAGACGTCGCTGAATGCGGTGTGGGGCATCATGAATCACTTTGGCGGCAAGACTCACGCCGAAAACCCCGGCCCCGGCGACGTGTTCAATGACATCGGCCCGATTGCGCTGGCCGACTGACAAAAGGAAATCCCCATGCGTGTCGCGTTGTATCAATGCGAGCCCTTGCCACGGGACGTCAGCGGCAACCTGATTCGGCTGGAACGTCAGGCGCAGGCCGCGGCCGCGCAAGGTGCGCAGGTGCTGGTCTGCCCGGAGATGTTTCTGACCGGCTACAACATCGGCGCCAAGGCCTGCGCCGAGCTGGCGCAAGCGCAGGACGGACCTGCTGCGACGCGCATCGCAGAGATTGCCCGGCAGTACGGGATTGCGATTCTGTACGGCTATCCGGAGCGTAGCGCCGAACAGCGGATCTACAACGCCGTGCAGTTGATCGACAGTCAGGGCGACCGGGTGGGCAACTACCGCAAGACGCACCTGTTCAGCGATCTCGACAAGTCGATGTTCAGCGCAGGAGCGGATCTTTGTCCGGTGATCGAGCTGAACGGCTGGCGACTGGGGATGTTGATCTGCTACGACGTGGAATTTCCCGAAAACACCCGTCGCCTGGCACTCGCCGGTGCCGAGCTGATTCTGGTGCCAACCGCAAACATGGCCCCCTTCGATTTCGTCTGCGACGTGACCGTGCGGGCACGAGCGTTCGAAAATCATTGTTACGTGGTATACGCCAATTACTGCGGCAGCGAGGGCGAGATTCGCTATTGCGGCCTGAGCAGCGTCTGCGCGCCGGATGGCAGCCGTCCTGCGTTGGCAGGGCAGGATGAGGCGTTGCTGATCGCCGAGCTGGACCGGGCGCAGTTGACGCAGGCCAGAGTGGTGAATGATTACTTCAAGGATCGCAGGCCGGATTTGTACCCGGCACGGTAAGGCACCCTCGATCATAATGATCGTTCCTACGCTCCAGCGTGGGAACGCCTCTCAGGACGCTCCGCGTCCGCTCTCGAATGTGTCGCAGAGCGTCACGGGATGCATGCCCACGCGGAGTGAAGGGCACGATCAGTGTCGAAGCAGACTTATGTATAACGATGAGCGCGGAGCATGGGCACGATCGGGTTCGGATCTGTTCATAAAACTCGGCACCTCGCGAAGCGGCCTGATTATCCGCTAGCATGACGCTCTGTTTCCCCAGCCCTTGCGACCCGCCATGCCCTCCCCGCACACGTCTGCCATCGAACGCTTCACCCTGGCCAACGGCCTGAGCGTGGTGCTGTGCCATGAGCTGCGGCTCAAGCGCTGCGCTGCTTCGTTGCGGGTCGCGGCGGGCAGTCATGATGTGCCGCAGGCATGGCCGGGGCTGGCGCATTTTCTGGAGCATCTGTTCTTTCTCGGCACCGAGCGTTTCGCCAAGGAGCAGAACCTGATGACCTTCGTGCAGCGCCACGGTGGTCAGATCAACGCCAGCACCCGCGAACGCACCACCGACTTCTTCTTCGAACTGCCGCCCGCTGTTTTTGCCGACGGTCTGGAGCGTCTGTGTGACATGCTCGCTCATCCGCGCATGACAGTTTCGGACCAATTGCGTGAACGCGAAGTACTGCATGCCGAGTTTATCGCCTGGCGAGGAGATGCCGAGTCCCGCCAGCAGAACCATCTGCTGGCGTCGGTAAATCCGCGGCATCCATTGCGCGGCTTTCATGCAGGCAATCGCTACAGCCTGTCGGTGCCCAATCCAGCGTTCCAGCAGGCGTTGAAAGACTTCTGCCAGCGCTTTTATCAGGCCGGGCAGATGACGCTGTGCCTGAGCGGGCCGCAGTCGCTGGCCGAACTCGAAAGGTTGGCAACGCGCTACGGAGCGTTGTTCGCCAGCGGCCAGCGCATTGAGCAGCACGCTCCGCCGCCATTGGCTCAAAACGCTGCACATGCGCCGGATACCGAGTCCCGACATATGCACCTGTTACTCGCCTGCGAAGGTTTGCCGGAAAAGGCTAATGAGGCCGCCGCATTCCTGTGCCATTGGATGAACGCTGCAAAGCCGGGCGGACTGGTGGCGACGTTGATTGAGCGGGGCCTGATCGATTCGCTGAAAACCGCGCCGCTCTATCAGTTCGGTGGGCAGTTGCTGCTGGATGTGAAGTTTGAAAAAAGCGCCTCAAGCACGCTCGCGCCCTTGGACGCAGCGCGTCTTTTGCTCGATTGGCTTTCGTTTTTCAGACAGAGCTGGCCCTCGCTCACAGAAGAATATCGGCGTATTCAGCAGCGTCAGTTGCAAGTCAGTGGCGCTTTGGCGCTGGCCCATCACTATTGCCGCGATCTTCCGGCAGAGCTGAGCGAACAAGGCGCCGAAGCGTTGCGCACATTACTGAACCAGCTCGGTCCCGACACGTTCATCAATCTTCCGGCTGTGGATAACTCGACGTCTGAACACGTCATCTGGCGTCTGCCTGCACCCAATCCGTTTTTACTGCCGGTTTCAGACGCCCGGCCGGTCGCCGACGAAGCAGCCGTATACCTGCGCTGGATATTGCAGCACCCGCAGCCCGCGCTCTGGCAACTGCTAAATGACAGCCTGAAAGACCTGATTGAAGACGCCCGACAGGCCGGCGTGACCCTGACGTTCAGTGCTTACGGCACGTACTGGCAACTCGGACTGGTCGGACTTCCTGAGCCGTTTGCTGCAGTTATCGAACACTGTCTGCATCGATTGACGCATCCAGCCCCTGAAACGCTGGCCCGCTACGGACAAACGGCAAGTGAACCGATGCTGATCCCGATTCGCCAGTTGCTAAAGAAACTGCCTGATCACTTTTTACACACACCGGCAGGACCAGAGACCGGCGATCTGCAGTGTGTCTGGACCGCGTCAAACTGGACGAGCCTTGCCATAAAGCTGCCGGGCAGCTGCAAAACTCGCGTGAATGCAGCGCTGGCCAGCTGCAAAACTCGCGTGAATGCAGCGCTGGCCAGCGCGCCAGGCAGTCCGCAAGCACAGTTGCCAACGCCCAGGGCGAATCAGCCAGGCAAGCGCTGGCAAACGCAAGCGTCGCCGTCTTCGGAAAGCGCAGTCGTGCTGTTCTGCCCGGCACCCAGCGCATCGGCTGAGGATGAGGCTGCGTGGCGCATGCTCGCTCACCTGCTTCAAGCGCCCTTCTACCAACGGCTGCGGGTCGAGTTGCAACTGGGCTACGCGGTGTTCAGCGGCGTCCGGCAGATCGACGGAACAACCGGACTGCTGTTCGGTGTCCAGTCACCGGTGAGCGATGTCGATCAGCTCGTCGCGCATATCGAGGACTTTTTGAGTGCGCTGCCTGAACTGATAGCCAACGCCGATCTGCCTGAACAACGTCAGGCGTTGGGCGCGCAGCTGGACCCGTCGACGCTGCCCCACGAGCAGGCCGCCGAAGCGCGCTGGCAAGCACACCTCGCCGGGCATGCCGAAGGTCATACGGATTGCTTGCGTGTCGCTCTGTCAAATCTGGATACACACTCGTTAAACGCGGCCGCACGTCAGTTGAGTGATGCCAGCACAGGCTGGCTCATCCTCGCCAATCGCCCACCAGCCCCAGCCTGCAAGGATCGTTACCTGAACGGTAACGGTCTTTCGTAGAGATTTGGCCCCTCCGGGATTGTTAAATTGAGTAAGATAGCTCCCTAAGCATCTGAACGTATGGCGTTACCCGTGCACTAAGATGTAGTCACCAACCGCAGCATTATCTGAAGGAGCTTTCCCATGTCGTGGACTAAACCTGCTTACACTGATTTGCGCATCGGTTTCGAAGTCACCATGTACTTCGCAAGCCGCTGATTCCAGTGCGCTGTAAAGCCTCGGTTCGCCGGGGCTTTTTTTATTGTCGGGCTGCTTTTGTTTTTGTTTCGGGTCATGTGGTAGGGAGCTGACATGTACATCCAGATTCTAGGTTCCGCTGCCGGTGGTGGTTTTCCCCAGTGGAATTGCAACTGCGTCAACTGCGCAGGTTTTCGCGACGGCAGCCTGCGGGCGCTGGCGCGTACTCAATCGTCCATCGCGCTGTCCGACGATGGCGTGAACTGGGTGCTGTGCAATGCTTCGCCGGATATTCGCGCCCAGCTGCAGGGCTTTGCACCGATGCAACCGGGCCGCGCGCTGCGTGACACCGGTATCAGCGCCATCGTGTTGATGGACAGCCAGATCGACCACACCACGGGCCTGTTGAGCCTGCGCGAAGGCTGCCCGCATCAGGTGTGGTGTACCGACATGGTTCACGAAGACCTCAGCACCGGCTTTCCACTGTTTGAAATGCTCAAGCACTGGAACGGTGGTTTGGACTGGAACCGCATCGAGCTTCAGGGCAGCTTCGTAATCCCGGCCTGTCCGAACCTGCGCTTCACGCCATTCCCGCTGCGCAGCGCCGCTCCGCCCTACTCGCCGCACCGTTTCGACCCGCACCCGGGCGACAATATCGGCCTACTGGTGGAAGACACCCGCACCGGCGGCAAGCTGTTCTATGCTCCGGGCCTGGGCAAGGTCGATGAAGCGCTGGCCGAGAAGATGCGCGACGCCGACTGCCTGCTGGTCGACGGCACGATGTGGGACGACGACGAGATGCAGCGCCGTGGCGTGGGCACTCGCACCGGTCGGGAAATGGGCCATCTGGCCCAGAACGGTCCCGGCGGCATGCTCGACGTGCTGGAAGGTTTCCCGACCCAGCGCAAGGTGCTTATCCACATCAACAACACCAACCCGATCCTCGACGAAGACTCTCCCGAGCGCGCCGAACTGGTCCGCCGCAACGTCGAAGTTGCCTTCGATGGCATGAGTATCGAGCTTTAGGAGCCGACATGAGCGAAGCCACTGCGCTGTCCCCCGCCGAATTCGAGCAGGCCCTGCGGGCCAAGGGCGCGTATTACCACATCTACCATCCCTATCATGTGGCGATGTACGAAGGCCGCGCGACTCGCGAACAGATTCAGGGCTGGGTCGCCAACCGCTTCTACTATCAGGTGAACATTCCGCTCAAGGACGCCGCGATTCTGGCCAACTGCCCGGACCGCGAGATTCGTCGCGAGTGGATTCAGCGCCTGCTCGATCATGATGGCGCCCCCGGTGAAGACGGCGGCATCGAAGCCTGGCTGCGACTCGGTCAGGCAGTGGGCCTGGACCCGGATCAGTTGCGCTCGCAAGAACTGGTGCTGCCGGGCGTGCGTTTTGCCGTCGATGCCTACGTGAACTTCGCCCGCCGCGCCAACTGGCAGGAAGCGGCCAGCAGCTCGCTGACCGAGCTGTTCGCGCCGCAGATTCACCAGTCGCGCCTGGACAGCTGGCCTCAGCATTACCCGTGGATCGACCCGGCCGGTTACGAGTATTTCCGCACCCGCTTGGGCCAGGCACGCCGCGATGTGGAACACGGTCTCGCGATCACGCTGCAGCACTACACTACGTATGAAGGCCAGCAGCGCATGCTGGAGATCCTGCAGTTCAAGCTCGATATTCTGTGGAGCATGCTTGATGCGATGTCCATGGCGTATGAATTGAACCGCCCGCCCTATCACAGCGTCACAGACCAGAGGGTCTGGCATAAGGGAATCGCGCTATGAACGTTCATACTCACAAAGACAATTCGAACCCGGAACGCCTGGCATTTCGCAACAAGGTCCCCAAGTGGCGTCAAGGCTATCGCTTCCAGTTCGAGCCTGCCCAGAACGGCAATGTGCTGCTGTACCCCGAAGGCATGATCAAGCTCAATGACAGTGCCGGCTGGATTGGCGGGCTGATCGATGGACAGCGAACGGTCGCTGCCATCATTCAAGAACTGGAACACAAATTCCCCAACGTTCCCGAACTGGGCATGGACGTCGATGACTTCATGAAGGTCGCCCAGGAAAAACACTGGATCACTCTTGACTGACATGACACTCGCAACCTCCAGCCCCCTGATACCGCCCAGGCCGGAAACCGGCCTGCCGCTGTGGTTGCTGGCCGAACTGACCTACCGCTGCCCGCTGCAATGCCCGTATTGCTCGAACCCGCTCGACTTCGCAAAACAGGGTCAGGAGCTGACCACCGAGCAGTGGTTCAAGGTGATGCAGGAAGCCCGGCAGATGGGTGCGGCACAAATCGGCTTTTCCGGCGGAGAACCGCTGGTGCGTCAGGACCTGGCCGAACTGATCGCCGAGGCGCGACGGCTGGGTTACTACACCAACCTGATCACCTCGGGCATCGGCCTGACCGAAGAGAAAATCATCGCGTTCAAGGAGGCCGGTCTGGACCATATCCAGATCAGCTTTCAGGCCAGCGACGAGCAGGTGAACAACATGCTCGCCGGCTCGAAGAAAGCCTTCGCGCAGAAGCTGGAAATGGCCCGCGCCGTGAAGAAGCATGGCTACCCGATGGTGCTGAACTTCGTGACCCATCGGCATAACATCGACAAAATCGACAAGATCATCGAACTCTGTCTGGCCCTTGAGGCGGATTTTGTCGAGCTGGCGACCTGTCAGTTTTACGGCTGGGCGCACCTGAACCGCATCGGCCTGCTGCCGACCAAGGATCAACTGGTACGCGCCGAAGCTGTCACTAACCAGTACCGTGAACAGCTGGAAGCGAAAAATCATCCGTGCAAACTGATTTTCGTCACCCCCGATTACTACGAAGAACGCCCCAAGGCCTGCATGAACGGCTGGGGCAGCATCTTCCTGACGGTGACACCGGACGGCACCGCCCTGCCGTGCCACGGCGCGCGTCAGATGCCTATCCAGTTTCCCAACGTGCGCGAGCACAGCATGCAGCACATCTGGTATGACTCGTTCGGCTTCAACCGCTTTCGCGGTTATGACTGGATGCCCGAGCCCTGCCGGTCCTGCGACGAAAAGGAAAAGGACTTCGGCGGCTGCCGCTGTCAGGCTTTCATGCTGACCGGCGACGCTGCCAATGCCGATCCGGTGTGCAGCAAGTCCCAGCACCACGGAATGATCACGCAGGCTCGCGAAGAATCCGAGACTGCCACCCAAACCATTGAAGAGCTGGCCTTCCGCAATGAACGAAACTCAAGACTCATCGCCAAATCGTCCTGAGCCGCTTTCCGCAGCCCAGGCCGTCGCTGCAGGCGTGGACTTCGCCGAACTGGATGTCAGCTCGGCAGGCCTGTTCTGGAATGAATTCCGCCCTGAAGACGGCGCCTGCCGTATCTGGCAATGGTACGCGGGCGATAGCCGCTGCCTGACGCCCGATGGCTTCAGCGTGCGCAGCCGAGTGTATGAGTACGGCGGAGGATCATTCTGCCTGGCCGATGACGCGGTGGTGTTCGTCAACGAGCGCGATCAACAGCTGTATCGTCAGCCGCTGGACGGCAGTACGCCGGTGTCGCTGACTCAGGGCGATAAACGCTACGGCGGCGTATTCCATACCAATGGCCAGATCCTCGCCGTTGAAGAAGACCATAAAACCCACCGGCTGGTGAGCATCGATCTGGCTGACGGGCAACGTCGATTGCTGGCGGAAGGCGCGGACTTCTACGCCTCGCCAGTCGTCAGCGCCGATGGCAGGCGATTGGCCTGGGTTGAGTGGCAGCGCCCGCATCAGCCCTGGACGGTTACGCGCCTCATGTGCGCAGCGAAGCAGGATGACGGCAGTTGGGGTAAGGCGCTGTGCATCGCGGGCGATGACGCAGAAGAATCCTTGCAGCAGCCACGCTTCGATGCGCAGGGCCGTTTGTACTGCCTGACTGACCGGGCCGGGTTCTGGCAGCCCTGGACTGAGTCCGCGTCTGGCTTCGTCCCCTTGAAAGCGGCGGCAGCGGACCATTCGCCAGCACCCTGGCAGTTGGGCGGGTGCACGTGGCTCCCGCTCAGCGATGGTTTTCTCGCCTGCTGGTCGCAGGACGGCTCGGGCATTCTTGGCTTGAGCGACACCGAGGGCTCGGTGACTGACTTCAGCGCCGGTTACAGCCGCTTTCGCAGTCTGGCGCTGGATGAGGAATACATCTATTGCATCGCCACGTCGGCCATCAGCACGTCGGCGGTGCTCGCTATTTCTCGTGCTGACAAAAGCGTGCAGGTTGTGGCTGGAGGGACGTCGCCACTGCCGCCCGAGCAGATCAGTCGTCCCGAGTCGTTGTGCTACCCGAGCGGTGATGCCGAGGCTTACGGATATTTCTATCCGGCCATGACCGGTGCAGAAAAGCCGCCGCTAGTGGTGTTCATTCACGGCGGCCCGACCTCGGCCTGCTATCCGGTGCTAGACCCACGTATTCAATACTGGACCCATCGCGGTTTCGCCGTCGCCGACCTCAACTACCGGGGCAGCTCGGGCTATGGCCGTGAGTATCGCCAGGCCCTGCACCTGACCTGGGGCGTGGCGGATGTCGAGGACGCCTGCGCAGTCGTTGCCCATCTGGCCGACAGAGGCTTGATCGACGCGAATCAGGCGTTCATCCGTGGCGGCAGCGCTGGTGGCTACACCACGCTGTGCGCACTGGCGTTTCATGATGTCTTTCGGGCGGGCGCGAGTCTGTATGGCGTCAGCGACCCGGTTGCACTGGCACGGGCGACTCACAAGTTCGAGGGTGATTACCTGGACTGGCTCATTGGCGACCCGGTTGAAGACATTGAGCGCTACGAGGCGAGAACACCACTGTTGCACGCTGACGGCATCAGCGTACCGGTGATCTTTTTTCAGGGCGAACTGGATGCCGTAGTGGTCCCGGCGCAGACCCGTGACATGCTCAAGGCCTTGCAGGACAAGGGCATCAAGGCCGAAGGACACTTTTACCCGGACGAATACCACGGCTTCCGCAAGGCGGCGAACTTGGCAGATGCGCTGGAAAGGGAATGGCGTTTTTACCGGGATGTTCTGGACGGCGCCGTATGATCGTTCCCGCGCCGGGAACGATCAACCGCAGCACCTTGAAGCGCTGACTGCTTACTTACGCGAAACGATGATGTAGATCGCGTGGATGATGCCCGGGATGTAACCGAACAGGGTCAGCAGGATATTCAGCCAGAAAGCGCCGCCCAGACCCACTTGCATGAACACGCCCACCGGGGGCAGCAGAATGGCGAAGATGATACGAATGATGTCCATGGAAAGCTCCTGAGTGATTGGCTCTGATTGGCCATACAGCTAATCGACCCTGGGCATCGATGAGGGTTCAACCCGCTCTGGCACGGCGCCAGCATTCTTCGGCATAAATCGCTGGGTGAACGGCGAGAGAACCTGACGCCGATCGTGTCCATCGCTGCGCGCTCATCGTTATACACAAGTCCTCTTGGAGGAATACGATGATGATCGTTCCTACGCTCTGCGTGGGAATGCCTCTCAGGACGCTCCGCGTCCGCTCTCAATGTGGCGCAGATGTGTGCCCAAGCTACAGCGTTATCCACGTCATGCGCTCGGCTAACTGAATCCTCCGTCTGTGCCATTTGTGACGCGGAGCGTCACGGGATGCATGCCCACGCGGAGTGATGGGCACGATCAGTGTTGAGGCAGACTTGTGTGTAACGCCGAGCGCAGAGCGTGGTAACGATCAACCCTGGCACTGGGTGGGGGATATAAAACACGCGCACAAAGAAAACCCCGCCGAAGCGAGGTTTTCCAGACTGTTTCCCTGACATCCCTTTCGTCCCACCATCCTGGCAGGCTTCCCTACGTGTCCCTGTTATGTTTGATTGCGCATCCTGCGCTACGTCCATGGATTTAGAGTAACTTTGGATCCGAATTAAAGGAAGAGGCCAAATGGCAGCACGACGTGTAAGCAAATGCTTACACGCTGCTACTGTTTCAAAACTGTTCGGCGTCCAGCAGGAACAACGACTCGCTGCCAGCACGTACTGATGCGTTCAACGAATGAATACGCGGCAGCAGACGGGCGAAGTAGAAACGCGCCGTACCCAGCTTGCTGGCGTAGAAATCCTCCTGCGCTTCCTTGCCTACGGCGGCCTTGGCCATCATCGCCCACATGTAGGCGTACGCTGTGTAACCGAACAGATGCAGATACTCCACAGAAGCCGCACCGATCTCATTGGGATTGCTGCGCGAACGGTCCAGCACCCAGTTGGTCAGCTCGTCCAGCATGTCCAGGGCTGATGCCAAAGGACGGGTGAACTCGCCAAGCGAACTGTCCGAAGCGGCGATGAACTCACGCACCTCATCCGAAAACAACTGGTAGAACGCGCCACCGGAACCGACGATCTTGCGGCCGACCAGGTCCAGCGCCTGAATACCATTGGTGCCTTCATAAATCTGGGTAATGCGCACGTCACGAACCAGTTGTTCCTGGCCCCACTCACGAATGTAGCCATGACCGCCGAATATCTGCTGACCATGCACGGTGGTCTCCAGGCCGACATCGCTGAGAAATGCCTTGGCGACCGGGGTCAACAGGGCAACCAGGTCATCGGCGCGCTTGCGATCCGTGTCGTCTTCGCTGAACTTGGCGATGTCCAGTTGCAGGGCGACGTAGCTGGAAAACGCACGGCCACCCTCGTTGAATGCCTTCATGGTCAGCAGCATGCGTCGCACGTCAGGATGGACGATGATCGGATCAGCGGCCTTTTCCTTGTTCTGCGCACCGGTCGGCGCACGGCTTTGCAGACGGTCGAGGGCATATTCAACCGCGTTCTGGTACGAACGCACGCCCGACGCCAGCCCCTGAATGCCGACACCCAGACGTTCGTAGTTCATCATGGTGAACATCGCCGCCAGCCCCTTGTTGGGCTCGCCGATCAGGTAGCCGACCGCGTCATCGAAGTTCATCACGCACGTGGCCGAAGCCTGAATACCCATCTTGTGCTCGATGGAGCCACAGCTCACGGTGTTGCGCTCACCGATGCTGCCATCGTCGCCGACCATGAACTTGGGCACCAGAAACAGCGAAATGCCTTTCGGGCCTGCTGGCGCGTCCGGCAGCTTGGCGAGAACCAGATGAATGATGTTCTCGGTCAGGTCGTGCTCGCCGCCGGTGATGAAAATCTTGCTGCCAGTGATCTTGTAGGAACCGTCAGTCTGCGGCTCGGCCCTGGTGCGGATGATGCCCAGGTCGGTACCAGCGTGGGCTTCGGTCAGGCACATCGAACCGCACCAGACGCCCGAATACATGTTTGGCAGGTACTTGGCTTTCAGCTCTTCGGTGGCATGGGTGTTGATCGACACGCAGGCACCCGACGTCAGCATCGGGTACAGGCCGAATGCCAGACTGGCGGAGTTGAGCATCTCCTCGACCTGAGCCGAGACCACCTTGGGCATGCCCATGCCACCGAAATCAGGATTGCCACCAACGCCGACCCAGCCGCCTTCGGCGTAGGTGCGATAAGCTTCAGGGAAACCCGCTGGCGTGGTCACGACGGTGTCCTTCCAGTGACAGCCTTCCTCGTCACCATTGCGGCTCAGTGGCGCGATGGTCTTGCTGGTGACCTTGCCTGCTTCTTCAAGAATGGCATCGACTGTCTCGGCATCGACCGTTTCAGCCAGCGCCGGCAGTTGAACCCAGAGTTTGGAAACCTCGAACACTTCATTGAGGACGAAGCGCATATCGCGCAGCGGCGCTTTGTAATCAGCCATGGCAAACCTCGTGAAAACGGAGCGAGAGACCTGTAAATGCTGATTCGTTGCGGTCGGGAACACGGATCAGCCGTCGATAGACACGAGTCTACCCGAACAACATTTCAGACACATAGGGTCGTGTCGTGACTATCAAGTCATAACAGGTCACTGGTCAGAAACGTTTTATCAGGTCGCCGCTTCGGTGGTTCGCACGGCTCCGCGCCGGCTCTGCTGCTGGTGAGAAATCACACAATTGCGCCCGGCGCCCTTCGCGGCGTAGAGCGCCTGGTCGGCAGCCTTGAGCACTTCTTCAGGCGTGCGATGTTCCGGCTGACGCTCGGCCACACCGATGCTGACAGTGACCGACACGGTGCCGGTGTGCGCGCCACCTCGGCGTTGACGACCTTGCTGGTCGTCCTGTGGCCGACTGTCCTTGTTGCGCAGTTGGATTTCGTAGCTGGCAATGGATTCACGAATCGCTTCCAGATGCGGCAGGCATTCGTCGAGGGTCTTGGCCGCAAACACGATGGCGAACTCTTCGCCCCCGTAGCGATACGCTTTGCCACCGCCGTTGGTGATTTTCGACAGTTTGCTGGCCACCAGGCGCAGCACCTGATCGCCCACGTCGTGGCCGTGGGTGTCGTTGAATTTCTTGAAGTGGTCGACATCGCTCATCGCCAGTACGTAATTACGCCCCAGACGCTGCATGCGCTCGTTCAATGCGCGACGCCCCGGAAGGCCGGTCAGCTCGTCGCGGAAGGCCATCTGGTAGGCCTCATGAGCAACGGCGGCGGCGATCATCAGCATCACCTGGCTGCACAGAATATTCAGCGTGAAAGGCAGAATGAAGGTCTTGGGCAACGCCCAGAATAAACCCAGCAGACCGACGAGTTGCGCCGCGTGCAACGGCCTGGGTTTTTCCAGGTACTGCCAGAGCAATACGGCGAACGAGATCAAAAACATCGCATACGACAGCTGGATCAGGCTCATCCACGCGCCGTGCAGCGCAGGCCAGCGAATGTCGGCGAGCCAGGTCTGCAACGCCATCGGGTAACTTTGCTCGAGCCCCAGCGCGACGCTGCCCACGGCCAGCAGCACCGCAAGCCGTGCGACCAGATCCTGAAACAGATGCGTGCGCTCTTCCCACGCGGCATAAAGCCCGTAGAGCACCGGCAGCAACAGACAGACCAGATGAAAGATCACCGCAGCGTCTTCGCGCACCTTGCCGAAATCGCGGTAATAGTCGGTCTGGGTGTCCAGCAGGTAATAGGCGATGTACACGGTGATCATCAGAAACAGCTCGCGCTGACGCCGATAGACACCACAGTAGGCACCGCCCAACAGCAGCACGAGAGTCGGCAGCACGTTGAACAGCGAGGTGAAGAACACGTTCAGGTCTTTGACATACGCAGCCGCCAGCCCCGCCACCAGCAATGCCAGTGACGGCAGAAAATGACTCAGTCGCGCAGCAGATGGACGTAACAAAAGAGGCTGTCTCCTCGCCGGAATCCGAGTAATTACCCGAATTGGTAGCATTGTGCCTTCATCCTGAAAACAATGCATTCAGCAGGATTGAACAGTGACTGATTCTGTAACGGCAGAAGACGGAAAAGGTTTATCGATTGATGGTGAATAGCCATACAACGCTGGATGATCGCAGACAGACGGCGTCTGATCGTTCCACACGCTCAGCGTCCGGTGTACACGCTGAAATCCCTGTGACCCGACCATTTGGGACGCGGAGCGTCCCGGGCTACATACCCACGCGGAGCATGGGCACGATCAATACCGAGAGCATGATCGTTCCCACGCTCTGCGTGGTAACGCCTCCCAAGACGCTCCGCGTTCGCTCTCAATGTGACGCAGAGTGTCATGGGCACGATCAAATCCGGGACCAAAAAAAGCCGCCTGATCAGCGATCAGGCGGCCTGGGTGACTCGGACCGGACTCAGTAAGCCAAGCCGAAATCTTCCTCTTTCATTTCCATCAGGTTGCCAGCACCGGACAGCATGGTGGCGACGTGAGTGCGGGTGCGCGGCAGGATGCGCTGGAAGTAGAACCGCGCGGTCTGGATCTTGGCGCGGTAGAACGCCTCGTCCGACGTACCGGCTGCCAGCTTCTCGGCCGCCAGACGCGCCATGTCTGCCCAGAAGTAGGCGAGGCAGGCGTAACCCGAGTACATCACGTAGTCGACCGAAGCAGCGCCGACTTCTTCACGGTCCTTCATGGCGGCCATGCCCACTTTCATGGTCAGTTCGCCCCACTCCTTGTTCAGCGCTGCCAGCGGAGCCACGAATTCCTGAACGGACTCGTTGCCTTCGTTAGCCTGGCAGAACTTGTGCACGATTTTGGTAAAGCCCTTGAGCGCTTCGCCCTGGGTCATCAGCACCTTGCGACCCAGCAGGTCGAGTGCCTGGATACCGGTGGTGCCTTCGTACAGCATCGAAATACGGCTGTCGCGAACGTTCTGCTCCATGCCCCACTCGGCGATGAAGCCGTGGCCGCCGTAGATCTGCACGCCGTGGTTGGCGGCTTCGAAACCCACTTCAGTCATGAACGCCTTGGCGATCGGGGTCATGAAGGCCAGCAGCGCATCGGCTGCTTTCTTCTGATCGGCATCTTCGCTGTACTTGACGATGTCGACCTGCTTGGCTGTGAAGTACACCATGGCGCGTGTGCCTTCGGCGAACGCCTTCATGGTCAGCAGCATGCGACGCACGTCAGGGTGAACGATGATCGGGTCAGCCGCCTTTTCAGGTGCCTTAGGGCCGGTCAACGAACGCATCTGCAGGCGCTCACGGGCGTATTTCAAGCCCCCCTGGAACGCCAGCTCAGCGTGAGCCAGACCCTGCAATGCAGTGCCCAGACGCGCCGTGTTCATGAAGGTGAACATGCAGTTCAGGCCTTTGTTCGCCGGGCCGATCAGGTAACCGGTAGCGCCGTCGAAGTTCATCACGCAGGTGGCGTTGCCGTGAATGCCCATCTTGTGTTCGATGGAACCGCAGTTCACTGCGTTGCGCTCACCGACGCCGCCATCGGCAGACGAGAGGAACTTGGGCACGATGAACAGCGAGATGCCTTTGGTGCCAGCCGGAGCATCCGGCAGGCGGGCTAGCACGATGTGGACGATGTTATCGGCCATGTCGTGTTCGCCAGCGGAAATGAAGATCTTGGTGCCGGAGACCTTGTAAGTGCCGTCAGCCTGAGGCTCGGCCTTGGTGCGCAGCATGCCAAGGTCGGTGCCGCAGTGAGGCTCGGTCAGGCACATGGTGCCGGTCCATTCGCCAGACACCAGTTTGGTCAGGTAGGCCTCTTGCTGCTCGGGCGTACCGTGTTCGGAAATGGTGTTCATCGCACCATGCGACAGGCCTGGGTACATGCCCCACGACCAGTTCGCTTCACCGACCATCTCGCTGACTGCCAGACCCAGCGATTCAGGGAGGCCCTGACCGCCGTGCTCGACGTCATGCGCCAGGCTCGGCCAGCCGCCTTCGACAAACTGTTTGTACGCTTCCTTGAAACCGGTCGGCGTCTTTACGCCGGTTTCGCTCCAGGTACAGCCTTCGATATCGCCTACCCGATTCAGCGGAGCCAGTACTTGCTCACAGAACTTGGCGCCCTCCTCGAGAATGGCGTCAACCATATCCGGGGTAGCGTCCTGGCAGGCTGGCAGACTCTGATAGTGCGCTTCGTAGCCGAGCAGTTCGTCACGAACGAAACGAATATCACGCAAGGGGGCCTTGTAATCAGGCATAGCGATTAACCTCTGCTGATGAATCCTGGAACGAATGACCGGGCGGTGACTGGAAGCATGCTCCCAGAAGAAGACAATCTCGTATGCCTTACGGTCAAACAGGTGTTTGAAACATACGTTTACGCCCAAACCTTGTCAATAGCGGCGCACGCACCATTCGTCCACGATGCGCTGCAGACCACGCAGGCAACGGAAAGCGGCGTTATGTAAACGATTGTGTGGAGTCTAGTTGAGCGGCAAGGGGTTGCAGCGGCGATACAGGATCGTGATAAGGGGAGATTCAGCGCATGACGCCGTGCACGAAAGGCACGGCGCGAGAATTACAGAAAAGGGGTCAGGCGTAGGTATCGATCAGCGTGCCCAAGGCTTCATTACTGGCTCTCTGCGCAGCAAGTCCAGCTTCGATCTGCGATTTGCCAGCCGCCAGTTCGACGATGTTGGCG
Organism: Pseudomonas sp. fls2-241-TYG-175; assembly: GCF_030209155.1. Lineage (NCBI taxonomy): Bacteria > Pseudomonadati > Pseudomonadota > Gammaproteobacteria > Pseudomonadales > Pseudomonadaceae > Pseudomonas > Pseudomonas sp. fls2-241-TYG-175. The sequence goes on along the minus strand of NZ_JARVSO010000017.1, from coordinate 24,101 downwards.
GGCAGGTCGGAGCGCTGGCTTCGATCGACCGAACGCAGGTTCTCGAGCTGGAAGTCCGAAGACTGGCTCCGACCCGACACTTCGATGTTGCTGCTGGCGATCTGCGTGGCTGCCTGATCGACACGGCTTTGCCCGACCTGCATGGCGCTCAGACCTGGGTAAAGGGTGTTGTTCATGGTGATTTGCATAAGCCGATCCTCGGTTCAAATAGCGAACAAAACCATTGAACCAGTAACGGCGGGTAAATGCTCGACAAATAGACTAATGGCACTAGGCCTGTTAATAGCCTGAGCCTTGAACAATCAAAACATTCAGGCGAGTCAATGAGATAGCTGCGCTATGCGTCGAGCAGCTCCAGATGCAGACATTGCGCCACATTTTCGGCGTCGGGATTCTTGAGCCGTGGCACACGCCCAAGGCACGGCGCCGGAAGACGCTCGGCCAGCGTGGCGAGGTTTTCTTCCAGCCGCGACGTCTTGCCATCAATGATGTTGGCGACCCAGCCTGCAAGGTGCAGCCCGTCTCTGGCAATCGCCTCGGCCGTCAGCAGCGCATGGTTGATGCAGCCGAGGCGCACGCCAACCACCAGAATCACCGGCAGCCCCAAGGCAATGGCGAGGTCAGACAGGTTGCTCTGATCGGCCAGCGGCACGCGCCAGCCTCCCGCACCTTCTATCAAGGTGAAGTCCGCCTGTTTGCTCAGGATGTGCTGCATCGGTTGCAGCAGGGAACGAACGGTCAGTGCCACACCCGCCTCACGCGCGGCCAGATGAGGCGCGATCGCGGGCTCGAAGGCCACCGGATTGACTTCGTCATAGCTCAACGTGATGGAGCATTCGGCCTGCAACGCCAGCGCGTCGGAGTTGCGCAGCCCCTGGGGCGTGACAATACAGCCTGATGCAACCGGTTTGCCTGCCGCCGTGCTCAAGCCGCTCAGTCGTGCGGCATGCAGCAGACCGGCTGCAACCGTAGTCTTGCCAGCATCCGTGTCAGTTCCGGTGATGAAATACGCAGCGCTCATCTCGGCGTTCTTCCCTTTATGAAGTGAACCCGGTCAGGGTTTTTCAAGTACCGCATAGACCACCTGATAGGTGGCGGGCAGCCCTGCGTTCTGGCGAAAGCGCTCGTACGCCCGCACCAAGCCCAGAATCCGTTCGCGCCCCGTCAAGCCGCTGGGCCGTCCGGGGTTGAGGTTGTGGGCGCCCAGCGCTTTCAGTTCATGGGTCAGGCTACGCACGTCCGGGTAATGCAGCACATGCGGACGCACTTCAAGGCTGCTGACGCTCAAACCGCTGGCTGCGCACAACTGACGATAGTCGTCCTCGCGCCGAAAGCGGTTCACATGCACCCGACCATCAACGGCCTGCCAGCTTTCGCGCAGTTCATACAACGTTCCTGTGCACAGGCTGGCGAAGGCAAACACCCCGCCCGGCTTCAGCACTCGAAACGCTTCACTCAGCACAGCCCTGAAGTCCGCGCACCACTGCACCGCCAGGCTGGAGAAAATCAGCTCGCAGGCTTCATCGGCCAATGGCATGCGTTCGGCATCGCCTGCCACGAAATGCCGGGCGCCGCCCAAAGGTTGAGCGTGACGCAGCATGCCTTCGGCGATGTCCAGCGCGACACCTTCGCTGGCGTCGAATCTCTGCGCCAGTACGCGGCTGAAATAGCCCGTTCCGCTGCCCACATCCAGCCAGCGTGAGGGAGCGCATTCGGTTGGCAAGCGGGACATCAGCTCATGCCCGACGGCGCGCTGCAATTCAGCGACGCTGTCGTAACTGCCCGCTGCGCGGGAAAATGAGGCCGCGACCTGACGCTTGTCAGGCAGACCTGCCGACAGCACGGCGTGTGAAAGGTCAGTCATGGTCCGACTCGTGTTCCGATTCATGTAGAAAAGCCTGGATCGCAGCGGCCACGCCATGGGGGTTTTCCAGAAGGAAGGCGTGGCTGGCCTGTTCGATCACGCCGACTTCAACATCCGGCAACAGGTCCAGCAGATCGCCCGCAGCTTCGGCCGGTACGAACGCATCGAGCCCGGCAAACAGATGTAACTGGGGTCCACGATAGGTCTGCAAGGCACTTCGCGTGTCGAGTTGCTGCAGGATCTTCAGCCCGTCAACCAGCGCAGTGGGCGAGGTATGCGGCGCGCCGGCCTTGAGCAGTCGGGCCAGACCGCGTGGGTCTTCCGCACCTTGGGTGCACAGCAGACTGAAGCGCTTGAGGGTTGCATCAGGGTCGGCAGCGCAACCTGCCAGAAACGCTTCGAAGTCCTGCGCAGGCATCGCATGCGGCCAGGCACCCTGCGTGACGAAACAGGCATTGCTGGCCAGCGTGAACAGACCGCAACAGCGTTCGCCGCGCCGGGCCGCCAACTCTCCCGCGAGCATGCCGCCCAATGACCAGCCGCCCAGCCAGGCGTCGTCGGGAAGGTTGGCGTCCAGCTCATCGAGCCAGTCGTTCAGCTCACAGCTGTCGATGTCCGGAAGCGGTTCGACCTCGACGCGCAAATGTTCGTCCAGCCCGCGCAACGCAGCCGCCAGCGGTTCAAGTGGCGAAACACCCAGGCCCCAGCCCGGCAGCAGGATCAGACGATCACGCATGATCGGGCTCCATGGATTCAACCGCGTCCAGCAGCGGGTAACACTGCTCCAGTGCATTCAACAATAGCTGCACTTGCGCCTCGGTGTGCGCCGCCGACAGTGTCACTCGCAGACGCGCGCTGCCAACAGGCACGGTGGGCGGGCGAATGGCAGTCACCATCACGCCACGCTCGCGCAGCAGTTGCGACAGGCGCAAGGCACGTCCGGCATCGCCGATCAGAATCGGCTGGATGGGTGTGAAGCTGTCCATCAGTTGCAGGCCCAATTGCTCTGCGCCGTGACGGAATTGGCGGATCAGGTTGGTCAGATGTTCGCGACGCCAATGCTCGGTGCGCAGCAGCTCCAGGCTTTTAAGCGTCGCGCAGGCCAGCGCAGGCGGCTGGCTGGTGGTGTAGATGTAGGGCCGGGCGAACTGGATGAGGGTTTCGATCAGCTCTTCACTGCCCGCCACGAAAGCCCCGGACGTGCCGAAAGATTTGCCGAGCGTACCAATCAGCACCGGCACATCCTCCATGCTCAGGCCGAAATGCTCGACAAGCCCGGCACCGTTGGCGCCCAGCGGACCGAAGCCATGCGCATCATCAACCATCAGCCACGCGCCTTTGGCCTTGGCGGCACGTGACAAAGCAGGCAGGTCGGCCACGTCGCCGTCCATGCTGAACACGCCGTCGGTCACCACCAGCGTATCGCCCACGGCGTTCTCCAGCCGGGAATCGAGGCTTGCCACGTCGTTGTGCAGATAACGGGAAAACCGCGCGCCACTGAGCAGACCGGCGTCCAGCAGCGAGGCGTGGTTCAGACGGTCTTCCAGCACGGTATCGCCCTGACCCACCAACGCTGTGACAGTGCCGAGATTGGCCATGTAGCCGTTGGAGAACAACAGGGCGCGCGGCCGACCGGTCAGTTCGGCCAAGGCTTCTTCCAGCGCATGGTGCGGCGTGCTGTGGCCAATCACCAGATGCGAGGCTCCGCCGCCGACACCCCAGCGCTCGGCCCCCGCCTGCCACGCGGCAATCACCTCGGGATGATTGGCCAGCCCCATGTAGTCGTTGTTGCAGAAGGCCAGCAGCGGCTTGCCATCGACCACCACCTGCGGCCCTTGCGGGGTCTCAAGCAGGGGTCGCTGGCGATAGAGATGTTCGTTGCGGCGCGCCTTGAGTCGGGTACGCAGATCGAAAGACATGCAGGCTCCGCTCCAGAGGGTCAGGCAGACGCTGCGTCGTAGAACAGCGCACTGCTTTGCTGCTCGACCAGCGCCTGCTCGATGGCGGCCTGATGCACTTCGTCAGGATGCTCTTCGCCCGCTTCCGGCTTGATGCCCAGACGGGAGAACAGCAGCATGTCCTTGTCGGCCTGCGGGTTGGCGGTGGTCAGCAGTTTGTCGCCGTAGAAAATCGAGTTGGCACCGGCAAGGAACGCCAGCGCCTGCATCTGCTCATTCATCGCCTCACGGCCAGCGGACAGGCGCACGTGGGATTTGGGCATCAGAATCCGCGCCACCGCCAGCATGCGGATGAAGTCGAACGGATCGACATCTTCGGCGTTTTCCAGCGGCGTACCGGCGACCTTCACCAGCATGTTGATCGGTACCGACTCGGGATGCTCCGGCAGATTGGCCAACTGAATCAGGAGACCGGCGCGGTCATCGAGCGACTCGCCCATGCCCAGAATGCCACCCGAGCAGATCTTCATTCCGGCATCGCGCACGTAAGCCAGGGTTTGCAGACGCTCGCCGTAGGTACGGGTGGTGATGATGCTGCCGTAGAACTCGGGCGAGGTGTCCAGGTTGTGGTTGTAGTAATCCAGGCCGGCGGACGCCAGCGCGGCAGTCTGGTCCTGATCCAGACGGCCGAGGGTCATGCAGGTTTCCAGGCCCATCGCCTTCACGCCTTTGACCATCTCCAGCACGTACGGCATGTCTTTGGCCGACGGATGCTTCCACGCCGCGCCCATGCAGAAACGGGTCGAGCCGATGGCCTTGGCGCGAGCGGCTTCTTCCAGCACTTTCTGGACTTCGAGCAGCTTTTCCTTTTCCAGGCCGGTGTTGTAGTGACCGGACTGCGGGCAGTACTTGCAGTCCTCGGGGCAGGCACCGGTCTTGATCGACAGCAGGGTCGAAACCTGAACGCGGTTGGCGTCGAAATGAGCGCGGTGCACGCTCTGCGCCTGAAACAGCAGGTCATTGAATGGCTGTACGAACAGCGCCTTGACCTCGGCTAAAGTCCAGTCGTGACGCAGAGTGGCGGTGATGCTGGCGCTCATCGGGCGGCTCCTTTGTGATTCTGGGGGCTGAGCGCGGGGACGAAAAGACCACAAGCGCTACACGGATGTTCGGCATATTTAAGGAAGAGCGATGCGCTGTCAACCAAACCACAAGCACGAGGTTTACATCTGGTTAAAAAACAAACAGAACTGTTTGTTATGCGATGAACGCAGCGATGTCGCGTTGCCCATTTGCATGCCGTGCGAAACCGAGCTGCCGTGGCTCGGCGACCAATGCGAGTGCTGCGCCCTGCCCTTGCCGATGTTCGGCATGAGCTGCGCGCAGTGCATCAGAAAGCCGCCAGCCTTCACTCAGGTGGTCGCGCCCTGGCTGTATGACTTCCCGGTTGACAGTCTGATCACCCGCTTCAAGCACAACGGCAAATGGCCCATGGGGCGGTTGATGGCTGAACTGCTTGGGCAGTTTCTACAGCATCGTTTTGACGAAGGACTGGCACGCCCTGATTATCTTGTGCCTGTACCGCTCGCCAGCAAACGCTTTCGCCAGCGAGGTTACAACCAGGCTGCCATGCTCGCCGCCTGGCTGAGTAAAGAACTTCAACTGCCGATGGATGAGCGCCATGTGCTGCGAATCCGTGACACGCCCAATCAACAGGGTCTGGATGCCAAGGCACGCAAGCGCAACCTGCGCGGGGCGTTCGCTCTGGTGGATGCCGAATGGCTGCGCGGCAAGCATATCGCCCTGGTGGACGACGTACTGACCACCGGCTCCACCGCCGACGTGATTGCCCGTTTATTGACCGGTGCAGGTGCCAGCCGGGTGGACGTCTACTGCCTGGCCAGAACGCCCAAGCCGGTGGAGGGGTCATAGATCTCCAGCACACCGATCGTGCCCATGCTTCGCGTGCACATGCAGCCGTGACGCTCTGCCTCACATCAACAGCGTCAACAGCAGACGCGGAGCGTCCCGAGAGGCGTTACCACGCTGGAGTGGGAACGATCAGCGTGAAGTTGACGAAGCGAACACAGGGCATGGGAACCATCAGATGTTTTACACTCGCGCCACCTGCCAGAGCGTTCAATCACCATGCCGTTACCCCCCCTCCTCACCCAACACATGGCCCGCCGCCCGCAACGTATTGCGCTGTTGCAGCACATTGACGAGCAGGGTTCGATCACCCGTGCGGCCAAGAGCGCGGGGCTGAGTTACAAGGCGGCGTGGGACGCCATCGACGAGTTGAACAATCTGGCGCAGAAGCCGCTGGTCGAGCGCAGCGTTGGCGGACGCGGCGGCGGTGGTGCGAAGTTGTCGGCAGAGGGCGAGCGGGTGCTGCGGCTTTATCAACGGGTTCAGGCACTTCAGGCGCAGGTGCTGGAAGCCGCCGAAGACAGCAGCGACCTCGACCTGCTCAACCGCCTGACCCTGCGCACCAGCGCGCGCAACCAATTGCTGGGGCGGATCGTGAGCATCACCCGGCAAGGCCATAACGACACGGTTCGCCTGCGCCTCGCGGACGAGGTGTTCATCGACGCGCAAATCACTCACGACAGCAGCCTGCGCATGGAGCTGACTGTCGGGACTGAGGTCGTCGCCCTGATCAAGGCCGGGTGGCTGGAATTGTTCGCAACCAGCCACTCTGAAACATCGGGAAACAATTGCCTTTTCGGACAGATCGAAGAAGTGATCGACGCCGAAGACGGTCCCAGCGAAGTGCGCATCTTCCTGCCCAGCGGCCATACGCTGTGCGCCCTGGCGAGCCGTGACGTGTTGCACACACAACAGCTGGAAACCGGCAATCCGGTGCAGGTCCGCTTCGCGCCTTCGCTGGTTCTGCTGGGCACGCCGCTCTAGCGATTCAGGGCCATTGTTACGACACAATTCCGTCATACACGCGCTTTAAGGTAGCCACCACATTTGTGGGAGCCGTGATGATGAAACTATTAGAAGAAAATCAGTCCACCGATCTGGAAAACATGGTCGGTCTCACCCGCCGGGGCTTCATCAGCGCGGGCGCCCTGTGCGGCGCTGCGATGTTTCTGGGCGGCAACCTGTTGACCCGTAGCGCACTGGCCGAAGGCGTCAGCTCGGCTTCCCGCAGACTGCTGGGTTTTGAAAGCATTCCCGCCGCCACCGCCGACAGCATCAGCCTGCCGACGGGCTACACCTCCTCCGTATTGATCAGCTGGGGCCAGCCGCTGGAGGCGGGCGGCCCGGCGTTCGATCCGAGCGGCAAAGGCTCCGCCCGAGCGCAGGAAGTGCAGTTCGGCGACAACAACGACGGCATGAGCCTGTTCCCGATGCGCGGCCGCAAGGATCGCGCGCTGATGGCGATCAACAACGAATACACCAACTATCGCTACCTCTTCGATCACGGCCAGACGCCGCAATCGGCCGAAGACGTGCGCAAGGCCCTGGCCGCCGAAGGCGTTTCAGTGATCGAAGTCCAGCAGAAGAACGGCAAATGGCAGTTCGTGCAGGGCTCGCGCTACAACCGTCGCATTCACGGCAACACGCCGATCAAAGTGAGCGGCCCGGCCGCTGGCCATGAGTGGCTCAAAACCGAAGCCGACAGAACCGGCACCCGCGTGCTGGGCACCTTTCAGAACTGCGCCAACGGCAAGACGCCGTGGGGCACTTACCTGACGTGCGAAGAGAACTTCACCGACTGCTTCGGCAGCACTAATCCTGATCAGGTCTTCGATGCAGGCATGAAGCGCTATGGCGTGACAGTTGCCAGCCGGGATAACAACTGGCACCTGTACAACCCGCGCTTCGACGTCGCCAAGAACCCCAACGAGATAAACCGTCACGGCTGGGTGGTCGAGATCGATCCGTTCGAGCCCGACTCCATGCCGGTCAAACGCACCGCGCTGGGTCGCTTCAAGCACGAGAATGCCGCCTTTACTCTGACCAAGAGCGGCCGTGCCGTGGTGTACATGGGCGATGACGAGCGCGGCGAGTTCATCTACAAGTTCGTCAGCCGCAACAGGATCGATCGCATCAATCCGAAGAACAACCGCAACATGCTGGACCACGGCACGCTGTACGTGGCGCAGTTCGACGGTGGCGACAACAACCCGGACCACCCGAAAGGCAAGGGTCAGTGGATCGAGTTGACCCATGGCAAGAACGGGCTCGACGCAACCAACGGTTTCAACAATCAGGCTGAAGTACTGATCCACGCGCGGCTAGCCGCCAGCGTCGTGAAAGCCACGCGCATGGACCGCCCGGAATGGATTGTGGTCAGCCCCAAGGATGGCCAGGTCTATTGCACCCTGACCAACAACGCCAAGCGCGGCGAGGATAGTCAGCCGGTCGGTGGTCCGAACCCACGGGCCAAGAACCAGTACGGGCAGATCCTGCGCTGGCGTGAAACGAAGGATAACGCCTCATCCCTGACGTTCGAGTGGGACCTGTTCGTGGTCGCGGGCAACCCGACCGTGCATCCGGGTACGCCGCAGGGTGGCTCCAGCAACATCACCCCGCAGAACATGTTCAACAGCCCGGACGGCCTGAGCTTCGATGCTGCCGGTCGCCTGTGGATCCAGACCGATGGCGACTCCAGCAACAAGGGTGATTTCGCAGGCATGGGCAACAACCAGATGCTCTGCGCCGACCCGGCCACCGGTGAAATCCGCCGCTTTCTGGTCGGGCCGGTCGGCTGCGAAATCACCGGCATCAGCTTCGCGCCGGACTATCGCACGATGTTCATCGGCGTTCAGCACCCCGGTGAGAACGGCGGTTCGACCTTCCCCGAGCACCTGCCCAACGGCAAACCGCGCTCATCGGTAATGGTGATCACCCGCCAGGACGGCGGCGTCATCGGCGCCTGACGCAGTCACTGATCGTGATGATCGTTCCCACTGCGTGGGAACGCCTCCCAGGACGCTCCGCGTCCGCTCTCGAATGTGGCGCAGATATATGCCCAGGCTCCAGCGTTATCCGCGTCATGCGCCCGGCTCACTGAATCCTCAGCCTGTGCCATTTGTGACGCGGAGCGTCACGGGATGCATGCCAACGCGGAGCATTGGCACGATCAGTGGTGAGGCGGATTTGATGATCGTTCCTCACGCTCCGCGTGGGAATGCCTCCCAGGACGCTCCGCGTCCGCTCTCGAATGTGGCGCAGATGTGTGCCCAGGCTCCAGCGTTATCCACGTCATGCGCCCGGCTAACTGAATCCGCAATCCGTGCCATTTGTGACGCGGAGCGTCACGGGATGCATGCCAACGCGGAGCATTGGCAGGATCAAGCCTGACCAACCTCAGTCAATCAATCCATTCGCATCGTAGAACGGATACGGCCCTTCATATTCCCCGAACACGGCGTTGTGGCTGACCAGCCCTTCCTGAGGATGCCAGCGGTGCAGTACGTAACCCGCAGGTTCCAGATTGAAATGCGCAGGCGCGGCTTCGTCCAGGTCGAGCACGATCTGGTGTGAAGTGCCGGGGCAGACGCAGGTCAGGCTGCCACCGAAACGACGCTGCATCGGCCGGTGCAAATGCCCGCACAACAGACGCTCCACCTGCGGGTGCCGGGCGATGACCCGCTCCAGCTCCATCGCGTGGCCGAACGGCTTGTGATCCATGTGACCAATGCCGGACACGAACGGCGGGTGATGAAGGATGATCACCGTCGGTACATCGGGGCGACGCGACAGTTGAGCGTTCAGCCAGTCAAGCTGGCAATAATCGAGTTGCCCGCCATGCTCGCCGGGGATGGTCGAATCCAGGCCGATCAGACGCACCGGATGCTGCTCGACCACCCAGTCCAGCGGACCGTCTGCGGACAGCGGCAGGTACACGTGATCGGCAAACGCAGCCAGCAAATGCTCGCGGTCGTCGTGATTGCCGGGTACCAGATAGAACGGCATCTGCAGACGCTCCAACTCCGGCCTGAGCACGGCGTATTCATCGGCCCTGCCGAAGTCCACCAGATCGCCGCTGATCACCACAATATCCGGGCGCTGCTTGCTGGCATTGATGTGTTCGACAGCGCGGCGCAACGCGCCCAGTGTGTCGACGACCCCGTAGGTCAGACGGCCATCGGCCTTGAGGTGCAGGTCACTGATCTGGGCAATAAGAAACGGACGATTCAAAATAATTTCTCGACAGAAAAACGGCTTACGAATGCAGGGTGAACAACACTTGCGGATCGACATTCAAGCCAAGATGCGCGCCTGCTGCGTGGATCAGGTTGTCCGGGCTGTCGACCAGCAACGGCTGAGTGCCGCCGACGTCCACCAGCAGACGACTCTGCGCGCCCTGAAAGAACTGACCGACCAACCGGCCTTGCAACTGCCCGCCTACGGACGTCAGGCGCAGGTGCTCGGGACGGCAATACACCGTGCCCGGCAAATCGACGCCCGACCATGGCAACTCACCACCCGTGACCTTCAGGCCTGACTCGGTACGCCCAAGCACGCTGAACGCATTGAGGTTGCCAACGAACCCGGCCACGAACGCGTTGGCGGGCTGCTGGTAGATTTCCCTCGGGGTCGCCAGTTGCGAAACACAGCCCTTGTCCATGACCAAAATCCGGTCACCCAAGGCCATCGCTTCGCCCTGATCGTGGGTCACGAAAACCGAGGTGATGCCCAGCCCACGCAACAGTTGATCCAGCTCGCTGCGCAGACGCTCGCGCAGTTGTGCGTCCAGCGCGGCCAGCGGTTCGTCGAGCAGCAACACCCGAGGCCGCGGTGCCAGCGCACGTGCCAGGGCAACGCGCTGACGTTGCCCGCCGGACAGCTCATGAATGCGGCGCTTGCCGTGATCGGTCAGGCCGACCAGTTCAAGCAACTCATCACAGCGCTTGTTGCGCTCGGCGTGGGACAGGCCGCGAATCTTCAAGCCGTAGACGATATTGCCCGCCACATCGAGGTTGGGAAACAGCGCGTAGTTCTGGAACACCATGCCGACATCACGCCGTTCGATGGGCAGACGCGTCATGTCCTGATCGTCGAACAACACCTGACCGACATCCGGACGCTCAAGCCCGGCGATCAGGCGTAACGTGGTGGTTTTACCGCAGCCCGACGGGCCGAGAATCGCCAGCGTTTCGCCGGGTTCAATGGTCAGGTGCAGGTCCTGTACAGCAACGGTGCCGTCGGCAAATGCCTTGCGGCAGCCCTTCAGGCGTATGGTCGTGCCGCTCATCGGCTGTCTCCTCGGGCAAGACGGGTGCTGATGGCCTGCAACGCAATCAGCAGCGGCACAATCAGCAACAGAAAAAGAAGGGTGTAGGCGCTGGCCACTTCCAGCCGCGCCGACGCGTAACTGTCGGCCAGACCGACCGGCAGGGTCTTGGTCATGGGGGTGTGCAGCATCCAGGTCAGGTTGAATTCGCCCAGCGACAACGTCACCACCATCAGCACGCCGGCCAGAATCCCGGCGCGGCAGTTGGGCACCACCACGCTGAAGAAGCGCTTGATCGGTCCGGCACCCAGGCTTGCCGCCGCCTCCTCAAGCACCGGCAGTTGCTGGCGCTGCATCACAGCCATTACCGGACGTACCAGAAACGGTAGGGTGAACAGCACATGGCCAACCAGAATGAACAGCCAACTGCCGCGAAAGCTGCCGAATTGCCCGTAGGTCAGCAGCAATGCCAGAGCACTGGCCAGACCCGGCATGGCGACGGGCAACACCATCAGCTCCTCGAAGGCGCGGCTGAAGCGGTTATTCATACGCACCAGCGCATATGCGGCGGGTACGCCGATCAGGCAGACGCACAGCGCACAGGCCACGGCCAGTTGCAGCGACAGCCAGACGGTCGGCGAATAGGCCTGCCAGACCTGCACCAGCCAGTCGAAGGTCAGTCCGCTGGACAGACCTTGAAAGTAATTGCGCGTCAGGCCCGCCAGCAGCGAAAGCACCACGGGCACCAGCATGAACGCGCAGACCAACAGGGTGAACAGCAACTGCGCAGCAAACAGAGGCGAACGTTTCACAGGGCAATCCCCGAATTCTTGACCAGACGGCGCGCCAGCAACAGCACCGCCCAGGTCACCAGGCCGAGGATCACCGACAACGCAGCGGCGACCGTGAAGTTGGCGTAGTTGGTGAACACGTTATAGATCGCCACCGGCGTGACATTCAGGCGTGTGCCCAGCGTGAACGCCGTACCGAATGCGCCCATGGACGTCGCAAAGCAGATCGCGCCGCAGGACACCAACGCAGGCATCAGGCCCGGCACAATCACGTCGCACACCACACGCCAGTGTCCTGCGCCCAGCGAATGCGCTGCTTCCTCAAGACTCCGGTCCAGACTTTCACAGGCCGCCATGACCGTGAGGATCACCCGCGGAATCGAGAAGTACAGGTAGCCGATGAACAGGCCGGTCAGCGAATAGGCGAAGATCCACCGTTCACCTGCCAGTTCCAGGCCGAGCGCGGCAAAGATGCCTTGCCGACCCGCCAGCAGGATCACCAGAAAACCCACCACCACGCCAGGAAACGCCAGAGGAAAGGTCAGCAGCGCGACCAGCGCGGAGCGGCCGAAGAACTGATTGCGGGCAAGAAACACACCGCTGATTCCACCGACCAGCAAGGCGGCCAGTGTCACCACGGCAGCCAGCACACAGGTCTGCGCCAGACTGCCCATGTATTGAGCGCTGCTCAGCACTTGCCAGTAACCGCTGCCATCCACCTCGTTGCCCTGCGCACCGAGCACGATCAGGTGCGTCAGCGGCAGCAGCCAGAACGCCACCAGCACGGCCATCGCCGGGGCAAGCGCCACGGCAGCGGTCGGGCGCAGGCGCAGCCTGGACAATCCGCTCGAACGCAAAACAACGGCGTCTCCCAGCGAGGCTGACATTACTTCACCTCACGCAGGTAACGGGCCGCGAAAGCTTCCTGCACCGCCGCCATGTGCTGGTAATCCACCACGCCTGCGCGGGCATAGTCGCTGTCCGGGAGGAACTGCGCGGCCACCTCGGCAGGCATGTTCGAGCGCACCGGACGCAGATAGGCCTTGGCCCACAGCGCCTGACCTTCGTCGGACAGCACGAAATCCAGTACCTTCTCGGCGTTGTCGCGATGCGGCGCCTTGGCCACCAGACTCATCACGTAAGGCACGCCGATAGTGCCTTCCTTGGGAATCACAAACGCAACGTTGGCCTTGTCCTTGTAGCGGGCGCGATAGGCGTTGAAGTCGTAGTCGACCAGGATTGGCAACTCACCGGACAGCACGCGGGCATAGGCCGTTTGCTTGGGCACGATGGGCGAGTTTTTCGCCAGTTTCTGGAAGTAGTCGATGGCAGGCGCGAAGTTGTCCAGCGTGCCGCCCATTGCCTGGTTGATCGCCACAGCGGAAACGTAACCCACGAACGCGCTGGACGGATCAAGGTAGCCGACCATGCCCTTGTATTCAGGCTTGAGCAGGTCTGCCCAGCTCTGCGGCACAGGCAGGCCGCCCAGTGCGTCGACGTTGACCATGATGCCCAACGTGCCGGAGTGAATGGCGAACCAATGTCCTGCCGGGTCTTTCAGGCCAGCCGGAATATCTTCCCAGTGTTTGGGCTTGTAGGTGTCGACCACCCCGGCCTTCTGCGCCTGCAGACCGAAAGTCACGCCGTAATACACCACGTCTGCAACCGGCGCAGCCTGTTCGGCGACGATCTGCGCCAGCGCCTGCCCGGAGTTCTTGTTGTCGAGCGGCACCTGCACGCCGGTGCTGTCGGCGATGGCCTTGAGCTGCGAGCCCCAGTCCGCCCACTCGGGCGGGCAGTTGTAGCAAATCGCGGTTTCGGCGGCCTGAGCGAGGCTGGCCGCGCCACACAACAACAGTGCCGCGAGGGTTTTACTGAAGCTGAGCATGAAGCGTCTCCTGATAGGACTGGGTACTTTCACCGGGCCGGATATGGCACGGCAGGCAGTGGGAAACCGGCGCAGATCCAGCGATCTGCGCCAGCAATTGATCAATAAGGGTGTGCGCCAGCTCGGCAATGGGCTGAACGACAGTGCACAAGGTCGGATGCATCTGGGTGCCCAGCGCAATGCCATCGAAGCCCATCACCGAAACGCGGCCGGGAACCTCCAGACCGTTGCGCCGCAGTTCGGCAATCAGGCTGATGGCCAGCAGGTCGTTGGAACAGACCAGCGCTGTCGGCGCGTCGGGACCGCGCAACAGAGGCTCGATTGCGGCGAAATCAGCCTGGGTGTGAGCCGGCATTTCAATGACCGGCAATTGTTGAAGACCCTTCGCGAGCATCGCATCGCCATAGCCCGCGTAACGCAGGCGCGCACGGTCGGACTGCATGGCCGGACCCGCGACCATGGCGATGCGCGAGTGCCCGAGTTCGATCAAATGGTGTGTGGCTAGCGCCATGCCTGCCCGGTTATCCACCGACACCGCGCTGTAATCCGGGTTGCTGGTCTGGTGGTAGGCGAGCACGAAGGGCGTGTCTTCATTGATCAGACTTTGCAGGACCTGATTGTGCTCAGCGTCAGTCACCGTCAGCACCAGTCCGTCGACCCGCTGGCGCAACAGCTCTTCCACCACGTCGCTTTCACGCTCGCTGGCGTAATCAGTGGTGACCAGCAGCAGGTTGTACCCGCGACGACGGGCGGCGCTTTCCATTGCCTGAAACTGTTCGGCGAAGACCGGGTTATGAAGGTTGGGAACGACCACGCCGATCAGGTTGGTGGTCTGCAGGCGCAACTGACGGCCCAGCCGGTTCGGACGGAAGCCCAGCTCGCGTGCTGCGACGAATATTTTTTCACGCGTGTCGGAGCGCACCACATCGGGCGTCGCAAAGGCGCGGGCAGCCGTGGCCCGGGAAACCCCGGCCAGTCGCGCAACCGCTTTCAGATCCGTCATTGTCGCCCCTTTTTGAGATCGATCTCATTGGCGGCGACTCTAGTGATCCCATATGGCTGAACAGAGAACGGACGATGAACGTTTGGTGACAATCGAATGCTTGCGCAGATAAACCATCAGGGCTTTGGCGAACCGGGACCGGTCTGCGTTAACATCAGCGGTCCGACGCGGCAACCTGCTGCGCGCAGGAGTAGTCATGGCTCATCCGTTCGCAACACTTACTCCCGATCTCGTCCTCGATGCCGTCGAAAGCATCGGTTTTCTCAGTGATGCGCGCATCCTGGCGCTCAACAGTTATGAAAACCGGGTGTATCAGGTCGGTATCGAAGACGGCCAGCCGCTGATCGCCAAGTTCTACCGCCCGCAACGCTGGACCAACGAGGCGATTCTCGAAGAGCACAGCTTCACGCAGGAGCTGACCGCAGTCGAAGTACCCGTGGTTGCGCCCATGGTGCACAACGGTGAAACCCTGTTCGAGCATGCAGGCTTTCGCTTCACCCTGTTCCCACGTCGTGGCGGACGCGCCCCCGAGCCGGGCAATCTCGATCAGTTGTACCGCCTGGGCCAGTTGCTGGGCCGCATCCATGCCGTCGGTGCAACCAAGCCGTTCGCGCACCGTGAAGCGCTGGGCGTGAAGAATTTTGGCAATGACTCGGTCAACTACCTGCTGGAAAACGACTGCATTCCACGCAGCCTGTTGCCCGCCTACGAGTCCGTGGCGCGCGACCTGCTCAAGCGGGTCGAGGATGTCTACGCGGCAACTCCGCACACCAACATCCGCATGCACGGCGACTGCCACCCCGGCAACATGATGTGCCGCGACGAAGTGTTCCACATCGTCGACCTGGACGACTGTCGCATGGGGCCTGCGGTGCAGGACGTCTGGATGATGCTGGCCGGTGATCGCCAGGAACGTCTCGGACAACTGTCAGAGCTGATGGACGGCTACAACGAATTCCACGATTTCGACCCGCGCGAACTGGCTCTGATCGAGCCGCTACGCGCCCTGCGCCTGATGCACTACAGCGCCTGGCTGGCGCGCCGCTGGGATGACCCGGCCTTCCCGCACAGCTTCCCCTGGTTCGGCACCGAACGTTACTGGGGCGACCACATTCTGGCCCTGCGCGAACAGATGTCGGCGTTGAACGAGGAGCCACTGAAGCTGTTTTGAACACTCAATGATCGTTCTCACGCGCTCAGCGTTATACACAAATCCTCCTGGAGGAATACGATGATGATCGTTCCCACGCTCTGCGTGGGAATGCTTCCCAGGATGCTCCGCGTCCGCTCTCGAATGTGGCGCAGATACGCGCCCAGGCTCCAGCGTTATCCACGTCATGCGCTCGGCTCACTGAATCCTCAGTCTGTGCCATTTGTGACGCGGAGCGTCACGGGAGGCATGCCCACGCGGAGCGATGGGCACGATCAGTGTCGAGGCGGACGTGTGTATAACCATGAGCACTGTGCGCGGGCACGATGAAACACTTATAAAAACCTGCTTTTAAGGGACGACCCATGCAAGCTGCCAATCCGCGTCGCGGATACATTCTCGGCCTGAGTGCTTACACCATCTGGGGCCTGTTCCCCATCTACTTCAAAGCCATCGCCGCCGTTCCGGCCATCGAGATCATCATTCACCGGGTGCTCTGGTCGGCGCTGTTCGGCTCGATCGTGCTGATGTTCTGGAAACACCCCGGCTGGTGGCGCGAACTGCGAGACAACCCGAAACGCCTCGCGGTGCTGGCACTCAGCGGTTCGTTAATCGCAGCCAACTGGATTGTGTACGTGTGGGCGGTGAACAACGGGCGCATGGTCGAAGCCAGTCTTGGGTATTACATCAATCCGCTGGTCAACGTGCTGCTCGGCATGGTGCTGCTGGGTGAACGGCTCAGGCGTCTGCAATGGCTGGCAGTGGGTTTTGCCGCAGCCGGGGTGGCGCAGCAGGTCTGGCAGGTCGGCAATCTGCCGTGGGTCTCGCTGGTGCTACCGCTGACATTCGGCTTCTACGGGCTGATCCGCAAGAAAGCCCCGGTCGCAGCCCTGCCCGGGCTGGTCGTGGAAACCTGGATGCTGGTGCCGCTGGCACTGATCTGGCTGGCGCTCAATTCGGGCGCGCTGAGTGCCCAGGCCGAGTTCTGGACCACCTCTCAGGCCATCTGGCTGGCAGCCGCAGGCCCGGTCACGCTGATCCCGCTGGTGTGCTTCAACGCCGCAGCCCGACATCTGCCTTACACCACGCTGGGCTTTCTTCAGTATCTGGCACCGACACTGGTCCTGTTGCTGGCCGTGCTGCTTTACGACGAGCACATGAACGCCAGCACCATTGTCACCTTCGCCTGCATCTGGGCGGGTCTTGCGATTTACAGCATCGACGCCTGGCTGAGTCTGCGCCGCCGAAGCTGATCAAAAAACATACAGAACCTTGCAAGCCACGTTCTACGTGGCCTGCAAAGGGTTCTCCAACGGTTATCCACAGGCAGGCTCACGCTATTTGTGCACAAGCCGTTGAAACTGTTGAATTTTTGATCAGTTCTCGCAAAGCCGCGCTACACATGGCGTGCAACGCGATTCCCCCAGCTTATCCACAGGCAGGTGCAGGATAAGCGTGGATAAGCCTCAGCGTGGTTTGTCTTCTGAACGCAACACCAACTCCACCATCAGGTCATCCGCCAGTGTTTCCAACCGTGCCTGCAGGTCGTCCAGCGACAGGCTCAACGGCACGCCGAGCAACGCATCGGCATGAAACAGCAGTTCGCTGCTCATGGGCGCAGGCGATACATCGGTGATCAGCCGTTCGACGTTGACGCCCTGCTCCGCCAGCACACGGGTGATGTCACGCACGATACCCGCGCGGTCGTTGCCGACCAGTTCCATGCTGATCGGTCGGGTCTGGCCAGTGGTCTCGACCACGCTTTCGGCGAGCAGCATGCGGATGCCATGGGCCGAAAGCGCATTCAGCGCGGCGATCAGGTCATCGTACTTTTCAGGTTCCACGCCCACTTTCAGAATGCCCGCGAACTGCCCGGCCATGCGGGACATGCGGCTCTCCAGCCAGTTGCCACCCTGCTCGGCGATGCATTGGGCAATACGCTCGACCAGTCCGGGCTTGTCAGGTGCAACCAGCGTTACGACGAGATGATCCACGATCAATTCCTCTTGTTGTTCACAATGCAAGGGTTGGATGAGTATAGGCACGGTTGCGCAGCGGACCGCGAATGGCAAATCGTGTACCGTTCAACACGACGTGTGGAACAATCCAGACAGCTTTAGAGCACAGCGCGCAGAAAGCGTGACCGGATAAGACAATCCAGTCGCTTTAGTGACATATTCACCAGCGTTTTCACAAGGCTGCCGCTCATGTAGTATTTCGCGGCGCGCACTACATAACACCAAAACCAATAACAGAGCGCTCCTTGAGTGAGCTCGACCCTGCTGAGCAGAGTGAGGCAAGTGCAATGACTGAGTACGTTCAAGTCGGTGGCCTGCGGGTCGCCAAAGCCCTGTATGACTTCGTACAGAACGAAGCCATTCCCGGAACCGGCCTTAGTGTCGATGCGTTCTGGGCCGGTGCGGACCCACTGATCCACGACCTCGCTCCGAAAAACCGCGCTCTTCTCGAAAAACGTGACGACTTGCAGGCCAGAATCGATGCCTGGCATCAGTCCCACGCCGGACAGGCCCACGACGCCTCGTCTTACAAGGCATTCCTTCAGGAAATCGGTTATTTGCTGCCAGAAGCGGCGGACTTCCAGATCACGACGCAAAACGTCGATGAAGAAATCGCCACCATGGCTGGCCCGCAACTGGTCGTGCCGGTGATGAACGCACGCTTTGCGCTCAACGCATCCAACGCCCGTTGGGGCTCGCTGTACGACGCGCTCTATGGCACCGATGCCATCAGCGAAGCGGGTGGCGCCGAGAAGGGCAAAGGCTACAACAAGGTACGTGGCGACAAGGTCATTGCCTTCGCCCGCGCCTTCCTTGATGAAGCGGCACCGCTGTCAGCGGGCTCGCACGTTGAATCGACCGCCTACAGAATGATCGACGGCAAGCTGGTGGTCAGCCTCAAGGGCGGCAGCAACACCGGCCTCAGGAACGACTCACAACTGATCGGATTCCAGGGCGATGCCTCGGCACCGATCGCCGTGCTGCTCGAACACAATGGCCTGCATTTCGAAATACAGATCGACGCGTCCAGCCCCGTCGGACAGACCGACCCTGCAGGCGTGAAAGACATCCTGATGGAAGCCGCGCTGACTACCATCATGGACTGCGAAGACTCCATCGCTGCGGTCGATGCCGACGACAAGGTCGTCGTGTATCGCAACTGGCTGGGCCTGATGAAAGGCGATCTGGCCGAGTCGGTGTCCAAGGGCGGCGAAACCTTCACCCGCACCATGAACCCGGACCGCGTCTACACCACGCCTGCTGGCGGCGAAGTGACGCTGCACGGACGCTCGCTGCTGTTCATCCGCAACGTCGGTCACCTGATGACCATTGATGCGATTCTGGACAAAAACGGTAACGAAGTGCCAGAAGGCATCCTCGACGGTCTGCTGACCAGCCTCGCGGCGATGCACAACCTCAACGGCAACACCACGCGCAGCAACAGCCGTCGCGGCTCGATGTACATCGTCAAACCGAAAATGCACGGCCCGGAAGAAGCGGCGTTTACCAACGAGTTGTTCGGCCGTGTCGAACAGGTACTGGGCCTGCCACGCAACACACTGAAAGTCGGGATCATGGACGAGGAACGCCGCACCACGGTGAACCTCAAGGCCTGCATCCAGGCTGCCAGCGAGCGCGTGGTGTTCATCAACACCGGTTTCCTGGACCGCACGGGCGATGAAATTCACACCTCGATGGAAGCAGGTCCGGTGGTGCGCAAGGCGCAGATGAAAGCCGAAAAATGGATCGCGGCCTACGAGAACTCCAACGTCGACATCGGCCTGAAATGCGGCCTGCAAGGCAAGGCGCAGATCGGCAAGGGCATGTGGGCGATGCCTGACCTGATGGCTGCGATGCTGGAGCAGAAAATCGCTCACCCGCTGGCCGGTGCCAACACCGCTTGGGTGCCTTCGCCGACGGCTGCTGCCTTGCATACGCTGCACTATCACAAGGTCGATGTGTTCGCCCGTCAGGCCGAACTGGCTCAGCGCGAGCCGGCGTCTGTGGACGACATCCTGACCATCCCGCTCGCGCCTGATACCAACTGGACGCCTGAAGAAATCCAGAACGAACTGGACAACAACGCGCAGGGCATTCTGGGTTACGTGGTGCGCTGGATCGATCAGGGCGTAGGCTGCTCGAAGGTGCCGGATATCAACGACATCGGCCTGATGGAAGACCGCGCGACGCTGCGCATCTCCAGCCAGCACATGGCCAACTGGCTGCGCCATGGCGTGGTCACTGAAGCGCAGGTGCTGGAAAGCCTCAAGCGCATGGCGCCGGTGGTGGATCGGCAGAACGCAGGCGATGCGCTGTATCGTCCACTGGCTCCGGACTTCGACGGCAATATTGCCTTCCAGGCAGCGGTTGAACTGGTGATCGAAGGCACTCGCCAGCCGAACGGCTACACCGAGCCGGTGCTGCATCGTCGTCGTCGCGAGTTCAAGGCTAAAAACGCTCAGTAACGCCGCAGGTAAACCGCGCTCCAGGGCTCAGGCCCTGGCGGCGCACGCGCCAACCGTAATTTACTGAAATGTACGCACGTCTGTTTCTGCCCGAAGGGCGTAGGAGCTCTCGGAGGTTACGACGGCAGCGATGGGCTGCGCAGCGGCCCTAAGGTTGCATCTGACATACCGCGTGTGCAGGTTTTGCTGCCGGTTCCCGGCAGATCGCGGGCAAGCGCGCTCCTACGGTCGGTGTTTGCTACGAGACAGCGCGGTATCAGAGCCATCGAGGCAGCCGTTACATCCCCAGTTCCCGCCTGATCAGCTTCACCAGTTGCTTGGTGTTGAGCGGCTTGAGCAGAAAATCAACGACGTTCAGGTGCATCGCATCGATGGCGTCGCGCACATTGGCGTCGCCTGAAACGATGATGATGGGCAATTCGGCGCGATCGGATTCTCGCACCTGACGTATCAGGTCCAGACCATCCGACGGCGCCATGCGCAGGTCAGTGATCAAGAGACCGATGGACTCACGCGTCCTGATCAGCTCAAGCGCCCCATCGACATCCGACGCTGTCATGCAGCTGATGTCGTTGAGGCTGAGAATTTCGGCCAGCAGCTCGCGCGCGTCGTTGTCGTCATCGACGATCAGCACGCGTTGTGGCGCATCGCGGTCAGGCTCCAGCATGACCTCAGTGAGGGCTCTGCGCTCTTCGTCGCTCAATATGTCGTGGTCAATCATCGCAATCTCATCATTCCCTGAACCTATCCGACAGCAGATAAAGTAGACCTGCACTGTATTTCGTCGGCTTCCCGGCCAATGATCGTTCGCGCTCCAGTGCGTTCGTTCACCACTCTCTGGCAACAGCGTGACCTATAACGTTCAGCAAAGGCGTAAGACTTACGTCCAATGGGCACTGTGCTGCAAGCGGCCGACCATGAGCGTCAATAACAAGAACGCGGAACAGCTCATGAGTAAAGCAGACGCTTTCACCCAGGCAGGCAAGACAGCGGTGCTGCAGAACATTCACGGCACCATGCAGTTCCTGCAACGATTCCCGCCTTTCAACCAGATGGAAAACGCCCATCTGGCCTACCTCGTAGAGCAATGTCAGCTCAGGTTTTACGCTGCCGATGAGAGCATCATCAAGCCTGGCGATGGGCCAGTAGAGCACTTTTATATCGTCAAACAGGGCCGAGTGGTAGGCGAACGTCCGCATTCTGCCAAAGGCGGTACTGAAACCACCTTTGAAATCACCACCGGCGAATGTTTTCCACTGGCGGCATTGCTGGGCGAACGGGCCACGCGCACCGAGCATCTGGCCGCCGAAGACACGTTTTGCCTGCAACTGAACAAGCAGGCGTTCATCAAGTTGTTCGCACTGTCCACGACCTTTCGCGACTTCGCCTTGCGCGGCGTCAGCAGTTTGCTGGATCAGGTCAATCAGCAGGTTCAGCAACGTGCCGCTGAAACCCTGGGGACGCAGTACTCCCTGAACACTCGCCTTGGCGAATTGGCCATGCGGCACCCGGTCATGTGTGGCCCCGACATGCCGATGCGTGAAGCCGTCAAGCTGATGCATGAACAGCAAGTAGGCAGCATCGTGATCGTCGATGAACGTCAGGCGCCGCTGGGCATTTTCACCCTGCGTGATCTGCGCGAAGCAGTCGCCGATGTCTCTACCGACTTCGGTGCAGAAATCCGCCACAGCATGAGCCAGTCACCCTTTCACCTGAGCCCCGACGCAAGTGCATTCGATGCAGCCATCGCGATGACCGGGCGGCACATTGCCCATGTGTGTCTGGTCAAGGATGGACGCCTGTGCGGCGT
The DNA here is from genome assembly GCF_030209155.1 of Pseudomonas sp. fls2-241-TYG-175. Lineage (NCBI taxonomy): Bacteria > Pseudomonadati > Pseudomonadota > Gammaproteobacteria > Pseudomonadales > Pseudomonadaceae > Pseudomonas > Pseudomonas sp. fls2-241-TYG-175. The sequence continues at coordinate 2,019 of NZ_JARVSO010000017.1, read as the reverse complement.
TGTTTCCGAGCGGGATCTGTTCTCCCTGCAACGGGTCGACCTGGTGCATCTGGCGCGCACCATTCGCAATGCGCCACGCATCGAAGCGCTGACCGGACTGCGCGGCGATATCGTTCAGCTGGTCGATCGCATGCTGGCCCACGGTGCTTCTTCGACTCAGATCACGCAGATCATCACACTGCTCAACGACCACACCGTCTGCCGGGTCATCGAGCTGACGCTCGAAGAAAAGGGTGATCCCGGCGTGCCGTTCAGTTGGCTGTGCTTCGGCAGCGAAGGCCGACGCGAGCAGACGCTGCATACCGATCAGGACAACGGCATTCTGTTCGAGGCCGCCGACGCCGCAGAAGCTGCTCGCATTCGCGCCCTGCTGCTGCCGATTGCCGAGCGGATCAACCAGAGTCTGGCGCAGTGCGGCTTCACGCTGTGCAAAGGCAACATCATGGCCAGCAACCCTGAATTGTGTCTGTCGCGCGCCGAATGGGCCCGACGGTTCGCGTCGTTCATTCGGGAAGCCACACCCGAGAATCTGCTGGCCTCGAGCATCTACTTCGACCTGCGTGTGGTCTGGGGCGATGAAAGCGGCTGCGAGCAACTGCGTCGCGGCATTCTCGAGCAGGTCGCGGACAACAAACTGTTCCAGCGCATGATGGCTGAAAACGCACTGCGCCAACGTCCGCCCGTGGGCCGTTTCAAGGACTTCGTGCTGGCCCGCAAGGGCAGCGAAAAAGACACGCTGGACCTGAAAACCGAAGGCCTGACGCCGTTCGTGGATGGCGCGCGACTCTTGGCGCTGGCCAACGGCATCGGGGCCAACAATACCCTGGAGCGCCTGCGGCAACTGGTCGAGCGTGAGGCCATCGACCCGCTGGACGGTGCGGCCTATGAAGAGGCATATCACTTCATCCAGCAGACGCGCATGCAGCAGCACCAATTGCAGAGCCGCCAGAACCTGGCGTACTCCAACCGCATCGATCCGGACACCCTGAACCATCTGGACCGGCGCATCCTGCGTGAATCGTTTCGTCAGGCGCAGCGTCTGCAAACCAGCCTGACAATGCGCTATCAACTGTGAATATCGACGTCCTATGAATCTGTTCGACTGGCTGAAGCCTCGCCCCAGAACCGCACCGCTGGACAACCAACAGGTGCAGCGGCTCAACGCACTGCCAAGCTGCGCGAAGCTGAGCGACCAGCCATTGCGCCAGCAGCGCTGGGTGGTGCTGGATCTGGAAACCAGCGGCCTTAACATGAACCGCGACCAGGTGCTGTCCATCGGCGCGGTGGTGATCGAGGACGGCGCCATCGATCTGGGCCAACAATTCGAGCGCACGCTGTTGCGCATCGATCACAAAGTCAGCCCGGCGGTGTTGATTCACGGCCTGGCACCCAGTGCGATTGCAGCGGGCAGTGAGCCGGTCGAGGCGCTGCTGGACTTCATGGAATTTCTGGGCGATAGCCCGGTGCTGGGGTTTCATGCGCCGTTCGACCAGCACATGCTGTCGCGCGCTTTGAAAGACAGCCTGAATTACCGCCTGCAGCATCCTTTCTTCGACGTCGCGGAAATCGCGCCGATGCTCTGCGAGCAGGCCAATCTGCGCCACGCTGGACTGGACGACTGGACCCGCTTCTTCGGCCTGCACGCCGAAGAGCGCCACAACGCCAGCGCCGATGCACTGGTCACCGCCGAACTGGCTCTGATCCTCTTCAGCCACGCCCGCCGTCAACAGATCGACAGCCCGGTTCGTCTGGAGGAATGCCTGGGCCAGTGGCGCAGGCGCAAGCAGTCGCATTCGTTTTGATCATGTGAAGCGGCGTCATTGGACGCAGAGCGTCCCGGGCTGCATTCCCACGCGGGTGCGCTCATCGTTATACACAAGTCCCCAAGACGCGCAAAACGGGGGGCAAAACGAAAGTGACTGAATGAATGCATACCCCGTGGGAGGCGGCTTGCCGGCGATGGCGTCCGTTCAGTCACTGATAGGTCGCTTCAGAAAAAGCATCGCCGGCAAGCCGCCT
>NZ_JARVSO010000011.1:0-152983 GCF_030209155.1 Pseudomonas sp. fls2-241-TYG-175 | reverse complement strand
CGACCTGTCAGTGACTGAACTGACGCCATCGCCGGCAAGCCGCCTCCCACGGGGTTTGTGTTTATCCAGGAGATTTGCGTAGAAGGATGAATCCTCCGTATGGCATGCAGCCCGTGACGCTCTGCGTCACTCCAGCAGCAGACGCGGAGCGTGGAGGATCACGCGCTCTGCGGCCGTCACACAACCATCACCAAAGCTTCATGGGCATGACACGGCATCTCCCTAGCCTGCAACTACAGCAAAGCGCTTGGACAATTCAGTCGACCGGCCATTTCGTAAGGCTGGCTCATGGAGATTCGTATGACCCAGATCGCACGCATTCGTGAAAACACTTCTGAACGCCGTCTTCAGGCCGAGCGCCTGACGGGAGCGCGAGCCTTGCAGGAAGCACAGGCCTTGCGTTTCAGCGTGTTCAGCGAGGAGTTCAACGCCCGCCTCAACGGTGCCGAACAAGGTCTGGATATCGACGACTACGACGTGCATTGCTCGCACATCGGCGTACGTGATCTGAACACCGGGCGACTGGTGGCGACCACACGATTGCTCGATCACAAGGCGGCCACGACACTGGGTCGCTTCTACAGTGAAGAGGAATTCAGTCTGCACGGGCTGGTTCATCTGCAAGGCCCGATTCTTGAGCTGGGCCGCACCTGCGTGGACCCGGCCTACCGCAACGGCGGCACCATTGCGGTGTTGTGGAGCGAGCTGGCTGAAGTGCTGAATGAAGGCGGCTACAGCTACCTGATGGGTTGCGCAAGTATCCCGATGCAGGACGGCGGCATTCAGGCCCACGCGATCATGCAGCGCCTGCGCGAACGCTACCTGTGCAACGAGCACCTGCGCGCCGAGCCGAAGAACCCGCTGCCCGCGCTCGACATTCCAAGCAACGTGATCTGCGAGATGCCACCGCTGCTCAAGGCTTACATGCGCCTGGGTGCAAAAATCTGCGGCGAGCCCTGCTGGGACGAAGACTTCCAGGTCGCCGACGTGTTCATCCTGCTCAAGCGCGACGACCTGTGCCCACGCTACGCCCGTCACTTCAAGGCGGCGGTGTAATGAGCAGGGTACGCGGCTATGTCCGCGTGGTCAGAGTGCTGTTGGTGGTTGCGCTGGGGCTGACAATTGCTGGCGCTTTTGCCGTACTGGAGCGCTTGAAAGTCGGCAGTTCCATGGAGCGCCGTCAGCGCTGGAGCCGCTGGTTCATGGCGCGCCTGACCCATGCCCTGCCGTTTCGCGTGACTGTCACAGGCGAGCTGCCGCGCAAGCCGATGCTGTGGGTCAGCAATCATGTGTCATGGACTGACATTGCACTGCTGGGCATGCTTGCCCCGCTGTCGTTTCTGTCCAAAGCTGAAGTGCGGACCTGGCCGGTTGCAGGCTGGCTGGCGCTGAAAGCCGGCACGCTGTTCATACGTCGCGGTTCGGGCGACAGTCGCCTGATCCAGAAGCAGATGAGCAGTCATCTGCAACAGGGCAATGCGCTGCTGATCTTCCCGGAAGGCACCACTACCGACGGCAAGAGCCTGCGCACGTTCCATGGTCGTTTGCTGTCCAGCGCCATCGAAGCGGGCGTGGCGATTCAGCCGGTCGCGATTGCCTATTCCCGTGACGGCAAGCCCGACCCGATTGCGCCGTTCATTGGTGACGATGACCTGCTGTCGCACCTGCGCCGCCTGTTCGCCAACGAACAGAGCGATGTGCATATTCACTTGCTCGCGCCTATCCAGACCGCCGATCAGGAACGCGCCGCTCTGGCCTACAAGGCACAACAGGCGGTTCAGGTCGCGCTGTTCGGCGAAAGTGCTCAGCCGAGCGAAGTGGTCTCGCGCCCTGCCAGGGCTGCCTGAGCGAAGTCCTGCAACTGCGGATAGAACTCAGCGAAGTCCGCACTGAGGGGTTGGTAAAGCGCCTGCAGCTCCTGCATGCCGCCTGCCAGCCCTTCCGGCCTTGAAAGACGCCGGGAAATCCCGCCCAACACCTGCTCCAACACGCCGAACTCCCGATACGAACCCAGCCAGTCCTGTGCTGCCATGCGCGGTGCGATCAACGCCAGCCGCTCCGGCAGTTGCGGCTCGGCAGCCAGTACGCCGTAGACCTTGCGCGTGAAGACCTCCAGCGGTAGATCGGCATAGCGATGCCAGTCACGCGCCAGGCAGTGGTCGAAAAACACATCGAGCATGATGCCCGCGTAGCGACGCCGCTGCGCAGGAAAGCGGGCAATGGATGCCTTGATCAACGGATGGTTGTCAGTGAATGCGTCGATGCTGCGATGCAGTTGGATAGCCGCTTCAAGCTCCGCAGGAAAACGCCCCGGCAGCGGGCCTTTGACAAAGTCGCCGTACAGGCTGCCGAGCAATTGGGCGGGTCGATGACCGCCAAGATGGAGATGCGCCAGATAATTCATGAGGCAAGCGTACGCCGCTTTTCAGGCTCAGGTCTATATATCGATATAACCCGATATACCGATTCTTGATGAGCTAAGTCCAAAATCATATTTGTATATCGCGAAATACAGATATAAGGTTCGCTCCATCGCGATATATCGCTACACCGCCTGTGAGAACGACATGCCCATCGACCTCGACGACATCATCAAAGCGCTGGCCCATCCGGTCCGCCGAGAGATCCTGACCTGGCTCAAGGACCCGCGCGCCACGTTTCCCTCTCAGGAACACTCGATCGAGCACGGCGTCTGCGCCGGGCAGATCGATCAACGTGCCGGGCTTTCCCAGTCCACCGTTTCTGCGCATCTGGCGACCCTGCAACGGGCCGGTCTGATCAGCAGCAAGAAGGTCGGCCAGTGGCATTTCTTCAGGCGCAATGAAGAGACCATCCAGGCGTTCGTAGAGGCTCTGGTGCAAGAGCTGAACAACCCGGCCTGACCCATCCACTTTTTCAAGGAGACGCCCCCGTGCCTCTTTCGCTATTCATTCTGGCCTTGAGCGCCTTCGCCATCGGCACCACCGAGTTCGTCATCATGGGCCTGCTGCCCGATGTCGCTGCGGATTTGGGTGTGTCGATTCCCGGTGCCGGCTGGCTGGTGACCGGTTACGCGCTGGGCGTCGCCATCGGTGCACCGTTCATGGCGATGGCCACAGCCAGGCTGCCACGCAAGGCCGCACTGGTCACGCTGATGGGCATTTTCATCGTCGGCAATCTGCTTTGTGCACTGGCCAGCGACTATGACGTGCTGATGTTTGCACGCGTCGTGACTGCGCTGTGTCATGGCGCGTTCTTCGGCATCGGCTCGGTGGTCGCTGCAGGCCTCGTGCCCGCCAACCGTCGTGCTTCAGCCGTGGCCCTGATGTTCACCGGTCTGACGCTGGCCAACGTGCTGGGCGTTCCGCTGGGCACGGCATTGGGTCAATACGCAGGCTGGCGCTCGACCTTCTGGGCTGTGACGGTCATCGGCGTGATTGCCTTGATCGGCCTGATCCGCTTTCTGCCCACCAACCGTGACGAAGAGAAGCTCGACATGCGCGCCGAACTGGCCGCCCTCAAGGGTGCCGGGATCTGGTTGTCGCTGACCATGACCGCCTTGTTTTCAGCGTCGATGTTTGCACTGTTCACCTACGTGGCACCGCTGCTGGGTGATGTGACCGGCGTGTCCCCTCAGGGCGTGACCTGGACGCTGCTGCTGATCGGCCTGGGCCTGACCGTCGGCAACGTGATCGGCGGCAAGATGGCCGACCGCAAGGTGTCGTCAACGCTGATTGCCGTGTTCATTTCCATGGCCGTGATTTCCACCGCGCTGAGCTGGACCAGCGCTGCGTTGATCCCGACTGAAATCACTCTGTTCCTTTGGGCCGTTGCCGCCTTTGCTGCTGTGCCTGCGTTGCAGATCAACGTGGTGACCTTCGGCAAGGCCGCACCCAATCTGGTGTCCACGCTGAACATCGGCGCGTTCAACGTCGGCAACGCACTGGGTGCCTGGATCGGCGGCAGCGTCATTGCCCATGGCCTGGGCCTGACCCGCGTGCCGTTGGCCGCCGCAGCCCTGGCCGTGCTCGCGCTGCTCATCACCCTGATTACTTTCCGTCAGACCGGCAACCCCGATCTGGCCCCGGCAACTCATTGATCAATTAAGAGGATTCGACACATGACGACTATCTTTGACCCGATCACGATTGGCGATCTGCAACTGCCAAACCGCATCATCATGGCGCCGCTGACCCGCTGCCGCGCCGACGAAGGCCGTGTGCCCAACGCGTTGATGGCTGAGTATTACGTGCAGCGCGCATCGGCCGGCCTGATCATCAGCGAAGCCACTTCCGTGACGCCGATGGGCGTCGGCTATCCAGACACCCCCGGTATCTGGTCCAACGATCAGGTGCGCGGCTGGAGCAACATTACCAAGGCCGTGCACGGCGCTGGCGGGCGTATCGTCCTGCAACTGTGGCACGTGGGCCGTATCTCTCACCCGCAGTACCTGAACGGTGAAGCGCCGGTTGCGCCGAGCGCCATCCAGCCTGAAGGCCATGTGAGTCTGGTGCGCCCTATCACGTCGTATCCGACGCCACGTGCGCTGGAGCTGGCGGAAATCGGTGACATCGTCGACGCCTACCGTGTCGGCGCGGAAAACGCCAAGGCCGCAGGTTTTGACGGCGTGGAGATTCACGGCGCCAACGGTTACCTGCTCGACCAGTTCCTGCAGACCAGCACCAACCAGCGCACTGATCAGTACGGTGGTTCGCTGGAAAACCGTGCCCGCCTGCTGCTGGAAGTGACGGACGCCGCCATTGAAGTCTGGGGCGCTGGCCGTGTCGGCGTACACCTTTCGCCTCGCGCCGACCTGCATGACATGGGCGACGATAACCTGGCCGAAACCTTCAGCTATATCGCCAAAGAGCTGGGCAAGCGCGGGATTGCATTCATCTGTGCACGCGAGCGTGATGCCAGTGACAGCCTCGGCCCACAGTTGAAGAAAGACTTCGGCGGCGTGTACATCGCCAACGAGAAGTTCACCAAGGACAGCGCCAATGCCTGGTTGGCAGAGGGTAAGGCCGACGCAGTGGCCTGGGGTGTTCCTTACATTGCCAACCCGGACCTGCCGGAGCGTCTGGCCAATGATGCGCCGTTGAATGAAGCGCACCCGGAGACCTTCTACGCCAAGGGCCCGGTCGGTTACATCGACTACCCGCGCCTGTAATCAGCGTTTGGCAGCACAGGAGCCCTGACGCGTGAGCGTCAGGGTTTTTTATTGCCTCGGGAAACGGGTCCGGTCACTTGGAAGCGACAGGCTCCGTCACACCAATCACAGTGCCGTCTGCGTCAGTGACGGTGCCATCCGCATGTTTCCATCGACCGTCGGGGTAATTGACCGAGCCGTCGGCAAACACCCAGGTGCCGTCCTTGTGCAGAACGCTGCCATCCGGGTGTTCGGTGCTGCCGTCGGCGTGCACCGTCGTGCCGTCGATGCTCTGAACGGTGCCATCGGGACGAGTGACGGTTTGGGTTTTGGTGTCAGCAACGCTGCCGTCAGGGTGAGTCACGGTGCCGTCCGGGTTGAACACGCTGTTGAGCGGATGAACCAGCTGCAGGACGCCGGTCGCGGTGTTGACGATGCTCAGCAGCTTTTCCAGCCGCGAAGGTGGCGCAGGGTCGGCAGGCATCTTCATTTCAACGGGTGGTTTTTCGGTCGGCTTTACGGGTGGCTTGATCGGCGCTTTGACCGGTGGCTTCACTGGCGGTTTGACCGGAGGTTTGACTGGCGGCTTTACAGGCGGCTCGACCGGGGGTTTGACCGGCGGCTTCACGGGTGGCTTGACCGGAGGTTTGACTGGCGGCTTCACAGGTGGCTTGGCCGGCGGCTTGACCATGGGTTCGCCGGGCGTTACTGCCGGTTCGGCGCTGTGTGTTGCGGAAGAGGTGACTACAGGCTCATCGAGCGCCTCATTGGCCGCTATCGTGACGGGGCGTGTCGTATTGATTCCTTTCATTGCGAAAACTCCATGTAATAAATAGAGACGCAAGGGTAAAGGGGCGTCTTGCTGGCGATTCCATATTTATTTAGGGAGCAGGACTTTTTTGTAGGGAAGAGTAAAAACGCCACCGACCGCCCATACGGCGGCCAGTGGCGCATGGCTTCAACGACGGGCGTTGAGCTGTTGTGACAGGTTCTGGATCTGGCTGGTCAGGGTATTGATGTTGCGCGTCACCTGAGCACGAAAGGCATCGAACTCGGCGGTATTGCCAGCAGCCGCAGGGGCCGGGCGATTCTCCTGTTCGCTCTTGAGCACGATCAGGTCCTGTTCGAGTCGCTCGACGGCGGCGGAAGGATTGCCCTGTTTCTTCAGGGTCGCGACATCGGCCGCCAGACTCTTGAGCTGGGTGTCCAGCTTGCCCTGATCCGCCTGCGCGGTTTTCAGGTCAGGCAACGCAGCTTTCAGCGCGGTCAGCTCGGTGACCACGCCCTTGAGCTGCTCCTGCAATTGAGCGTTTTCGGTCTGCTGCTGCGTGGTTTGCGCAGCCATCTGCTCCAGTCGCTTGTCGAGGCTGCTTTGCTGGCCCTCAACGCCTTCGCGCTGCTTGTCCTGATCTTCCAGTTGCGCTTCCAGCAGTTTGATCCGCTGCTTGAGTGCTTCGCCGTCGCTGGAAAGCGATTCTGTCGCCACGACCTTGCCGGAAATATCCTGCAGGCGCCCCGCCGCTTCTTCACTGATTCGCGCAAAACTTTCCTGTGTCGCGACCAGTTGCTGTTCCATCAGCGAAACCTGCTGAAAACTCCACCAGCCCAGGCCGCAGAAGGCAATGAACAACGCGCCGACCAACGCCCAGAGTGGACCGGTGCTCGGCCCTTTGACCTTGACCACTGGCGTTGTGCGCGAGTAGACCGTCGTGCGCTCGCGTGCGCCTTTTTCCGGCACGAAATCATCATCGTCGTCCTTGGCGCTGAGGCTTGGGACGTCATCGATGTCGTCATATGGATCGTTACGCATGAGCAACCCTTCAAGAAGCTGTTGAAACCAAAGCTGGCGAGTATACCAATGGCACCTGATGATATTTCAATGTGCCACTACCGACTCAGCTCGATTGTTGGGCTTTCCACCAGCCGCAGAACTCGTCCAGCGCAGCCCAGAGACTGACACGTGGCTGATAGTCCAGATAATGCATGGCACGGCTGATATCAAGCGTGAAGTCCTTGTTCATGACCTGCATTCCAAGACGCGACAGCGTGGGTTCAGGTCGCCCCGGCCACAGCATGCAGGCCCCTTCATTGATCGCGGCAGCGGTATAAGCCAACCCGTATGAACGATAACGGGTGACCTGAGGCAACTGCATCTGCCGCATCACGTAATTGATGGCATCCCACAACGGCACCGGCGCGCCGTTGCTGATGTTGTAGGCCTTTCCCAGCGCAGAACCGGTGGCCAGCAGACTGCTTAACATGGCCTCGTTAAGATTCTGCATGCTGGTGAAGTCCACCTTGTTCAAACCGTTGCCGACGATGGACAGGCGCTTCTTCTGTTGCATGCGCAGCAGGCGCGGAAAAATGCTGTTGTCGCCCGCCCCTGTGACAAAGCGGGGCCGCAGCGCGATGACTTCCAGCCCGAACTCCTGCGCGCCGAATACTTTCTGCTCGGCCAGGTACTTGCTCGCGGCGTAATGGTTGTGGAAACGCTTGGGGACCTGCTCTTCCTTGATGCCCTGGCGCGAATGACCGTCGAAATAGATCGAAGGCGACGAAAGATGGACCAGTCTCGGCACCCTTTGTTTCAGGCAGCCTTCGACAATGTTTTCGGTGACTTGCACGTTGCCCAGCATGAAATCCTGACGCCGCCCCCACACACCGACAGAACCTGCGCAGTGCACCACGGCGTCCACGTCATCGCACAACGCCCGGACCAGTTGCGGGTCGGTCAGGTCGCCCTGCACGAACTCGGCACCCCGTCTGACCAGATGTTCGACGCCTTCGGCTCGGCGACCATTGATCCGCACGCTCATGCCCTGCTCCAGGGCGAAACGCGCAAAGCGTCCACCGATGAAGCCGCTTGCGCCGGTAACCAGAATCTTCATTTACCGCTCCATTGACGCGTCTGCGGGACAGGACAAACCCTACCCGCATTGTTTTCATATATGAACGTGTTGACGCTCACTTGCCGCCAGGCGGCACCAGCCAGCGACCCGACTTTTGTGCCAGATGCTCGGTCAGGCGGTTCAGCAACTGGCCGCCGTTGCGCCAGTGATGCCAGTAAAGCGGCACATCGATGTAGCGGGCGGGCAGCAGTTCGCGCAATGCGCCACTGCGTATCTGCTCGCTGACCTGCAATTCAGGTACCAGCCCCCAGCCAAGTCCGGCCTCGATCATGCGCATGAAGCCTTCGGATGAGGGACACAGATGATGCTTGAAACCGCCTTCGACCCCAAGCAATGCCAGATAGCGATGCTGCAAAAAATCATCAGGGCCGAAGACCAACGCTGCTGAGCGCGCAAGTTTCTCAGGACTTACACCATCGGCAAAATGCCGGTCGATGAACGACGGCGACGCCAGGGCACGATAGCGCATGGCCCCCAGCAACTGACTGCGTGCGCCGGCCACTGGCCGTTCGCTGCCACACAGACACGCTGCCACCTCGCCTGCACGCATACGCTTGAGTCCGACGTCCTGATCCTCGACCACCATGTCCAGCAGCAGATGATGTTCGGCGCAGAAATCCCCGACCGCCTGCGCCCACCACGTGGCAAGGCTGTCGGCGTTCAGGGCGATGCGCAGTCGCTCCGGCATGCCTTCCTCGTCAAGCGCGGGCACCTGGCTCTGCAGGTCACGCTCCAGCAGCCGAACCTGTTGCACATGATTGAGCAATCGCCGCCCGATGTCGGTCGGGCTCGGCGGTGTGGCCCGGATCAGCACCGGCTGACCAATGCGCGCCTCCAGCAGTTTGATGCGCTGGGACACCGCCGACTGAGACAGACCCAGCACCTGGGCAGCGCGTTCAAATCCGGCCTGTTCGATGACGGCAGCGAGCGCCGATAGCAGCTTGTAGTCAAACATCAGTTTTCCTAATGAGCGATCAGGATTATTGGTTTTCCTTATACCGCTTCTGACGCCAGAATCGCCACCTGAACTGACTGCCGGAGCGCATCTGATGTGGCAAAGCTATTTAAACGGTCTGCTGGTGGCTGCGGGCCTGATCATGGCCATCGGCACGCAGAACGCGTTCGTTCTGGCGCAAGGGCTGCGTCGTGAGCACCATGTTCCGGTGGCCTTGGTGTGCATTGTCTGCGACGCGCTGCTGATTGCTGCCGGCGTGTTCGGCCTGGCGAATGTGCTGGCGCAGAACCCTACCCTGCTGGCCGTTGCGCGTTGGGGCGGCGTGGTATTCCTGAGCTGGTATGGCCTGCAGGCTCTGCGTCGCGCCTGTTCATCACAGGGCCTGGAAAACAGCGCCGCCACCGGGATGAGATCGCGGCGCGCCGTGTTGCTCAGTGCGCTGGCCGTGACCCTGCTCAATCCGCATGTCTATCTGGACACGGTATTGCTGATCGGATCGCTCGGTGCACAGCAGGCCGTACCCGAAGCCTACGTGGTCGGTGCCGCCAGCGCCTCGCTGCTGTGGTTCTCGAGTCTTGCCATCGGCGCAGCCTGGCTCGCGCCCTGGCTGGCACGGCCAGCAACCTGGCGACTGCTGGACGTGCTGGTGGCGGTGATGATGTTTACCGTTGCTGTGCAGTTGATTCGTAGCGCTTGAGTGATTTTCATGGCCATTGGGTCGACAACGCTGGAACCTCTTTCCCACACAGTTGTTGCGTGGTTATGCCGCAGGGCCGGTGCTATAGTCCGGGGTCTGCGCCGCAAAAGAGTAAAACTCCCGGTGCATGCTGTATCCGGCCGCCCGTGATCGGCCGTGCGATAACCGCAAATGACCTGAAAGGAGATAAACCATGGCTTTTGAATTGCCGCCACTGCCTTATGCCCACGATGCTCTGCAGCCGCACATTTCCAGGGAAACGCTGGAATATCACCACGACAAGCACCACAACACTTACGTCGTGAACCTGAACAACCTGGTGCCAGGCACCGAGTTCGAAGGCAAGACTCTGGAAGAAATCGTCAAGACCTCCTCGGGTGGCATCTTCAACAACGCCGCTCAGGTCTGGAACCACACCTTCTACTGGGAATGCCTCTCGCCTAACGGCGGCGGTGAGCCTACCGGCCCGCTGGCTGACGCAATCAACACTGCGTTCGGTTCGTTCGACAAGTTCAAGGAAGAGTTCAGCAAGACTTCCATCGGCACCTTCGGCTCCGGCTGGGGCTGGCTGGTGAAGAAAGCTGACGGCTCCCTGGCGCTGGCCAGCACCATTGGTGCGGGCAACCCGATGACCAGCGGTGACAAGCCTCTGCTGACCTGCGACGTCTGGGAACACGCCTACTACATCGACTACCGCAATGTGCGTCCGAAGTACGTAGAAGCGTTCTGGAACCTGGTGAACTGGGACTTCGTGGCCAAGCAATACGCCGCCTGATTTCCAGTGTCATCAAGAACCCGGCCTTGTGCCGGGTTTTTTATTGCCTGCATTCGGCACGCGTGTGACAGGAAGCAAGCCCCTCAATATCGTGAAGGCACCGCGAATGTGTCACTCAAATGCGTGAATATGGCAGTTTTTCATGTACAACTGTAACGTCGTGTATTGCCAGAAAACGTTAGCTGACTAATATCACGCAACAGTTCTTTTACAGCGTTACGCTCAAGTTACAAGCGCAGCCGCCCGACACACTAGGATTGCACGAGTCCGTGGGTCCCAGGCAGCGGCGCAGAAAAGAGGGATCAACCGGGCACGACCGTCCCGCTCATCCGTTTTTCGAGGGTGACAGGGCGATACGCCTGCGACTTGAATTAAGGAACGGCCATTGAAGCTGGAACTCAAGAACAGCTTGTCGGTGAAGTTGCTGCGCGTGGTGCTGCTATCGGCGTTCTTTGTCGGCGTGGTATTGAGCTGCGCGCAGATCGTCTACGACGCCTACAAAACCCGCCAGGCAGTGGTAAGCGACGCCGAACGCATACTGGACATGTTCAGAGACCCCTCCACGCAGGCGGTCTACAGCCTGGACCGGGAAATGGGCATGCAGGTCATCGAAGGCCTGTTTCAGGACAATGCCGTGCGCATGGCCTCCATCGGGCATCCGAACGAAACCCTGCTGGCCGAAAAAGACCGACCGCTTAAAACCTCTTCAACGCGCTGGCTCACGGATCTCATTCTGGGTCAGGAGCGCAGCTTTACCACGCAATTGGTCGGACGCAGCCCGTACAGTGAATACTACGGCGATCTGCGCATCACCCTGGACACCGCCAACTACGGCGAAGGTTTCATCATCAATGCCGTGATCATTTTTATCTCCGGCGTGCTGCGGGCGCTGGCGATGGGTCTCGTGTTGTACCTGGTCTATCACTGGCTGTTGACCAAGCCGCTCTCGCGAATCATCGAACACCTGACCGCCATCAACCCTGATCGCCCCAGCGAGCATCAGCTGCCCCTGCTCAAGGGCCATGAAAAGAACGAGCTGGGTATCTGGGTCAACACGGCCAACCAGTTGCTCGCCTCCATCGAACGTAATACCTACCTGCGCCACGAAGCCGAAAACAATCTGCAACGCATGGCGCAATACGATTTCCTGACCGGACTTCCCAACCGGGTGCAGTTGCAGATGAGCCTGGAGAACATTCTGGAGAACGCCGGACGGCAACAGCATCGGGTCGCTGTGCTGTGTGTCGGCCTGGATGACTTCAAGGGCATCAACGAGCAGTTCAGTTATCAGGCCGGCGATCAGCTGCTACTGGCCCTGGCGGACCGGTTGCGCGCCCACAGCGGTCGACTGGGTGCGCTGGCACGTCTGGGCGGCGATCAATTTGCGCTGGTCCAGGCGGACATCGCAGAGCCTTACGAAGCGGCCGAGCTGGCGCAGAACGTACTGGATGAACTCGAGGCCCCGTTCACCGTGGATGGCCAGTCCATTCGGCTGCGCGCAACCATCGGTATCACGCTGTTCCCGGAGGATGGCGACAGCCCCGAGAAGCTGCTGCAAAAGGCCGAGCAGACCATGACCCTGGCCAAGGCCAGATCGCGCAATCGCTATCAGTTCTACATCGCCAGCGTCGACTCCGAGATGCGTCGGCGCCGCGAACTGGAAAAGGACCTGCGCGAAGCCCTGCCGCGCAATCAGCTGTACATGGTCTATCAGCCACAGATCAGCTATCGCGACCATCAGATCGTCGGCGTGGAAGCGTTGATCCGCTGGCAGCACCCCGAGCACGGTCTGGTGCCGCCAGACGTGTTCATCCCGCTGGCCGAACAGAACGGCACCATCATTGCGCTGGGTGAATGGGTGCTGGACCAGGCCTGTCGGCAGTTGCGCGAATGGCACGACCAGGGCTTCACGGACCTGCGCATGGCCGTCAACCTCTCCACCGTGCAGCTGCACCACGCCGAGTTGCCCCGCGTGGTGAACAACCTGTTGCAGATCTACCGCCTGCCACCCCGCAGCCTCGAGCTGGAAGTGACCGAAACCGGATTGATGGAGGACATCACCACGGCTGCCCAGCATCTGCTCAGCCTGCGGCGCTCCGGAGCATTGATTGCGATTGATGACTTCGGCACGGGTTACTCCTCCCTGAGCTACCTGAAAAGCCTGCCGCTGGACAAGATCAAGATCGACAAGAGTTTCGTCCAGGACCTGATCGACGATGATGACGACGCAACCATCGTGCGTGCAATCATTCAACTGGGTAAGAGTCTGGGCATGCAGGTCATTGCCGAAGGCGTCGAAACGGTCGAGCAGGAAGCGTATGTGATCTCTGAGGGCTGCCATGAAGGCCAGGGCTATTTCTACAGCAAGCCGCTGCCCGCACGCGAGTTGCTGGCGTTCCTGAAGCTGGACCAGCGCAATAACGCCGCCATTCTCTGAACCGGCCTCACACCGCTGCACGGCCGAATAAAGCTGTCCTCGTAATATCCCGAAACCGACTGTTACAAGCTCTCGGGTAGCTGTTCGCGACTCGACAGGCGTTTTGCCTTTACATCGAATGCAAATCTTTCGCATTATGTCGCAGATTTTCTGGGCGCTCTGCGCCTTCACCCCTATGAACGCAGGATTCCGTCATGATTCGTATGCCTTTGGCAACCGCCAGTCTCTTGGCCATCGCTATCTCTCTCGCCGGTTGTGGCGAAGGCAAGGACAAGGCTGTAACTCCACCTGCCGCGGCTGCGCCTGCTGCTCCGGCCGCCGCGCCAGCACCGGCTGCACCCGCCACACCTGCCGCAGCCCAGACCGATGACGCCGCCGCCAAGGCTGTGGTCGCCAACTACGCGAACATGGTTTCCGCTGTTTTCAGCGATGCCGAAGCCGGTGCCAAAAAACTGAGCACTGCCGTCGATGCATTCCTGGCCAAGCCGAACGACGAAACCCTCAAGGCCGCTCGCGACGCCTGGGTTGCCGCACGTGTTCCTTACATGCAGAGCGAAGTATTCCGCTTCGGCAACACCATCATCGACGACTGGGAAGGACAGGTTAACGCCTGGCCGCTGGACGAAGGCCTGATCGACTACGTTGCCAAGGATTACCAGCACGCACTGGGCAACCCTGGCGCAACCGCCAATATCATCGCCAATACTGAAATCCAGGTGGGCGAAGACAAGGTCGACGTCAAGCAGATCACTTCAGAGAAACTCGCCAGCCTGAATGAACTGGGCGGTTCCGAAGCCAACGTTGCCACCGGCTACCACGCCATCGAATTCCTGCTGTGGGGCCAGGACCTGAACGGCACCGGCCCTGGCGCCGGCAATCGTCCAGCCAGCGATTACCTGGAAGGCGCTGGCGCAACCGGCGGCCACAACGACCGTCGTCGTGCCTACCTGAAAGCCGTGACCGACCTGCTGGTCAGCGACCTCGAAGAAATGTCCGGCAACTGGAAAGCCGGCGTCGCCGATAACTACCGCGCTACGCTGGAAGCCGAATCCGGCGTCGACGGTCTGCGCAAGATGCTGTTCGGCATGGGCAGCCTGTCGCTGGGCGAACTGGCGGGCGAGCGCATGAAAGTGGCGCTGGAAGCCAACTCCAGCGAAGACGAACACGACTGCTTCAGCGACAACACGCACAACTCGCACTTCTACAACGGCAAGGGCATTCGCAACGTTTACCTGGGCGAATACACCCGCACCGACAGCACCAGGATCAGCGGCCCGAGCCTGTCGTCGCTGGTCGCCAAGGTAGACCCTGCGACCGACGCCACCCTGCGCGCCGACCTGGACGATACCCAGGCCAAGCTGCAGGTCATCGTCGACCATGCCAACAAGGGCGAGCACTTCGATCAACTGATCGCAGCAGGCAACACAGCTGGCAATCAGGTTGTTCGTGACGCCATCGCCGCACTGGTCAAGCAGACCGGCGCTATCGAGCAGGCGGCAGGCAAGCTGGGCATCACCGATCTGAACCCGGACAACGCTGACCACGAGTTCTGATCCACCGTCGCTGTCTGGATGTCCCCAAATGCCGGTCTTGCTGACCGGCATTTTTTTTGTCTGGATGACACGATTTGCATGACCTGCCAGTGACTTTTCAGCGCTGCCTGTAGGGCCTTTCCCAAACCCCTTCCAGCGTATTGATTGCACCTCTTGCACCACCGACTATCCGCGCCTCATGCCCTCTTCAAGGCGCGCTCATGCCCGAGTTTGAAACCGGTCCCCACGACCTGCCGTGGTCGAAAAATGCCTATCTGCTGCTCAATCCCATGAGCGTTCCGAACCTGAACAGGAGGATCGCCGAATGGGAGCTGAGCGGGGTCCGCACGATGCTGTTTTCGCAGACCCGGCTCAGCGAGAGCCTGAACGTCTCTCCTGCGCTGATTCAACTGGAGGATCCCTATGATCCGATGCTTGCGCGCTTTCTCGACCATGCGCGCGAGGAATGGGGGCTATTGCTGTTCAGCCCGGCGGACCGGAAAACCCTCATCGACCATTTGCGCTGGCTGATGTTTGTCGAGATGCCGACAGGCCAGACCTGCTACATGAACCTTTCGGACACATCACTGGCCAACGCCCTGTTCGGCATGCATCCGGGGCACTTCGACAATCGCCTGTTTGGCCCTATCGATCATGTCTACGCACCCGACAGGATGACCGAGCAGTGGGGTAGTCACGGACGCATCGGCGAATCGATGCCCCATGATCCGAAAATCCCTTATCGCTTGAGCGCCGAGCAGATCGACGCGTTGGGCGACGTCATGTTTCGCCTGACCGTCGTCAACCTCGATCAGCATCTGCGCCGTTTCTTTCCGGTTTACCTGCCCGACGTGTCATTGAAGACGCGCTACGAACAGGTGCACAGGCTGGCCAGCACTGCCTACGAACAAGGCTTCAAGAGTGAAGCCGACATCTTCCATTACGCCAACGTTGTCCTCTTTCTCGCCGATCAGCCTGAGGATGCTCATCCCGAGATCAGGGCACTGCTGCGCGACACCTCTGAGTTGACCCCCTCACAGCGCATCGAGCGGGCCCACTGGCTCGTGGTGCTGGACGCCCGGCAGCAGGAAGGAGCATCGCAATGAACCCGCAAGACAATCCAAAAACACTGCCTGCCAAGGACAAGGCCTACTGGGAATCCAGGGCCAGGGAACATGTCGATTCGCACAGTAGACCGAACACCTGCCCAGCCCCCACCAACAACATCCAGTTGCTTCCACTGCGCTACGGACGGGTGGAACGGCTTGGCAGCAAACCGGATTCCAAAGTTTACGCGCGCCTCAAACGCCCTTTGGGTCTGCGTCTGCTTCGAGACGGCTACCTGTATGTGATCGAAGAACGCACCGGCTACCTGCATGAATACCGAGTCGAAAACGGCGTCCCGACCAAGCTGCTCTGGAAAGGCGCCGAGGTTGTTCAGGACATTCGGCAGAACAGCACGGGAGAACACGCGCTGGTCTTCCCAAACGACAGCATCCTGCATGTTGCCTACTCGGAACTGCAATGGACCGCAGCCAAATGTGCCCAGGCGCTGGGCAACGCTGCGGATCGTTTCTACTTCATGCAGAAAGTGGATCTGGCCAAGGCTGACTGCCTGAAAGGCGGCGTCCACCTGAAGGTCCAGAAGCAGGTCAGTGAGCAGCTCGCCGAACTGGCCGAGCAACCTGCCCAGCACTGCGCCACACCCGATATCTCGCAGGCAGAACAGCAGGATTACGTCTGGGAGCATCAGCCTCTGTTTCGCGAAGCCCACATTGGCGAGTTCAAGCACTTGATCAAGCCGCTGCACGAGAAAAGCCATTTGTATCTGGTGCTCGACGACAGCATCGGCATCCTGCGCGATCTGGCCGAAGAGCAGGACACCGTGGTCGGCTGGATAGAAGAATGGCGTGAGCGAAACAACAACGAAACCCGCTTTCTCACTGCCACCTACATCGACACGCTGATGACCGTGGGCGACACCAATGCCCGTCAGGTAAATCCCGATTCAAAGCTGCTCAAGAAGACCACGCCGCAGCAGCGCTCGCGCATCTACGACTTCATCAACGCCCGTAACCAGTGGCGCCGTGAAAAACGTTTGGGGCCAGAGCCCTCCAGGACCCCCGACGGCCACTATGCCTACAGGAGGGGCGCCGATTACAACGAGCGCTTTCAGCAGCGGTTTGCCAGGCTGGACATGGAAAACAAACAGGCGCAGATGAGATCGGCGCTGGGCGAAAAGCTCCATGGGGAGCTCGAAGAGGATATCGAAGCGCTGGATGAAAACAGTCAGGGCACGCTGAACGGTGTGGGGCTGGGTTCCCGGGGCATCAACGATCTCGTTCGTCATGACGAGATGCAAAGCTACCTGAATCAGGAGCGTTCGCACCTCAGGCGCTGGACCCAGCGACTGGATGACATCACTCATGACCGGATCAGCCTGTTCACCCAGAGCGAACTCTACCGAAGCGCTTGGTACTTCGACCCGGACCATCCTGACCAGCTGAAAAGCGCACTGGCCATGGAGCTCAACTGCACCCGCGACCTGTGCCGCACGGAAGAAAGCCTGCAAAGGGTCAGCGACTATTTTCACGACAACCCGCATTACATTCTGCCGGTGTTTTATGGACGCCTGAATCTGGAATTCCTGCGCTCCAAATCGAGCGACCTGATCAAACTGCTGGATGGCATCAAAAACTTTGGCGCAGCGCTTGCCGATGCTCAGGACCGTATCACCAAGGTCAGCCATGTCATGGGCCATCACTGGACCCTGAGCCTGAATCTGCCTGAAGCCGCACGCCCGCTGCATCAGGCGGTCATCGCCAGCTACATACCGTCCATCGCCCTGCGTATGGAGCAGTGGCTGCGGGATATGCACAGCAAACTGAACGACACGGAAGTGCGTCAGCACCTGAACACATTTTTGAAGCAGAACAATCGGGCGCAACGCCTGGGCGCGCTGGTAGCCATGCAGCAGGAAGCCGTCACGCTGAACGTTGCCAACGAAACCGATGTGCAGAAATACCGCGACGCGTTCGTGCGCCTGAATCACCTGATCGAGGCCGAGAACGATCTGATCCGCGAGCGAACCCGTCTGAGCAAACTGAGCAACAAACGCTCACTGACGCCGACCCAACGCACTGAGCTGATGTACGACAAACAGTACATCCAGCAGCAGTTGCTACAAACCCGCAACCAGCTGGCCGCCGTACGCCGCGAACTGGAGAGCGCCATCACCCCTACCGGCAGACCCATCAATGGAGCCATCGGGGTGAAATTGAACATCAGCGATGCGCAGTTGCGGGTTCTGGAAGACGAAATTGCGCGTTATCGGGCTGGCGCGGCAAGGGGGTACGGGACTCAGGGGGCTGTCGGGAGCGCGTTCAAAGGCAGCTTGTTTCCGTTGCTGGCGATGATGTTGCAGATCGGGAATCTGGGGGATGCTTGGGATGTTTGGGAGAGGACTAAGGGAAATAGGTCTTTGAAGGAGATGGTGATAACAGGCGGTGCCTTGTTTTCTCCCGTAGCAGCAGCGCTTTCAGTTTATCAATCCGCACATATCGCGATTATCGACAACGTACTACGTAGGCTGACAACCAACCCTACAGGAATAGCGGGAGGATTATTTGCAGTCCGCGTGGGAAAATTAGGGTTGGGTTTGGGGGCATTCATAGTGCCACTCGGTCTGATTGGCGCTGTAGGGACAGCTTGGAATAACTGGGAAAAATGGAGTACGGCACTCAGCGCTGGCACAACAGGTGAAAAGCTCGGTGCAGGAACGGCACTGGTGGGCGATATCGGATCTACCGTTGTTAATGGGGCACTAACTGGCAACGCCGGCATTGAATTATATGGCCTACTTAGGGAGATCAGAGCAGCACCTGTAGCAGAGCGAAAACTGGTCGCCAATATGGCCTGGGCAACCCGAGGCGCACGCTTCCTACGATTTTGGATGAACATGACGCCTTGGGCGCTTATTTCAGCAGCGCTGCAATTAGGCGGCGAAACGCTTTACAACTATTTCAATCTTGATGACCAACAGAGGTGGTTGCTCAGCTCTCTCTGGGGCAAAGAGCCTCAGGGCTGGGATTGGCCCGCTCATGCGCAAAAGCTCGCTGAGGCTAACTTGCGTCCCACTTTTATCGACAAGGGCATGATTCGTCGCGAGATTGATGGCGAATCTGTGCGCAGCCTGCAGTTGGTGTTGCCCGGTCTGACCTGGGCCAGCTTCGACGCCACTTCATTACGATGGTCGGCCGAGTTGCATAACCTGTCCGATAAACAGGATGTCAGCGAAGTCCTTCGCCAAGGGCTCTCGATAGTCGCGGCATCGCCCTTGATTCTTGCACTGGAAGTTCCGAACAGCTGGCAAAGCCATCACGCGCAGCTGGTTGTGCGTGTGGCGGTCAAACCTGCACTGGTAACAACTTACTTGAAAGCCGATGAAGGCTACCTGACTTACCGCATTCCGCTTGGCATGGACATAGTGAGCAAACCTGTCAACGCATCGACCGACGAACCGGTAGAGAACCGTCAACTTCCAGCAACACAGATCACAAGGGAAAGTTTGAATGATATCTGACAAATACGACCGTCTTCCACAAGTAGGTGACACGGAAATAGAGCCCGGCACTGAAGTGTTCTACCTTGCACCAAGACCAGTACCAACAGGTGTTGCCGCCTATAGCTCCCGCAGCCTTCATCAGGATGCAAATGACGTTTATCTGGACTTCGGATTGAGCGCAGCGACGGTTGAATTTGCGGTTCGCTGTAGTATCGGTTCAGTTATGTCCGTTGTAATTTGGTTTCTGCTGGTATCCATAGGGTTGGGGATTGATGATCATTTCAGATATGGAGCTCCTGTTTTTGAAATTTTTCTGACTCTGTTTTTGCCGAATTATTATCTGTGGGGGTTCGCGGGAGGGTTGGCACTCATGTATTTCTGCTGCTTCGTCCACGCCGTCTATCCCCACTCCGCCATCCCTCCAACCCGCTTCAACCGTCAACGCCGCGAAGTCGCCTACGTCGCCAAGCGCGGAGAACCGCCCCGCTTCATCCCATGGGAAGACGTCATCGCCTGCGTCAGCAGCAGCATGGTCGCCACTGAATACGGTACTCAGCAGAAGTTCGCCCTGATGATCGGCCTGCGGGACGCATCGGACGGGCAGGTCGTATGGCTGACCGTGCCGAGCTACACACTGGGCATGGCGGTCGGCGAGTGGGAGGCGATTCGCGCTTACATGGAAGAAGGCCAGAGCGCACTGCCGTTGCCGATGATGGGCGAGAACATGGAGGAAGGCACGGTGGAGTTCTTCCACATGTGTCGCAAGGGCTACCGCTACGATCACTGGTACATACGCTATCTGTTCGGCTTTCTGCTCATCCAGTTCTGCAGCGGCTGGACCCTGCCCTGCCGCATCGCCGCCTGGGTCGAACGCCTGCCGAAGAAAGCCTTTCCCAAGGCCGTGCTCGACTGGTCAAAGCCCTTGCCGCCCGAGCAATGGCAACACCCCAGCGACGAACTGATTGAACAGAGCAAGGCCGTGCGCAAGACGCTTCGCAAAGGGCTGACGGTGTTCGATCACTTCGACAGGGTTGGAAAAAACAAGGTCAGCGAAAATGCCTGAGAACAAGTACGACCGGTTGCCACAAGCTGGCGATACGGAGAATGAGTCATGCGCTGAAGTGTTCTACCTTGCACCACGGCCCGTACCAACAGGTGTCGCTGCGTTCAGCTCCCGCAGCCTTCATCAAGATGCACATGACGTTTATCTGGACTTTGGATTGGGCTGCGCAGCTGTGGAGTTCGCAGTTCGTTGTTCTATCGGGTCAGTGCTGTCTGTTGCACTTTTTTTCGCGCTGACATCCATAGGATTGGGTATTAACGACTATGTGAAGTTTGGACGCCCAGTATTTGATATTTTTCTGACGCTATTTCTGACACACCCTTTTGTATGGATATTCATTGGTGGTTTGTCGCTAATGTATCTCTACTTTTTTGTCAAAGCCGTGTACCCCCACTCCACCATCCCACCCACCCGCTTCAACCGCCAACGCCGCGAAGTCGCCTACGTCGCCAAGCGCGGAGAACCGCCCCGCTTCATCCCTTGGGAAGACGTCATCGCCTGCGTCAGCAGCAGCATGGTCGCCACCGAATACGGCACGCAGCAGAAGTTCGCCCTGATGATCGGCCTGCGGGACGCGTCGGATGGGCAGGTCGTATGGCTCACCGTGCCCAGCTACACACTGGGCATGGCGGTCGGCGAGTGGGAGGCGATTCGCGCTTACATGGAGGAAGGCCCGAGCGCACTGCCGTTGCCGATGATGGGCGAGAACATGGAAGAAGGCACGGTGGAGTTCTTCCACATGTGTCGCAAGGGCTACCGCTACGATCATTGGTACATCCGTTACCTGTTCGGCTTTCTGCTCATCCAGTTCTGCAGCGGCTGGACCCTGCCCTGCCGCATCGCCGCCTGGGTCGAACGCCTGCCCAAGAAAGCCTTTCCCAAGGCCGTGCTCGACTGGTCAAAACCCTTGCCGCCCGAGCAACGGCAACACCCCAGTGATGAGCTGATTGAGCAGAGCAAGGCGGTGCGCAAGACGCTTCGCAAAGGACTGACGGTGTTCGATCATTTCAGTATGCAACCGAAACCTGGCGGGACAGCACGCCCCGTCACTGAACTTGAGAATTCGTAACAACACGTTACCTCAATGACAGCAAACGATAATCCCTCTTATTCAAACCGCACGAGGCTGATAAGCTTGCACGCCCTGATTTTCGCCACTTTTTGGGATGTGTATGGCTACGCGGTTTCGTCTGTCTCTTGCGCTGCTCACGACTCTGGTCGTGAGCGCGTGCGATGACGCCCCGCGTTTCACGCACGCCGAACCGGGCGAAGCACTGTCTGGCGGCAGTGCTACCGTCAAAAAGAGTGACCAGAATGCGTTTTCCCTGCCGTCGGCCAATCTGTCACCGGTACGTCGTCTGGACTTCAGCGTGGGCAACAGCTTCTTTCGCAGCCCTTGGGTCATTGCGCCCTCGACCACCACCGCGCGTGACGGGCTGGGACCATTGTTCAATACCAATGCGTGCCAGAACTGCCACATCAAGGATGGTCGCGGCCATCCGCCCGAAGCCGGAGACACAAATGCCGTGTCGATACTGGTCAGGCTGTCGATTCCTGACGATCCGGCCTTTGCAGACCTGATACAGCGTAACGGCGTGCTGCCCGAACCGAACTACGGCGGTCAGTTGCAGGACATGGCAAATCCAGGCGTCACGCCAGAAGGCAAGGTTCGCGTGGAGTACGATGCGCTCACTGTCAAGTTCCGGGACGGCACCGCCGTCGAACTGCGCCAGCCTACCTTGCGTATCACCCAACTGGGCTACGGCCCCATGCATCCCGAGACCCATGTTTCGGCAAGGATTGCGCCGCCCATGATCGGCCTCGGTCTGCTGGAGGCAATTGCGGACGAAGCCGTTCTGGCCAACGCCGACCCTGACGACAAGAATGGCGACGGCATCTCGGGGCGGGCCAACTGGGTCTGGGACGACGCGCAGCAAAAAGTCGTCATGGGACGTTTTGGCTGGAAAGCCGGACAACCCAACCTCAATCAGCAAAATGTGCACGCGTTTTCCGGCGACATGGGACTGACCACCAGCCTGCGCCGTTTCGACGATTGCACACCGGCCCAGACCGATTGTCTGGCGGCACCGAACGGGAACGGTCCGGACGGCGAGCCAGAGGTCAGCGATAACATTTTGCGGCTGGTCGAGTTCTACACGCGTAACCTGGGTGTTCCGGCGCGACGTAACGTCGACGACCCGCAGGTGCTGACGGGCAAGAACCTGTTTTTCCAGGCAGGCTGCCAACAGTGCCATGTCCCGTCTTTCAAGACTCGGGCAGACGCCGCCGAGCCTGAACTCGCCAATCAGGAGATTCGGCCTTATACCGATCTGCTGTTGCATGACATGGGCGACGGACTTGCCGATAATCGCACCGAGTTTCAGGCGACCGGCCGCGAGTGGCGCACGCCGCCACTCTGGGGGCTTGGCCTGACCGCTGCGGTCAACGGTCATACGCAGATGCTGCACGACGGTCGCGCGCGTAACGCCCTTGAGGCGATACTCTGGCACGGCGGCGAAGCCCAGGCGGCACAGCGACAGGTATTGGCGTTCAACGCCGAACAGCGCGAGGCGCTGTTGGCCTTTCTGAATTCATTGTGATTTTTTCCTCTTTTTCACGCATAAGGAGCCGGACATGTTCCGACCCAAGTTGTTGCTGACCAGCCTTGCGGCTCTCGCCTTGGGTGCCTGTTCGCCATCCGACCCTCAGGCCGTCACGTCTGCGGCCATCGCCAAACAGGTGATCCTGCCGACTTACAGCCGCTGGGTGGATGCCGACCGTCAACTGGCAAGCAGTGCGCTGGCGTTCTGTCAGGGCAAGACTGATCTGGCAACGGCCCGTGCGGACTTCCTGAAAGCGCAGAAAACCTGGGCTGAACTGCAACCGTTGCTGATCGGTCCGCTGGCCGAGGGCAACCGCGCCTGGCAGGTGCAGTTCTGGCCGGACAAAAAGAACCTGGTCGGACGTCAGGTCGAGCAACTGGTGACTGCCCAGCCGCAGATCAACGCAGAAGAGCTGTCCAAGGCCAGTGTCGTGGTCCAGGGCTTGTCCGCTTACGAATACATTCTGTTCGACGCTGAAATCGACATGGCCAATGCCGAGCAGAAAGCCCGTTACTGCCCATTGCTAATGGCCATCGGTGATCGTCAGAAGACCCTGGCCGAAGAAATCCTCAGCCGCTGGAACAGCAACGACGGCATGCTCGCGCAGCTCAGCAAGTTTCCGAATCAGCGTTACGCCGACTCTCACGAAGCCATTGCCGAGCTGCTGCGGGTCCAGGTGACAGCGCTGGACAGCCTCAAGAAAAAGCTCGGTACTCCATTGGGTCGCCAGAGCAAAGGCCAGCCGCAGCCTTTCCAGGCTGATGCATGGCGCAGTAAAGCGTCGCTCAGCAGCCTGGAAGCCAGTCTGGCAAGCGCCGAAACCGTGTGGACCGGAGTCGATAACAAGGGCTTGCGCGGCCTGCTGCCCGCCGAGCAGAAACCGCTGGCTGACAAAATCGATGCGGCTTACGCTGCCAGCCGCAAACTGCTGGCGGAGCTCAAGCCGCCATTGTCCGACTTGCTGGCGACCGAAGCCGGACGCCAGCAACTCAATGCGTTCTACGACAGCCTGAACGCGGTCCATCGTCTGCACGAAGGCGAACTGGCCAAGGCGCTGGGCATTCAGTTGGGTTTCAACGCCAACGACGGCGATTGATCGAGAGGGTGAAGTGATGTTTCGACGTCAGGTCCTGGCCATTGGCAGTCTGGTGCTCAGCGCTTTTACGCTGGGTGGCTGGACCCTGTTCAAGCAGAAGGATCAGGGGCCGCTGCTGCTGTCGGCCCGGGACGATGCAGAAGGCCGGCATTTCGCGGTCGGTTACCGACTGGACGGCACGCAAGTGTTCGCCACTCAGGTCGGCCAGCGCTGCCACGACATCATCAATCACCCTTCCCTGCCGCTGGCGGTGTTCATTGCGCGGCGTCCGGGCACCGAAAGCTACCTGCTCGACTTGCGCGACGGGAGCCTGCTGCAGACCATCACCTCTCTATCCGATCGACATTTCTACGGCCATGCTGTCATCCACCGCGACGGTGAATGGTTGTACGCCACCGAAAACGATACCCGCGACCCCGGCCGCGGGCTGCTGGGCGTGTATCGATTCGTCGATGAACGACTGGTGCATTCGGCAGAGATTCCAACCCACGGAATCGGCCCGCATCAGGTGTCCTGGATGCCGGACGGCGAAACCCTGGTGGTGGCCAACGGAGGCATTCGTACCGAGGCGGAAAGCCGCGTCGAGATGAATCTCAATGCCATGCAGCCCAGTCTGGTGCTGATGCAGCGCGACGGCACACTGCTGAGCAAGGAAACCCTGGCTCAACAGATGAACAGCGTGCGCCACATGGGCATCGCCAGCGACGGCACCATTGTTTCCGGACAGCAATTCATGGGGGACTCGCACGAGTTGTCCGAGCTGCTGGCCATCAAGCGTCCAGGACAGCCATTCCAGCCCTTTCCGGTCGCAGAAGACCAACTGCGCGCCATGAATCACTACACCGCCAGTGTCGCGGTACACAGCGACCTGCGCCTGGTCGCGCTCACCGCGCCTCGGGGCAACCGGTTCTTTATCTGGGACCTGGACAGCGGTGCCGTAAAACTCGACGCGCCGCTGCCCGACTGTGCTGGCGTCGGTGCTGTGGCTGACGGCTTTGTCGTGACCTCCGGCCAGGGCCGCTGCCGCTTCTACGACTGCCGCAAACCGGAGTTGCTGGCCACGCCGCTGGAGCTTCCGACCGGTTTCTGGGATAACCATTTGCATCTGGTCTAAGCGCGGCGCCCCTGATCGGCAATGGCCCGAATGCCTTCAACGGCATCGCTGAGCTGGGCGACGATTCGGTTGCCCACATCCTTGTCATCACCGCCCATGCGCTGATTGCGAACGAACGCCTTTTTGATCGTCTCCCAGCGAGTGAATTGTTCTTCGGTCAGCCGTCCGCACAGCTCGGTCAGCTTGAGCAGGTTTTCTTCTGCACCCTGGGTGAGCAGCTGTGACTCGCCACGGTAGTGATCTGATATCAACTTGTGGATCTCTGCTTCGTTCATGACCGCCGATACTTTCTCCGCCAGTCTGTTCATGTTGCGATAGCTGCCCTGAAGACGAAACGGTGGTTCGGTTCGGTACTCATCCGCCTGGGAGGCACTGTCGATGTAGGCTGCGTTGACGCGCAACAACACCTCCCGAATCGTCATCAGGCGGCGGATTGTTTCAGTCAGTTCGGTGATTTCTGCACCGCTGTATTCATGGCTCAGATCGCTGGTGCTGAACGTCTTTTCCTGAGCGTGCCCGGCCAACAGGTAAAAGTCCTGCATGTCCCGGTTGGCCAGAGGTGCCAGGACCGGATTGGACGTCATGCAGTTTTCGAGGTAACTCAAGGCAAAAGCACTTTCGTTGCCACCCGACACTTCGCCAAGGTTGTAGACATCAGCGCGGTTGACCAGCATATCGGGGATCCTGAACAGCTCGCCCGACTCCGTGTAAGGGTTGCCCGCCATTACAATGCAGAACTTCTTGCCACGCAGGTCGCAGGTTCGGGGCTGACCTTTCCAGACGCTTTCGATACGCCGGGAGCCGTCGCACAACGAAATGAATTTCTGAAGAAACTCGGGTGACAGGTGCTGGATATCGTCGATCAGCAGACAGACGTTGTTGCCCATTTCAAGCGCCAGGTTGAGTTTTTCAAGCTCCATGCGCGCAGGCCCGTCGATCGCTTGCGCAGGGTCCAGTGAACTCGTGCGATGGCCCAGGGCAGGCCCGTTGATCTTGACCAGCGCCATCCCCAATTGAAACGCTACGTATTCGATCAGTGTGGTCTTGCCGTAACCGGGCGGAGAAATGAGCATCAGCAGGCCCATCAGGTCACTGCGCTTGCCCTCCCCGGCGGTACCTATCTGCTTGGCCAGATTGTCGGCGATCAGCGGCAGGTAGACCTCGTTGATCAGCTGATTGCGAACGAAAGAGGTCAGAGGACGTGCCTGCAGATCGTTGATGCGCAGCACCTCACGCTCACGACGCAGAACCGATTGTCGCCACGACTGATAGCGGTGCATCTGGGGAATGAAAAGCTCACGGTGCGTGCGCAGGCGCGTGAAGAAATCATCCAGTGAGAACGCAAGGGAACCCGAGTCGAGTCTCTGATGCTCCCCCAGAAGACCGTCAATGCGGACGTTCACGGAAAACGTATTGA
This sequence comes from Pseudomonas sp. fls2-241-TYG-175, assembly GCF_030209155.1. NCBI lineage: Bacteria > Pseudomonadati > Pseudomonadota > Gammaproteobacteria > Pseudomonadales > Pseudomonadaceae > Pseudomonas > Pseudomonas sp. fls2-241-TYG-175. Next base: position 126,693 of record NZ_JARVSO010000011.1, on the reverse strand, counting down.
CCCGTAGCGTCGGTTTGCCGGCGAAACGCAGCAACAGCAAGGCTGTCGCTTCCGGTGCAAAGTGAGCAAGCGCGTCCTGTCCGGAGTCGCTGCAGAGGCCCATCACCCAGTGCCCGATGAGCAACCATTGTCCCCGCAGGTCGTTTGCCATCGCCTGCACCGCATCGCTCAGTTCCACTCCACACGCGTCAGACTCCAGACGCCGCTCGAGCGCTCCGAGAATGTCCCAGCCATGCCCACTGATTTCGAAAACCGGACGGTCTTGCGTCAATACGTGCGCAAGGTAATCGGCGCTTTCCGACACGATCAGGGGTGAAACCGGCAAACCCGTCGCCACCGCGAAAGACTCGAGCGTCAGCGCAATGTCCCTGCGAATCTCGATCATGCCATCCGGGTGATTGAACAACCTGAGAACAGCAGCGCAGGACCGGGCCCGGCGCTGCAAGTCCGTCATCCTGGCCTCGAATGTTTCTGGCAGGTGCCAGGCAATCAATGCGAACGCTCTTGCCGATGGACTGAAATGCAACAGACCGGCCGACGCCATGCACGGCATCACCTGCTGGAGTATCAAGGCAGCGTCATGGTCATGGATGCCCCTTTCATAGCCTTGTTTGTAGAGCGGTGTGCAGAACTGCCGGATGTGCTGCTCCAACTGCTCAAACGTCATCTGCGAAAGGTCGATACCTGACTGCGCCGCAGCCTCGAGCACTTGGCCTGCGAGGTATTCGCTTCGATAGATGCTGTCTGACTCGGACTCCAGGCTGGTTTGGAAGCAGGCGCGAAACGACGCGATGGCTTCGTCGTCGAGCCTCTCATAAAAGTCAGTGCCGGTGATATGCACCCAGAGGTGCTCGTCTCGGGGCAAAAGGGTCAGGTCCAGTGCCTGGGTGTTGATACTGAACAGGTGTCTGGGCCCCAGTTTCAAGAGCGTACCGCTGGCATCGAACAGATCGGCCTTGTCCCGCTGCTCCCGCACCGCCTGATCGCGGGCAGCCTTCAGACGCGCTTCGATGTCGTCAGCCTTGACGCTGTCCTCAAGGATTCGCAGACGATCAGAAAGCTCGCGCAGCTTGAGCACTTGGGGGTCAGTGGCGAAAAAGCTGTTCAGTCGGTCGATGTCCAGACAACCCGAAAGACGACGCGGCAGGCTGTCCAGAATACGACTGGCTGCATCCGCGAGCCCCTGCGTCTGGCGCTGACGGGTATTGATCAGCGTCTGCCTGTGCTGCTCGAACGCCTCCAGTACCTCGTCACGCTTGCCCATGACATCGTTCAGAAACGACTCATGCTCACCAAAGCGGCTTTCCAGTTCGTCCAGCTGAATCAGCAATTTCGCCAGTTGGTCATCACACGCCTGAGGAGTGTTCGCCAGCGACAGGGCATGGGTCAGACTTTGGCCTATCAGTTGAAACCGTGCAGCAAACTGCGCAGTGGACTCGGACGAGACCAGCGCCTTGCGACGGGATCGAGCCTGCGCCATGGATTGATTCATGCGCGCGTAAACGCTGGAGATGGACTCGACGATGCCGGTGCGCTGCGTCGCGTCCTCGATACCTAGCGAGCTGGCAAGCCCCGACAACAGGTCCAGGGCGGTCGCCATTGTTGCGAGGCTTTCCAGGGGCGGCTCCAGTTCGAACACCGACGCTGCAGCCTGGACCTGGCGATCCAGCTCATCGAGTTGCTGGCTATAGGGCAAGAGTGCTTCGGCCTGGCACATGAAGTCGGCGGCATCGCCAGAGGTGCGTTCAAACTCGGCCAGCAGACTCTGCTCCATCTCTTCTATGGCGGGCAGATCGATGTAGCGTTGTTCCTTGAGGGTCACGAGATGGCCGCGCAAGCCGGTGATCGAATCCAGCCGGGCGACAAAACCCTGAATATCCTCGCAACGATTCAGGCGCAATTGACTGGCGAGCGCGACGTGACGCTGTCTTGCTTCTTGCATCAATCGGGTGGAATGGCCCCGCAAATGCTCGACTTTCTCGAATTCATCGGCAATCGAGCTGCCGGTATCAGCAATGCTGCGCAGTATCGATGCCAGCGAAGCCGTGCTGTCGTGCATCAACCAGTGGTACTTGTCGAACAGAAGCGCAACCTGCCGTTCCAGTGCGCTGAAACGAGCCGCCGTGGCGCGGGTAGCGACAGATTCTCTGGCAAGGTCATACAGGTCGGAAATGCCGCGGACCAATTCGGCATTGCCGATTCGGCCCAGAAACGAATGACTCGACGGCTGACCGGTTGCGTAATCCTCGGTGAAGAAAGGGGTCTGCCAGATCTGCACAGGATGGTTCCGGGCAGGTTCGGCCTCAGCCGAGAAAATCACCATGCGTCCGTCTTCGAGACGCGCATACCCATGACCGAATACGGGCGGCAGCAACTGCCGTCGGATGGTGTTGTAAGTGAACAGGGCCGAACGCCCCTCGACCGCGTCATGGAAGACGTACAGAAAATCCTCACCGTTGGGCGAGCGCAGCAGACGCTTGAACAGCATGCCCTGCATCGCAGACTCGAACAGCCTGTGCTCACCACTCTGAAGATAGAGACCTCCCGGAAAAACAACACCGTGGTCGTCGGGAAGGCGCTGACACGCCAAGCCAATCGCATCAATCCGGGTCAGCGCAAGCGCCTTCAGATTGCAGACCAGATAGCGGCACTGCTCTTCCTTGTAAGGCCGGACACTCAAGAGGATCAGATTGCCCAGTCTGGCGAAGGCCACCTGTACATCAGGCAGCGACTGGTTCTTTTCAGCGAGCGCCTCACGGTACAACTCAAGCCCGGTTTCTGACGGACCCTCGCCCCTGACAACCAGCTCGCCGTTCTCCAGATGGATATGGACGCTTTCAAGAATGGTAATACGGGGCGTTTGATCGTTGACGATCATCTCCCGACCCGCCTGAATCCATTCAAAATCGTAACGTGGCTCGTTAACGATATCGCGCTCCCCGCGATTATCGAGGTAGCGTACCTCGTTGCCTGATGCGCTCATCGACCAGCGGAAAACCCGGATATCCGTGAGACGTTCGCCGAATTGGAAACTGGCCAGCAAGCGGTTTTCAGAGACGGACAATTCCAGCAACCGTGCATCGCGGTAATAGGTATAAAGCTCCTCGAAATCCCTGCGAAACACAGGATCGGCCAGCCAGGTGCCGTCCACATCAACAGCGTGGGTTTCATAACCCTGCTCGCCCTCGCTCAGGCGAAACAGCGCAAACACATCGTCGATTCGGGCTGCCGCATTGAGCCCGGACGACACGTTGTAGCCGAACAGAAGATCGGGACCAACACGCACGATGCCTCTTGGAAGGCAGCTGTTTTCCGTGCGTAACCGAGCACGTCCCAGTACCTCCATCGAGCTGCACCCGAACTCTTCAAGCCTTTGGGCATTGAGCGTGTCGACCTGCCGAGACAGGCTGTCGCCCTGTTCCTGCAGGCGTTTGAGCAATACCTCATAGGCCCCACTTTCAGTGACCGCCGTGTTCAACGCTTCCTGAGTCGGGTTTTCAAACTGATCTTGGGACATGGGTCAATCCGGATGGGCAGGTCAGTGTCGTGAAGAAGCGCCCGGCAAACGAACCGGGCGCGGGCATGGGCATTACTGAGCGTCTGGACGGCGGTCCGACGCTCTTTCGGTGGCCACTCTGGAGAGCATCCCGAGTCCGGTCTGAATGACCTGAGCGGCAAGTGGGCTGCTCTGATTCAGACCTTCGATGGCTTTGCCGACCGAGAGGGACTTCACGAAGGCGTCGAACACGCCGTTATCCCCTCCGCCCACGAACTGGATGCTGGCCTTGCTCATGGCTGCGGACAGCACCTCGGCCTGTTGCTCGGCAATCTTCTCGTTGGCCGCGATGCTCGCCATGGTGATATCGAGCTGATTCTGCAGAGCCAGACGGAATTCTTCGTGCTCGCGGGCACCGCCCGTCAACTTCTGCATCGCCTCGAACTTCTCGGTCAGTCCCGCCGCTTCTGCCTCGAAACGTTTCTGAAGAACTTCGGCTTCGGCAGCGCCAACGTCCTGGATGGTCGCGGCTCTGGACTCGCCGATGGCCCTGTCGCCCTCGGCCTGGGACAACAGGCGCTGCTTCAATACGGCCGCTTCCGCTAGCCCCTCGCGCTCGATGGCTTCAGCGATCTGTATCCGAACCTCGGCATCGGACTCACCAACGGCACGATCACCTTCTGCCTGAGACAACAGCCGCTGCTTCAGCACCAGCGCCTCGGCCTGCCCTTCACGCTCGGAGGCCTCTGCGATCTGCATGCGAACCTCGGCCTCTGCCAGTCCTGATGCAGCCTTCTCGGCACGTACGCCCTCGGCTCGCTTGATCGCAGCCTGCGATTCACGTTCGGCCTTGCGCAAGTCGGCATCGGCCAGCGTCACCAGTTCCTTGGCCCGGTATTCGGACACCACTGTGTCCGCTTCGGCCTGTTTGACCAGACACACCAGATCGCGCTCGGCCTGCGCCTGGGCTTCGGTAACGACCACGGTTTTCTTGCGGTCCGCATCGGCGATCATACGTAATGTGGTGATGGCCTCTTCTTCCTGAGCGACGGTCTTTTCGACGATGACGCGCTCGCGCGTGACGCTGGCAATCTCCCCACGCTTTTCTTCAAGCTGCCGATCACGCTCGATTCGGCTCAGCGACACTTCGCGTTCGCGATCAACCTGCGCCAGGGCCTGGGCGCGAATGACGGTTTCCTTCTCGAGCATGACGACGCGCTCGCTGTTCTGGTTTGCAACATCCACTTCACGCTGATGATTGACCGCTGCGACATCGATGCGCTGCGCGGCGGCGATGCGGGCTTCCTCAGCTCGCAGATGCTCTTCGGACTGAACCTTGAGCGTCTCGGCTTCCTCGCGTGCGATCACCGATGCGATTTCACGCTTCTGCCGCGCCTGCGCATCCGCTTCCTGACGTTCCAGCGCCAGACTTGCTTCGATGGTTTCGACGTTCTTCTTCTGGATCTTCAGCGCCTGATCACGTTCCAGCTCGTTGGTGATGACGTTGTGGACGGAAGTCAGTTCGGTAATCTTGCGAATGCCCTCAGCATCGAGAATATTGTCGCGGTCGAGGTCAACCTTGGGCGTCTGCTCAAGGAAGTCGATGGCCACGTCCTCAAGCACATACCCGGAAAGATCCTGACCTATCACGTTGACGATCTCATCGCGAAAACGGACGCGATCCTCGAACAGCTCAACGAAATCGAATTGTTTGCCGACGGTCTTCAGCGCTTCGGAAAACTTCGCGTTGAACAACTCGTTGACAGCCGACTTGTCCGAGGCGCGCTGAACACCGATGGCCTTGGCGACCTTGAGGACGTCTTCACGGGTTTCGTTGACCCGCAGGAAAAAGGCCACGGTGATATCGGCACGCATGTTGTCCCGGCAGATCAGCCCACCCTTGCCTTTTCGATCGATCTCCAGCGTGATGACGCTGATCTTCATCTTTTCCATGAAGTAGAGATAAGGCAGCACCATGGCACCGGTGAAATAGACCTTGGGGCGACTGGACAGATCGTTGACGATAAGCGCTGTGCCCTGAGGGACCTTGACGTAGAAGGTCTTGATCAATAATGCCAAAGCGACCAAAGCAAGAACTGCGACGCAGAGGATAATGAGAAATGGCATGGCCATGTCCAGCATGCTGTATGACTCCATAATGGGCTCAGCCCTTGAATTCCGACTCGCTGACGACGAGATAGGCATGCTCGTCTGCGAGGTATTGAAGAAGCACCACCCGGTCATTGCGTTTGATTTCGGGGGTGCCGAAGGTACGAACCTGAAGCAGCAGCCCTGCGCCGCCATCGCTCATCAGCGCACGTCCGCTGTTGCAGTTCACGGTCTGGCTTGTGACGACCGCCACCTGCCCACAGATCGGCTTCGGTTCCGGCCCTCTGATCTTTCTGACGAGAGGTTTGAAAAGGCGAAGGGTGACCAGGGTAAAGATGGAAGCGGCCGCGAGGGCCAAAAGCCCACTGACAAACCCAAGGGGGTAGTAGAAAAAGCCGAGTGACAACTGGTCGATGAAAAGCAGCTGGCCGAAGTAGCTGACCAGCCAGCCCGAAAGACTGATCAGTGTCAGGATGATGGAAGCAGGCACGCCGGTGAGACCGAGGCGGGCAACCAGACCCTTACCCGATTCGGCGCTGGCACTGTCGAAGGCGGAAACGGCCTGCATGTCGATATCGACCGGACCGCTGTCAAGGATGCCCAAGCACACCATCAGCCAATAAATCATGGTTATTGCCAGCAACAGGCTGAAAATCACCACAGGGAACGACAACGCTGTTTCGATGAAATGGTACATGTCGACATCCTTTCGAATCAGGCGCACTGCTGCTCGCGATTACTCTTTATTCGCTGCAATACGGTTTGCGCACTGAAGGTGTCGACTGTGATCCCGGCATCCAGTAATCGCTGTTCAAGATCGGCATCGGCGAAGCTCGATTCCTCCTGAACCTGCCGACGGAGCTCTGTTTCCTGTTGACGTTGTCTGAGATCGCTCAAGGCATCCGTAGCACTTCGCAGCCTGCTGGCAGATTCCTCGTGAGATACCGCCCAGCCGCCCTGTGCCTGCTGCACGAATTCGGCGGTCCGCACCATTTCGACCTGTTGCCGGAGTGCCCACAGCTTCTGCTCACTGACGCGCAGACTTGCGCTCAGGCTGCTGACGGCGGTCGCATAGCCCTGCGCGATGCGGGCATCCTCGGCCATCCGTTTTTCCAGCAGACCGATCCTTGATGCAGTCTCCAGAGCAGTCGCTTCGTCGTCCGCTTCAAGTGCCGTTTCAGCGTCGCGAACCAGCAAAGCGACCTGTGCCCGTGCCTGCGTCACCTTTCGTGTTGCATGAAGACTCTTGGCCATCAGGCCCGCGAGACTGGAGCGGCTGGCGTCGAGGTGGTGTTCGGCGTTGCGGATTTCCTGATCGAGGATCTGCAACGTCTGTCGGGCCACGATACTGTTCGACGCCTCGCTTGCCCCGCCCCGCAAGGCAGTCACTATTTTCGTCCATATGCCGGCCATGCCATTTTCCCTTGGGCGTATTGATCGAATTCTGATGACTCGATAAACATCCGACGAAAGATGACATAGGACAAAACGGTGTTATGCCGGAACAGTCGTTTAAAAAAGTAAGAAACTTCCTCAGGAGCTGAAATTCGCGACGTTCAGCCCTTATATTTTTTCCAAACAGCGCATTAGCAACTAGATTTGAAGGACTGCCGTTCGGATCGCGTTCGCGATCCTGTGCGTTTCAAATCTTCCAGGGAAGTGAAGCATGTTGCGTCGTCGCATGTTGATAATGCTGGGCGTTGTGATGCTCGTCGTGCTTGCGCTCGCGGGTTACAAAGCGTTTTCCATCTATCGGCAGATTCAGCAGTTCAGTGCGCCGAAGCCGCCGGTCAGCGTGGCAGTGGTCAACGCTGTGGAGTTGCCCTGGCAAAGTCGGCTGCCTGCCATCGGTACGTTAAAAGCCGTCCAGGGTGTGGACCTGAGCCTGGAGATTGCGGGCACGGTCAAGGCGCTGCTATTCGAGTCCGGGCAGAAGGTTCGCGTCGGGCAGCCTCTGTTGCAACTGGACAGCGACGTGGAGCGGGCACTGCTGGGAACTGCCGAAGCGGACCTGGGGCTGGCACAGGTCGAACACGGACGCGGCAGCAGGCTGGTCGGCGATCAGGCAATTTCCCGCGGCGACTTCGACAAGCTGGCTGCGCAGCTGAAGAAGGCCGGTGCCACGGTGGCCCAACTCAAGGCCTCGCTGGCGAAGAAACAGATTCTGGCGCCGTTCAGCGGCACCATCGGGATTCGCCAGGTGGATGTCGGCGACTATCTGGCCAGCGGGACCGTGATTGCGACCCTGCAGGACTTGAGCAGCCTTTATGTGGACTTCCACGTGCCCGAACAGGCCCTGCCAAAACTCTCCGTCGGGCAGCGGGTGCAAGTCAGTGTGTCGGCTTATCCCGGCCAGTCGTTCGACGCCACGATCAGTGCGATCAATCCCAGGGTCGACGAAAGCACGCGCAACGTTCTGATTCGCGCCACTCAACCAAACCCGGACGGCAGACTGCTGCCCGGTATGTTTGTCGACCTCCAGGTCATTCTGCCCAGCGCGCCCAGCCAGATCGTGGTCCCGGAAAGCGCGATCACCTACAGCCTTTACGGCAATTCGGTTTACGTGGTGGTGGCCAGGCAAACCGAGGCAGGCAAGCCTGAAAGCAATCCCCGGGACGAACCACAACTGACGGTCGAGCGACGCTTCGTCAAAACCGGCGAACACCGTGAGGGCAACGTGGTGATTCTGGAAGGGCTCAAGGCGGGAGATCAGGTGGTAAGTGGCGGTCAGTTGAAGCTGGACAATGGCGCTCATGTCGCGATCAGCGCAGATGCGACGCAAACCAATGACAACAATCCTCCGGCCAGACGCGCGCAATGATCAGGGAACCGTGATGACCTTTACCGACCCGTTCATTCGCCGCCCGGTGCTTGCAACCGTCGTCAGCCTGCTGATCGTTTTGCTGGGCATTCAGGCCTACAGCAAACTGGTCATCCGCCAGTATCCGCAGATGGAAAATGCGCTTATCACGGTGACGACGGCCTACCCCGGTGCCAACGCCGAAACCATTCAGGGCTATATCACCCAGCCGCTGCAGCAGAGCCTGGCCAGCGCCGAGGGCATCGACTACATGACCTCGGTCAGTCGCCAGAACTTCTCGATCATCTCCATTTATGCACGCATCGGTGCCGACAGCGACCGGCTGTTCACCGAATTGCTGGCCAAGGCCAACGAGGTCAAAAACAAGCTGCCGCAAGACGCTGAGGATCCCGTGCTGAGCAAAGAAGCGGCTGACGCGTCGGCGCTGATGTACGTCAGTTTTTACAGCTCGCAACTGAATAACCCGCAGATCACCGACTACCTGTCACGTGTCATACAACCCAGGTTGGCGACGCTGCCGGGCATGGCCGAGGCCGAGATTCTGGGCAATCAGGTGTTTGCAATGCGCCTCTGGCTGGACCCGGTGCGTCTTGCCGGTTTTGGCCTGACAGCCGCCGACGTCACCGATGCGGTGCGTCGTTACAACTTTCTGTCGGCGGCTGGCGAGATCAAGGGCGAATACGTGGTGACCAGTATCAACGCCACCACCGAACTGAAATCTGCCGAAGCCTTCGCCGCTATCCCCTTGAAGACCAATGGCGACAGCCGTGTGTTGCTGGGTGACGTGGCACGGGTAGAAATGGGTGCCGAGAACTACAACACCGTCAGCTCGTTCGATGGCATTCCCTCGGTGTATATCGGCATCAAGGGTACGCCGAGTTCCAACCCGCTGGACGTCATCAAAGAAGTGCGGCGCATCATGCCGGAGCTGGAAAGCCAGCTGCCGCCGAGCCTCAAGGTGTCCATCGCCTACGATGCCACGCTGTTCATTCAGGCATCGATTCATGAGGTGGTGAAAACGCTCATCGAAGCGGTGCTGATTGTGATCGTCGTAGTCTTCCTGTTCCTCGGCGCCCTGCGTTCGGTTCTGATCCCGGTGGTCACCATTCCGCTTTCCATGGTCGGCGTGCTGTTCTTCATGCAGTTGATGGGTTACTCGATCAACCTGCTGACGTTGTTGGCGATGGTGCTGGCCATCGGTCTGGTGGTGGATGACGCCATTGTGGTGGTCGAAAACATCCACCGGCATATCGAGGAAGGCAAGACGCCGTTCGATGCCGCCATCGAAGGTGCACGAGAGATCGCGATGCCGGTGGTTTCAATGACCATCACGCTGGCTGCGGTGTACGCCCCGATCGGTTTTCTGGAAGGACTGACCGGTGCGCTGTTCAGGGAGTTCGCCCTGACACTGGCAGGCGCTGTGGTCATCTCGGGCATCGTTGCCCTGACCCTTTCGCCCATGATGTGCGCCATGCTGTTGCGCCCCGAAGAAAACCCGAGCGGCCTGGCACACAGGCTCGATCAGGCGTTCGAAAGGCTCAAGGTGCGTTACCAGCGCATCCTGCATGCCACATTGAACACCCGCCCGGTGGTCGTGGTATTTGCGATCATCGTGCTGTGCCTGATCCCGGTGCTGCTCATGTTCACCAAATCGGAGCTGGCGCCGGACGAGGACCAAGGCATCATTTTCATGATGGCCACGTCGCCTCAGCCCACCAACCTGAATTACATCAACGCGTATACCGACCGTTTCGTGACGCTGTTCAAAGCGTTTCCCGAGTACTACTCATCGTTCCAGATCAACGGCTTCAATGGCGTGCAGACCGGCGTCGGTGGCTTCCTGCTCAAGCCCTGGAATGAACGGACTCGCACCCAGATGGAGATCCTGCCCGAGGTCCAGGCCAGACTCTCGGAGATTCCCGGACTGCAAATCTTCGGTTTCAATCTGCCTTCACTCCCCGGGACGGGCGAAGGGCTGCCGTTCCAGTTCGTGATCAACACCCCCAATGACTATCCGGCCCTACTGGAGGTCGCCGAACGCATCAAAAAGCGCGCGACGGATTCGGGCAAGTTCGCCTTCATGGACATTGATCTGGCTTTCGATAAACCGGAAGTGGTCGTGGATATCGACCGCGCCAAAGCCGCACAGATGGGCGTGTCCATGCAGGACCTTGGCGGTACGCTGGCAACCTTGCTGGCCGAGGCGGAAATCAACCGTTTCACCCTCGAAGGACGCAGCTACAAGGTGATTGCCCAAGTGGAGCGTGCCTATCGCGACAATCCCGGGTGGCTGAACAACTATTACGTCAGAAACAACGAAGGCCAGCTCCTGGCGCTGTCCACGCTGATCACGGTCAGCGACCGCGCACGACCGCGGCAGTTGAATCAATTTCAGCAGCTCAACTCGGCAATCATTCAGGGTTTCCCCATCGTCAGCATGGGCGAAGCGCTCGAAACGGTCAGACAGATTGCAGCTGAAGAAGCACCTGAAGGGTTCGCGTACGACTACGCCGGGGCATCCAGGCAGTACGTGCAGGAAGGCAGCGCCCTGTGGATCACCTTCGCGCTCGCACTAGCGATCATCTTTCTGGTGCTGGCGGCGCAATTCGAAAGCTTCCGCGACCCTCTGGTGATTCTAGTGACGGTTCCGCTGTCGATCTGCGGCGCCTTGATCCCGCTGTTTCTGGGGGTGTCGAGCATGAACATCTACACCCAGGTCGGGCTCGTAACCCTGATCGGCCTGATTACCAAGCACGGCATTTTGATCGTCGAGTTCGCCAACCAGTTGCGCCGGGATCAGGGAATGTCAGTGCGAGAGGCAGCGCAAGAAGCTGCGGCGATTCGATTGCGTCCGGTGCTGATGACGACGGCGGCCATGGTCTTCGGGATGGTGCCATTGATACTGGCAACCGGTGCCGGGGCTGTCAGCCGTTTCGACATCGGCATGGTGATCGCGACCGGTATGTCAGTCGGCACGCTGTTCACGCTTATCGTCCTGCCTTGCGTGTACACCTTGCTGGCAGCGCCTGACAGAAAGGCCAATCAGGTAAGTTCGGCAGTAAATTGATCCCTGGCCAAACGACAAAGGCCCCGACAAGGGGCCTTTCAGGTCAACGGAGTGTTCAATTTTTCGATCCAGTACCCTGTGCCAGGCTGTACATCAGGAGCAGCAAATCATGATCGGGCTTTACTGCTACCTCACTTTTGATTGCACGGGGCAAGGGGCAGTGCCCTTCGCCGTGCTGGGCACTCAGGATCTTGGTACCCGGCTGTTCAAGCGCTGCCATGGCGACTGTTGCAGTCGCCAACGCCGCGAACACGAACAAACCTCTAGCCATTTCGAGCTTCATGACTTTAAACCTTTGATAGAGCTGCCAAACGCCGCTTGGTAAAAATAGACTAACTTCTGCCAGTCTGCGGCACTGAATGACGAATGGCGTCTCAGTTGCTTCATGTCATGCTGCGCGGCCCCGTAGGCCGTCCAGCGACGACGGCCCTTTTCCAGGTCAAGCAATGCAACTTCGGCTCTGGCCTGATCACCCTCGCCAGTGACACGCACAAAGATATGCTTGATATACAGGCAACTGTGCTGCCAACGCCCCAAGTGCATGCGGGCCAGCGTTTTGCCCATTTCGCTGAGCATCTGCTCGTACAACAGTTCGCCGTACTGCTCGCGGCCACCTGCAGCAAGCCATTTTTCGAACTCTTCGAATCCCTCCAGGGCCTCGGTTACCAGAAGCGCACGCCATTCGTTTTCGGTGCGCTCCGCGCCGCAGAACACAATCTGCGGCACACCGACGCCCAGTCTGTTCAGACCTTCAAGAGCGTCGCGCTCGCGCAGTACCGTCGGACGCCCAAACGGATGCAACCAGCTGCGGTAGATATGACCGGTCTGCCGTTTGCTGTAGAGCGTCTGTCCATCGTCCGTGATCAACCGTTGCACGCCACTCTCACCACCACGCCGCACGTTGGGTTCTTCAACCCACTCGCCACGCTGGCTCCAAAAATGACTGAACCCGTTCTTTCCCGGGTTAACAACCGGTTCTTTCAAGGACTGCAGACCCATCTATTCACCTTTTACGCAATACATAGACTCGCCACATGGCGTACATCGGCAGGAAGTCCATTCGCTTCTGAATGCGAAATCCTGCCTCTTCAAATTCGGTTTCTGCGGTAGTAACCGGTAACACAAAACGGTTCTGGTAACTTTCCTGCCCATTTTCCTTGTGGCGCTGGCTCTCGAGCTTTCTGCGCTTCCAGGCCTTGAAATTGCCATCCACCCACAGAGACACAATCACACTGTCGCGGGTAACGCGCTGAAACTCCCGTAACAGAGCCATCCGGTCACTCGACTGACCGACATGGTGCAACAGACGCATGCAGAAGATGCTGTCCACCGCGTTGTCAGGCAGGTCGATAGCGAAAGCAGATGTCTGCAAGGGTCGTACCCTTTTCACCACATCGGCCGGTTGAGATTCACAGGCGATTCGCAGCATGTCGGCGGAGTTGTCCGCACCGATGATGGAACGATTGGGTTTCTCGGCCAGCAAAGGCCAGAAACGACCTGCCCCGCATGGAAGATCCAGCACCAGACCGGGGTCTCCGACCATGTGCAGTGCCTTTCGTGCCAACTGTTCGTCACGATAATGAGACAACTTGCGCCATAGACCGTCCTGATGTTTTTCCAGGTACTGGCGAGCGTGGTCCTTGTCGTACTTACGGGAAAACTCAAGTTCAATGCGGTCGCTCATGAGAGCATCTCCTGACGTTAATGGCGGCCAAATTAGTCAGGTCGCCGTCATCGTCAGGTCATCTGAATGTGAAAAAAACGTCACATTGACCGGTCAAATGTTTCCAGAGTTTACAGGTACTTGCGTGCCACGTGAGCCGCCTCTGGTCAGAGAGCGGCCTGCACATGGCGAATCAGGACGGGCATCAGGGTTTGACGATGTCCAGCGTGACCCTGAAGCGGCAGCCATGGGGCTCCATCGGCGTCAGGCTCACACTCCAGCCCTGGTTGGCACAGATACGCTGTACCAGCGACAGACCCAGGCCGAGACCTTCGCCACGCTGCTCATTGCCGCGCACGAAGGGTTCGAACATGGCTTCACGTTTCTCTTCGGGGATCCCCACACCGCTGTCTTCGACGACGAAGCTTTCGGACTGCAGCGTCAGCGTAATGAAACCGTGGTCGGTATAATGCAGCGCATTGCGCAGCAGGTTGCCCATCACGGCGTGAAGGAAGGTTGCGTTGTAGCGGATGTCAGAGACCTGGCCTTCCGGTGGCGGGTTATACGTCAGCTTCAGCCCTTTGCCCTCTATCGGGTCACGCCATTGTGAGATCAGTTGCTCGGCAACACCGACCAGCGTCGCCTTGGGCGTCATGGCGGGATCTTCGCGCTGGGTACGGGCGAGCATCAGGAAGGTCTGGACCAGATCACGCATCTCTTCACAGGCGCGGCCGATGCGCTCCACCTGCCGGCGCGCACGCTGGTCGAGTGCCGGGTTCTCCAGCAGCAATTCACAGGAGCTGGCGAGCACCATCAGCGGCGTGCGCAGCTCATGGCTCACGTCGCTGGTGAACATCCGCTCGCGGATCAATGCCTGGCGCAGGCGCCCCAGCGTGGCGTCGAAGGCGACGGCCAGCTCACCCACTTCGTCTGCGGCGTAGTCAGGTGCCAGAGGCGGCGCAAGGCCCAACAACTGATCGCGATGACGGACCTGTCGGGCCAGCCGCACAACCGGCGCCATCACGCGTCGGGCAAGCACCCAGCCCAGGAAGACGGCCAGCGCCAGTGCGAGGACAAAGCCCACCAGCACCACCGCGAACAGCACGCGCTCGCGCTCTTCAAAATCGCTCTGGTCCTGCAGCAAGGCGTAGTGACGACCATCGACCACTTCGATCATCGCGTGATAGGACAGCGGCCCGCGGAACACCTCGTGAAAGCCCGGCTCGAGATGACGCAAGTCCTTGGGCAGGTCGAAATCGCCAGGACCGTTGGTGAAATAGAACAACTGGTCAGGCTTGGGCCGATGGCTCCAGTCGCTGACGCTGTCCATCAGCATCAGGCGGTTGAGATCGCCGCCCAGGCCTGCGGAAATCAGTTTTTCTTCGACCAGGTGAACGGTGGAAATAATGCCGATTGCAAAGGATCCGGCGACCAGCGCACTCATCAGGGCAAACGCGATGATGATTCGCTGGGCAAGGCTCTGTTTAAACTCCATCCCGGCCCTCGGCCAAGCGGTAGCCCACACCGTGTACGGTTTGCAGCAGCGGCTTGGAAAACGGTTTATCGATCACCTGACGCAGCTGGTGCACGTGACTGCGCAGGCTGTCGCTGTCAGGGCAGTCATCGCCCCACAGCGCTTCTTCGAGAATTTCGCGACGCAGCACATGCGGGCTCTTCTGCATCAAGACCGCGAGCAGTTTGAGCCCGACCGGGTTGAGCTTGAGCATCCGCCCTTCCCGCGTCACTTCCAGCGTGTCGAGGTCGTAGATCAGGTCGGAGACCTGCAGGGTGCGACGTCCGCCGCCTTGGGCACGACGCAGCACAGCCTCTATACGCGCCGCGAGTTCGGACAGGGCGAATGGCTTGAGCAGATAATCGTCAGCGCCGGAGCGAAAGCCCTGCAGGCGGTCGTCGAGCTGGTCACGCGCGGTCAGCATGATCACTGGCGTGTCACGACGAGCATCTTCGCGCAGGCGCTTGCACAGGGTGTAACCGTCGATACCGGGCAGCATGATGTCCAGTACGATCAGGTCGTAATGTTCGGTGGCGGCCAGATGCAGTCCCGAGAGGCCATCCTGTGCGCAATCGACGGTGTAGCCTTTCATGCCCAGGTAATCGGCCATGTTTGCCAGGATGTCGCGGTTGTCTTCAACCAGAAGAATTCGCATGGAGCACTCTCATATGCAATTTGGGCTGGCGCAGCTTAAGACGAAGTGGACGTCAGGGCCAGCGCCGAAACGGCCTAACGATTTTTTCATCCAGAATTCACAACTCACATGACACACTCCGAAACAAAATTGCCGCAATTCACGACTGCGGTACGTATTCCACCAAAACCGGATTTGCCATATTGAAAGCCGTCTCCCCGCCGTACTTCCGTCCGCTCAACTTCTGGATATGCCTGGGCATACCCGCCGTCACCGCCCTGATACTGGCTCTGCTGGAGCTGACCTCCGTGGACATGGACCTTGCCAGACTGGCTTTCGATCCGGCGGCCGGTGCGTTCATTGGCAGGCACAGCTACTTTCTGGAAGACGTGCTTCATGATCGCGCCAAACAGGTAGTGATGGCGATTGGAGTACTGGCGATGATCAGCTTCGCTGCGTCCTTCAAGGTCGAGCGCGTGATGCCATGGCGTCGCGAACTGGGGTGTCTGGTGCTGTCGATGGCCCTAGCCACCGGTTTCGTGACTCCGCTCAAGGTTGTGACCTCCGTGCAGTGCCCCTGGAGCCTGACCGAGTTCGGCGGCCAGGAAACCTACAGCGAACTGCTCAGCCCGCGTCCCGAGACCGACAAGCCCGGCCGCTGCTGGCCGGGCGGTCATGCGGCTACCGGTTTTACCCTGTTTGCCCTGTTCTTCATGTTTCGCGACCGCAAGCCCCGTCTGGCCAAAGCCGGACTGATACTGGCCTTCACGCTGGGATCGATCTTTTCAGTGGGTCGCATGCTGCAGGGTGCGCACTTTCTGTCGCACAACCTCTGGACGGCGGTGTTCTGCTGGTTGATCTGTCTGGGGGTTTATTACTTTGTCTTGTACAGGCCCGAATATAAGAGATCTTTGACAGAGCATGGAGGAACAACCGAGTCACACTGCGTAAGTGTGCCGCAAGAAGTAGATCAAACTAACAAGACGCACCTCAAGCCTGACAGTACTCGATAATCAATAAACCCCGCACCATGCGGGGTTTATTTTAGGCAATCCGCCTTCAGCACTGAAGCCAATCAGTGCTGGCTCTCCCCGTATTGCTCATCCACAAAGCAGCGGGTTGATCACGCACATTGAGATAGGAATACAGATCGTCCCCCCAATACCAGAGATCTCTATTTCACCGGGTGGGCAATTTCCTGCCCAGGCGCCAGAAGAAACCAATGCACTGCTAGCCAGCACCGCTGCAAAACTTATCATCCTTATAAAGCTTTTCATTTCATCCACATCCCCGAAGGGCCTGTCGCTTTTGAAATACCACCAGCGTGGAATACATCCTTACGGTGGTTACACAGCGCCATTGCCTTCTCTGTCGTGAGAGCTCACAACGTTGCCTTACTACCAAGTTTAATGTGCCGTTCCGTTAGCGCCATTGAAGGCTAATCATATTTAGCAGCAACTCCATTTCCTGAGTGCCGTATTCGATATATTCACCAACCCATAAAAAAACCCCGCACAAGGCGGGGTTCTTTATGGGTGTCGCTTAGGGGTAAAGCTGGCTTACATCATGCCGCCCATACCACCCATGCCGCCCATGTCCGGCATGCCGCCGCCTGCTGGCTTGTCGTCAGGCACGTCAGCGATCATCGCTTCGGTGGTGATCATCAAGCTGGCGATCGAGGACGCTGCTTGCAGAGCCGAGCGAGTGACCTTGGCCGGGTCCAGGATACCCATTTCGATCATGTCGCCGTATTCGCCGGAAGCAGCGTTGTAACCGAAGTTACCCGAACCCTGCTTGACCTTGTCGACTACAACGCTTGGCTCGTCGCCGGAGTTGGCAACGATCTGACGCAGTGGTGCTTCAACAGCACGACGCAGCAGAGCGATACCGACGTCCTGATCGGCGTTGTCGCCTTTCAGACCTTCGATGGCCTGCAGGGAGCGAACCAGCGCCACGCCACCGCCAGGTACCACGCCTTCTTCAACGGCTGCGCGGGTTGCGTGCAGGGCGTCTTCAACGCGGGCTTTCTTCTCTTTCATTTCGACTTCGGAACCGGCGCCGACCTTGATCACCGCAACACCGCCGGACAGCTTGGCCAGACGCTCTTGCAGTTTCTCTTTGTCGTAGTCGGAGCTGGTGTCACCGATTTGCTGGCGGATCTGAGCGATGCGCGAGTCGATGTCGGTTTTAACGCCAGCACCGTCGATGATGGTGGTGTTTTCTTTGTTCAGTACAACGCGCTTGGCATTACCCAGGTGTTCCAGGGTAGTGGTTTCCAGGCTCAGACCGATCTCTTCGGAGATAACGGTACCGCCAGTCAGAACAGCGATGTCCTGCAGCATGGCCTTGCGACGGTCACCGAAACCTGGAGCCTTCACGGCTGCAACTTTCACGATGCCGCGCATGTTGTTCACTACCAGAGTCGCCAGGGCTTCGCCTTCGACGTCTTCGGCAACGATCAACAGTGGACGACCTGCCTTGGCGACGGCTTCCAGAACCGGCAGCATTTCGCGGATGTTGGAGATCTTCTTGTCAACCAACAGCAGCAGCGGGCTGTCCAGCTCGGCAACCATGGTGTCCGGCTTGTTGATGAAGTACGGGGACAGGTAACCACGGTCGAACTGCATGCCTTCAACGACAGACAGTTCGTTTTCCAGACCCGAACCTTCTTCAACGGTGATAACGCCGTCTTTGGTCACTTTTTCCATGGCTTCGGCAATGATGTCGCCGATGGAGTGATCAGAGTTGGCCGAGATGGTGCCGACCTGGGCGATTGCCTTGGTGTCGGTGCATGGCTTGGACAGCAGCTTGAGCTGAGCAACGATGGCGATGGTCGCCTTGTCGATGCCGCGCTTCAGGTCCATCGGGTTCATGCCGGCAGCGACGGCTTTCAGGCCTTCGTTGACGATAGCCTGAGCCAGAACGGTGGCGGTGGTAGTACCGTCGCCCGCATCATCGTTGGCACGGGAAGCAACGTCTTTGACCAGCTGCGCGCCCATGTTTTCGAAACGGTCTTTGAGTTCGATTTCCTTGGCAACCGACACACCATCTTTGGTGATCAGCGGAGCGCCGAAGCTCTTCTCGATGATGACGTTACGGCCTTTTGGGCCCAGGGTCGCTTTTACTGCGTCAGCCAGGACGTTTACACCGGCGAGCATTTTCTTGCGGCCAGAATCGCCGAATTTAACTTCTTTAGCAGCCATGATCATTATTCCTTGAATACTTTGTAGTAACGGAAATCAGCGCGAGCACTCAGCCTTCGATAACAGCGAGAATCTCGTTCTCGCTCATCACCAGCAGGTCTTCGCCATCTACTTTCACAGTGTTGCTGCCGGAATAAGGGCCAAACACCACCTTGTCACCCACTTTCACGGCCAGCGCACGTACTTCACCGTTGTCCAGCACGCGGCCGGTACCAACAGCGACGATCTCGCCACGGTTTGGCTTTTCGGCAGCCGAACCTGGCAGAACGATACCGCCGGCAGTTTTCGTTTCTTCTTCGCTGCGACGGATTACGACGCGGTCATGCAGAGGACGAAGCTTCATTGTCGATCTCCTGATTATGGTTGTTGAGCGTCCGGTGAATGCACCGGCCTGTTATAAATTCCGGACTTGCCGGTTACGGTTCGACGCGCGAACCGCAGAATACGGTCTGGCAATCAGGCCAGAAACCTTGCGGTGACCCATACATAAGGGCGAGCAAGGTTATTACAAGGCTTGGGCAAGAAAATTTTTGCAGTTTGACAGAGCCCACAAACGAGCGCGGCACCCGAAGGTGCCGCGCAGCGAAGGGGTTGCAGGGATTATTTGTCCCGGTGCTCGAACTCGCCCTCGATCACGTCGGGTTCGCGGGTGGGCTGGTGAATCGCGTGCGTGCGGCTGTTCGCCGTCTGCTCATCGGCACGACTCTGCAGGTCATCGGCGAAGGCGCGCTGGCGCATGGCCTGAGCCTCGGCGCGCTGACGAACCTTGCTGATCAGCAACCGTCGAGTGACAGGCAGCAGACAGATCACGCCCAGGATGTCACTGATGAAGCCTGGCAACAGCAGAAGGCCACCGCCTACCGCAACCATCAGGCCTTCAAGCATCTGCTGGGCAGGCAGCTCGCCACGGGACAGGCTTTCACGGGCACGCAGGGCCGTTGCAAAACCTGCCACACGCATGACGAAAAGTCCCAGCATCGATGTCGCCAGGACCAACAGGAATGTCCAGAGAAAACCAATGGACATGCCGACCCGAACCAGAATGAACAGTTCGAGTACCGGAAAAAGTAAGAACATCAGCAAAAAAACACGCATCAAATCAGTTCCTCAGCGCAAGAGTGCCTTGCAAGTAGACCGTATGTGATGTCAGAAAGTCGTTAATTCAAGCGTGCTTCCCGTCATTTACCGGCCATTTTTCTGCGTGAGCCAGTTGAACCAAGGCCTCGCGGACTTGTGTCGGTGTATTACAAGGCTCGCTGAATGCCAGCCAATAAACGCTGTTCGCGATACCCAGGTGCATACCTTCACTGTCGATACCGACCAGTCGCGCGGGCTCGGTTTGCGGCAGGCCCGACAATTCGACGTAGTGCGCAATGGCTTTGGCGTGGTCCTGATTCATGTGCTCGACCATGCCCGTTTCGACCTTGCCGGCAAACGGATTGTCCAGCGCCACCTCGTCCAGCCAGTGAATGGCGCCGAAGCCGCCGATGTACCGGTAGCGAACAGGTGCAAGCACCCAGAAATCGAAATCGTGAGCGGTGTGATAACTCTGCGACTCGGGGAAGAACCGGTAGTACCGTCGTGCTGCAGCCTCGATCGCATCGGGATCACTGAGCTTTTCGGCCTGCGCCAGAACCGTCACCCGGCCAACCGCCTGCACATCCTCGGCGCCCCGATCGCCCACCAGCAGCGAGCACTTGGGATCGAGCGTCAGGTTATGGGTGTGCTGAGCGATGCGGCTGATCAGTACCAATGGCCGCCCCCGATCATCCAGGCAGTAAGGTACAACCGAACCGAACGGGTAGCCCGGCATTGACTTGGAATGCGTTGACAGGACAGCCCTGTACTCCTTGAGCAGCAGGTGCCTGGCATCCTTAGAGGCTTTCGCGCTCATCGTGTGACTCCTTGAAACGTTTGCGTCGAGCTGAAGACGAACGCGCGGAAACAGAATATAACGTGCTCTGGCAACGGCATTCGGACTCATCTCGAATGAGCCATGCCGTGAAGACAATCAGCGGATTGGACACGCACATGGAATTGAAAGACAAGCTAATAATAATCACCGGCGGAGGCCAGGGTCTGGGCCGCGCGATGGCCGAATACCTGGCCGGCAAAGGTGCGAATCTGGCGTTGGTGGACCTGAATCAGGAAAAACTCGACCAGGCGGTTGCAGCCTGCCAGACACAAGGCGTGCAGGCACGGGCCTACCTGTGCAACGTCGCGAACGAAGATCAGGTTGTGGAAACCGTGAGCAGGATCGCCGAGGATTTCGGGACCATTCACGGATTGGTCAACAACGCGGGCATCCTGCGCGACGGTCTGTTGGTCAAGGTCAAGGACGGCGTCATGACCAAGCTGAGCCTGGCTCAGTGGCAGTCGGTGATCGACGTCAACCTGACCGGCGTCTTCCTGTGCACACGCGAAGTGGCCGCGAAGATGATCGAGCAGAACAGTCAGGGCGCGATCATCAATATCTCTTCGATTTCACGCGCGGGCAACATCGGCCAGACCAACTATTCGGCCGCCAAGGCCGGTGTCGCGGCAGCGACCGTGACTTGGGCACGGGAACTGGCGCGTTACGGCATCAGGGTCGCAGGCGTGGCACCCGGTTTCATCGAAACCGAGATGACCGGCAGCATGAGGCCAGAGGCGCTGGAGAAGATGACGTCTGCCATCCCGCTCAAACGCATGGGCAAGCCGGACGAAATCGCCCACTCGGTCGCTTACATTCTGGAAAATGATTATTTCAGCGGGCGCATACTGGAGCTGGACGGCGCGATGAGAATCTAGACGGTGATTGACCAGCGACGCGCCCTGTAAGCGCGTCGCTGGCCCACGTGCTTACCAGGCGACGCCGAAACCTGCGGTGTAGCGAGTCTTGTCGACATCGCCGTTGCTGGAGCCGCTGATGACATCTTTCTCGGCCTTGAGGTTAAGCGAGGCCCACTCGGTGACCTTGTAGCGCAGCCCCGCCTCTACATCCAGCGAGTAATCCGCAACGCCACTCAACGGTTTGCCCAGCTCGCCGTTGGTGAAGAACTCGACCTTCTTGCCGATCAGGTAACGGTTGTAGTCCCAGGTGCCGGCAACGGAGTAGAAGTTTTCCTTCTCGTCGTTGGAAAACTCGAAGTCAGTGCGGTTGAGCAGTGCGCCGACCTTGAAGGCACCCAGTTCGTCATCCCAGAACTGATAACCAGGACCGGTACCGACGACACGCTGGCGGGACAGGTCTTCGATCTTGTCGCGCTTGTAGGTGACGCGGGCGTCCCAGAAGAATTTCTCGGTCAGGAAGCGGTCGATGGAGTACTCGGCGCTCCAGTTGTCGGTGCCGACCACATCGTCTGTGGTTTCGCGGTTGTATTCGCCTCTGGCGTTATGACGCCACTGACCGTGACGCGCCGACGTCTTGAAAGCGACGTTGTAATCATTGGTGTCGTTCTCGGCCTGCTGGAAGTCCAGCGCAGCGTCGATGTTGCCCTTCCAGACCAGATCGGTGATGACCGGCTTGGGCTTGATGATCTGCTGAATGCTCGCCAGTTCGACGGTTTTAGGCGCCTCGCCATTGGCGAGAATCACCTTGCCGTCATCGGATGCTTTCAGTGACTTGGCGACTTCACCCGTGTACTGGTCCTGTTTGACGAGTAACGGCTGATCGCTTTCCAGGGTCTTGACCTTTTTCCAGTCAATCGGAATGGCACCGCCGTATTCGGTCTGCAGCAGCAACTTGCCGCCGTCGAAAACCTTGATGGTACCGGTCAGCTTGTCGCCGTTCTTCAACCAGACGGTATCGGCAAGCAAGGGAGTGGAGGCGGCGGTGAGGGCAAGACACAGAAGGGTTCTGGACAACATAAGCGACGACTAGGCTCTGTTTGGCGGAAAATCGGGCATCATCCCGCTGGAAAAACGTCAAGGCAGTCCACGGACCCCCGAACACAGGTATCACTGACCATCAGATCCATCTGTAGTTCCAGGAAACGACAATCAATCTCGTTTTATACAGGATAAACGTGTGAGCGACCCCGTTTCAGAGCAAAACGACCCCAGCGGGCTTTCGCCTGCCGACGTACGGCGCACGGCACTTTATTTGGCGCTGGCCCAGGTGCCGGAAGGCAAAGTGGTCAGCTACGGACAACTGGCGGAACTGGCCGGACTTGGCAAGGCGGCCCGCTGGGTAGGCCGTACCTTGAGCCAGTTGCCGGACGGTTCGACGCTTCCCTGGCACCGTGTTCTGGGTGCCGGCGGCAGACTCAGTCTGCCACCCGGCAGCCCCTCGGGTGACGAACAGCGCGCCCGTTTGCGTACCGAAGGCCTTACCATTCTGAACAATCGGGTTGATATGCAGCGTCATGGCTGGCGCCCCATGTAGTTCAACGGTTAGAGTGCGCCCTTTGTTTTCGTAACCTGAGGCAGATTCCAGCCCATGCCCCGTAAAACCTGGCGCGCCGCGCTCGCCGCATATGCCAGCCCATCGACTTTAGTGTTGCTGCTGCTCGGATTCGCTGCGGGCATGCCTTACATGTTGGTCTTTTCGACGTTATCCGTATGGTTGCGTGAAGCCGGTGTCGCTCGCGAAACCATCGGCTACGCCAGCCTGATCGGTCTTGCCTACGCCTTCAAATGGGTCTGGTCTCCCCTGCTCGACCAATGGCGCCTGCCATTGCTTGGCAAACTGGGCCGTCGTCGTTCCTGGCTGGTGCTGTCCCAGACCCTTGTGCTGCTGGGCCTGATCGGCATGGGTTTCTGCGATCCGCAGCAACATCTTTCCTGGTTGATCGCCATCGCGGTGGTCGTGGCCTTCGCGTCCGCGACCCAGGACATCGCGATCGATGCGTATCGCCTGGAAATCGCCCATGACACCCAGCAGGCCGCGCTGGCCGCCAGCTACATGTCCGGCTACCGCGTTGCCGCACTGCTGGCGACCGCAGGCGCACTGTATTTTGCCGAAGGCTTCGGCTCGACTGGCTTCGCCTACAAGCATTCGGCCTGGACCGGCACCTACGTACTGTTCGGTCTGCTGATGCTGCCCGCACTGATCACCACGCTGGTCATGCGCGAGCCGCCCGTACCGCTGCGCACCCAGCTGTCGGCAGCGCGCTACGGCTTCACCCACCAACTGGCCTCAGTCTTTGTCCTGATCGTGCTGCTGGTGTCGGTCCCGGCGATGTTCACTCAGCTCTACAACACCGACTTCGCCAGCGTGCTCTTCCAGGACACCAGCTGGATGGACCTGCTGCTGGAAGACCGGGCGTTCCTGCGCGCGATCCTTTATACCCTGCTCACCATCGGCTGCCTGTCTTCGATGGGACGCCGCGGCCTGGCACCGGTCCTGACGCCAATCAACGATTTCATCATGCGCTACCGCTGGCAGGCCTTGCTGCTGCTGGGTCTGATCGCTACTTATCGTATGTCGGACACGGTGATGGGCGTCATGGCCAACGTGTTCTACATCGACCAGGGCTTCACCAAGGATCAGATCGCCAGTGTCAGCAAGATCTTCGGCCTGATCATGACACTGCTGGGCGCAGGCGTCGGCGGCCTGCTGATCGTGCGCTTCGGCATCATGCCGATCCTGTTCATCGGCGGCCTGAGTTCGGCAGCCACCAACATCCTGTTTCTGCTGCTGGCAGACATGGGGCCGAACATCAAAATGCTGATCCTGACCATCTCGCTGGACAACCTCAGCTCCGGCCTTGCGACGTCCGCGTTCGTGGCCTACCTGTCGAGCCTGACCAACCTCAAGTTCTCGGCAACCCAATACGCCCTGCTCAGCTCGATCATGCTGTTGCTGCCGCGCCTGATCGGTGGTTATTCGGGGGTGATGGTGGAGAAGTT
The DNA here is from genome assembly GCF_030209155.1 of Pseudomonas sp. fls2-241-TYG-175. Lineage (NCBI taxonomy): Bacteria > Pseudomonadati > Pseudomonadota > Gammaproteobacteria > Pseudomonadales > Pseudomonadaceae > Pseudomonas > Pseudomonas sp. fls2-241-TYG-175. The sequence continues at coordinate 102,355 of NZ_JARVSO010000011.1, read as the reverse complement.
CGGTTACCACAACTTCTTCCTCATCACCGCCCTGCTCGGCGTGCCGACGCTGGTGATGATCATCCTGCAGTGGAGCAAGGACGCCAAAGGCGTGAAAATCGAAGAACCTGCTCAATCGACGACCATTGACAAGCCTTGAGACCGGCGAGGCTTTTCCGCATACGATGCTAAAGGAACGACATTGAACACCGCAAAAAAACCAAGCTTCAACCAATACCTGATGCTTGCCCTGATCGGGCTGGGTATCTGGTTCCCTGTCGTCTGGACCGCGCTGGCGTATGCCGCTTCAAGCGCCGCCGAGCCGATGACGGTCGGCAGTGCCATCGTGCTGCTGGGTCAGCTCGAAATCTTCGCGATCATTTTCCTGATCATCTATACGTTCTGCTTCAAGCCGTGGAGGTTGTCCACTGCACTGCGTTTCGGTTTTTTTCTGAACGTACTCGGGGCAGGGATCGCTATCGTCGGCATTATCGTTGCTCTCGCGAATGTATCGCTGGGCAGCTAATGCAAAAAGCCCTGACTTGACAGGTCAGGGCTTTTTTATGCCTCAATTTGCGAATCAGGCCTGTGGTGATTCCTGAACCACACGAATCACACGTTGTGGAAACGGGATATCGATGTTTGCCGCCTTCAGACGATCCCGGGCTTCGGCATTAAGCATGAACATGACGTCCCAATAGTCCGCCGTCTTGACCCAGATGCGCAGCGAGACGGTAATCGAACTGTCTCCCAGCGTGGACACCACAGCCGCAGGGGCCGGGTCTTCCAGAACCCTCGGGTCCTTGGCCAACTCCAGCAGCACTTCGCGTGCAGTCTGCAGATCAGCCTCATAGTCGACGCCCACGTCAAACACCACCTTGCGCGTCGGTTGCCGGTTGGTATTGGTGATAATGCCGTTCGAGAGATTGCCGTTGGGCAAAATCACTGTCTTGTTGTCGCCCGTACGCAGGATCGTATGGAAGATCTGAATACTGTCGACGGTACCCGCCACGCCCTGCGCTTCGATCCAGTCACCGATGCGGAACGGACGAAACAGCAGAATCAGCACCCCGCCTGCGAAGTTCGCCAGACTGCCCTGCAGCGCCAGACCGATCGCCAGACCGGCAGCACCGATGGCTGCGACGAATGAAGTGGTTTCGACGCCAATCATCGACGCGACACTGACCACCAGCAGAATCTTCAGAATGATGTTCGCCAGGCTGCTGACGAAGCCCTGCAACGCCAGGTCCGCTTGTCGCCGGCCCAACAGCGCGCCGAGCTTGCCGGTCACCTTGTTGATCAGCCACCAGCCGATGCACAGCGTAACGAGTGCCAGAAGCAGACGGCCGCTGTACTGCATGATCATCGGAATCCAGGCCTGCGACGCTTGCCACAGGTGACCGACTTCTGCGTTTAAATCCATCTTTCTCTCCTTAACCTGACGAACCGGCGTCGATGGACAGCAACGGCTGTCGTTTCAATGCACAGGGCGATTCGGACTGGCCGGGCAACCCTTGGTTCCCCGGTCAGCACTGCAAATCGTCAGTCACGGAAGTTGTTGAACTGCAGCGGCATGCCCGAATCGTAGGCGCGCAGGGCTGCGATGGCTTCCTGCAGGTCGTCACGCTTCTTGCCGGTGACACGCACCTGCTCGCCTTGAATGGCGGCCTGGACCTTGAGTTTGGCTTCCTTGATGTGAGCGACGATCTTCTTCGCCAGCTCCTTGTCGATGCCTTCGCGCAGCACGACTTCCTGTTTCATCAGCTTGCCGGACGCATAGGCATCCTTGATTTCCAGGCACTTGGCGTCGATCTTGCGCTTGACCAGTGCCAGCTTGAGGATCTCGATCATGGCTTCAAGCTGGAAGTCTGCTTCGGCGGTCAAGCTGACGGTCAGTTCCTTGAACTCGAACGTCCCCTTGCCTTTCAGGTCGTAGCGACGATCCAGCTCTTTGATAGCGTTGTCGACGGCATTCGTGACTTCGTGTTTATCCAATTCGGACACTACGTCGAACGAGGGCATGTATGTTCTCCAATTGAACGGCGCGCACGGCAATCAACGGCGCGCATGACTTGACGGTATGAAAGAACGCTCATTATAACGAGACTTTTCCGACCTTCACTGTGAGCCTTTCATGTCGAATACCGATTTCACTGCTTCAGGGCCGCTTTTGTCCTTGAAGGCCGATCACTGATGTCGACCACCTGGCATGTATTGGGCGCAGGCAGTCTGGGCAGCCTGTGGGCCACGCGGCTGGCGAGGGCAAACGTGCCGGTCAGCCTGCTGCTGCGTGACGCCGCCCGTATAGCCGCGTATCAGGCCAGCGGCGGCTGCCTGACCTTGATAGAAAACGATGCGCCCCGTTCGTTCCCGATACCTGCGCAAGCGCTAGACGATCAGGCGCCGATCGCTCGTCTGCTGGTGGCCTGCAAGGCCTATGACGCCGAACAGGCCGTGGCGCAACTGGCGCACCGCTTGACGGCCGATGCCGAGGTCATCCTGTTGCAGAACGGCCTCGGCAGTCAGGACGCTGTCGCAGCACGAGTGCCGCATGCCCGCTGTCTCTTTGCTTCGAGCACCGAAGGTGCGTTTCGCAAGGCCGACTGGCAGGTGGTATTTGCCGGTCATGGCTTTACCTGGATGGGCGATGTTGCGAATCCTGCTCCACCTTCTCTTTTGAAGGACTTGCACGCCAGCGCAATTCCTCACGAGTGGACGCCGGATATCCTCACCCGCCTGTGGCGCAAGCTGGCGCTCAATTGCGCGATCAATCCATTGACCGTGCTGCACCATTGCCGCAACGGCGAACTGCTGGAGCATCACTGTGAAGTCGCCACGCTCTGCGCCGAGCTGACCGACCTGTTGCATTGCTGCGGTCAGCCGGCGGCCGCTGCTGACCTGCACAGCGAAGTGTTGCGGGTCATCAAGGCCACGGCGGCGAACTACTCGTCGATGTATCAGGACGTGGCGCACCAGCGACGCACCGAAATCAGCTACCTGCTGGGCTACGCCTGTGCCGCTGCCAAGCGCCATCACTGCCCGGTGCCGCATTTGCAGCAGTTGCAGACGCGGCTGGTCACGCATCTGGCAAGCAAGGGTTTGCGTACGGACTAGCCCGCGCTACCCTGCTTGTTCCACCTGCCACTGCGACCTGCCCCATGCCTTTGCGCCAACGCCTGGAAAACCTGCCTGTCGGCCAGAAGCTGCTGGCTGCCCTGCTGGTTCTGATGACCACCGTCCTGCTGGTCGCCAACCTGACCTTCATCAGCGCGGCCTATTACATTTCCCAGGAAGCCATGGCGCCGCAGGCCTTGCAGACCATTGGCCGTCTGATCAGCAGCGCCAACCTCAATGAAAACGCACTGAATTCACCCGACGACGCACGCACATTGCTGAGGGAGCTGAAAAGCTACGGTCCGTTGCGCGCGGCGGCCATTTACGACAACGATGGCGAACGCCTGGGGCAAGTGCAGCAGGGCGAAGGGCTCGAGTTGCCCCATCATTTCAAGGATCTTGAAAGCTGGCGTCTGACCGAGTTTCGTAGCACGCAGGTCATCACCGTACCCAAAGGCGAGCAACCACCGGGCCATCTATTGCTGGTCGCCAGCAGCGAACTGCCGCCTGCGTTTTATACCGGCACACTGACTGCCAGCCTGGGCATTCTGGTGTTCAGCGTATTGCTGTGGCTGGTCGTGGCCCGGCAGATTCGTCGCCTGATCACCGAGCCCATCTACCAATTGGAGGAGCTTTCCCGTCAGGTGACCCGCGAAGAGAACTACGCGTTGCGCGCCGAGCCGGGCAACGAGGATGAAATCGGCAGCCTGGCTGAAGCCTTCAACACCATGCTGTCGCGCATCGAAGCCCGCGAGCAGCAGCTCAAACGCGCCCGCGACGACTCTCAGGAAGCCTACGATCAGGCGCAGGGTCTGGCCGAGGAAACCCGGCACACCAATCGCAAGCTTGAGCTCGAAGTTCAGGTGCGCAGCAAGATCGAAAAGAAGCTCACGGGCTTTCAGAACTACCTCAACAGCATCATCGACTCGATGCCCTCGGCCATGATCGCGCTGGACGAGCAACTGTACGTGACCCAGTGGAATCAGGAAGCCAGCGCGCTTTCCGGCACAACCCTGGACGAGGCGATGAACCAGCCGATCTTCATCGCTTTCGAGCCGATGCGCTCGTTTCTGCCGCAGATCAAACACACCGTTGAACGACACAGTGTCACCAAGATCGAGCGCGTGACCTGGATCAAGAACGACGAGTCTCGCCATTACGCGCTGACGTTTTACCCGCTGACCGGCGACGCAGGCCGTGGGGTGGTGATCCGGATCGACGACATCACTCAGCGCATCTCGCTGGAAGAAATGATGGTGCAGTCGGAAAAAATGCTTTCGGTTGGCGGCCTCGCAGCGGGCATGGCCCATGAGATCAATAACCCATTGGGCGCGATCCTGCACAACGTGCAGAACATCCGCCGACGTCTGTCGCCAGACCTGCCGAAGAACATCGAGCAGGCCGAAACCGACGGGATCGACCTGGCCGTGGTGAACAACTACCTGACCAGCCGCGAAGTGCCGCAACTGCTGGATGGCATTCAGCAGGCAGGCGCGCGAGCCGCGAAGATTGTCAGTCACATGCTCAACTTCAGCCGCTTGAGTAACCGTCAGCTCTCGCCCAGCGACTTGCCTGCTCTGATCGATCAGGCGGTGGAAATCGCCAGCAACGACTTTGACCTGACCATCGGTTTTGATTTCAAGGGCCAGCACATCATCCGCCAGTTCGATCCGGAGCTGGGGCCGGTGCCGTGCATTGCCAACGAGCTGGAACAAGTGCTGCTGAACCTGCTGAAAAACGCCGCTCAGGCGATTCATCAACGGCCCGATGGCGAGGATGAGGGACGCATCATTCTGCGCACCCGACTCAATCCGCCATGGGCAGAGATTCAGGTGGAAGACAACGGCATCGGCATGTCCGAAAACGTGCGCAAACGCACCTTCGAGCCGTTTTTCACCACCAAGGAGATCGGCCAGGGCACTGGACTGGGCCTGTCGGTGTCGTACTTCATCATCACCAACAACCACAAGGGCCAGATGGAAGTGCAATCTTCCGTCGGCAATGGAACCTGCTTCACGCTGCGCCTGCCGCTGATCGCCAATCAGGTGAATGTGCAGCAACAGGTTATTTCCAAGCTATGACCAGGAGCCACTGAATGGGCTTTCGTTTGTCGAAAATCTACACACGTACCGGCGACGCCGGGGAAACGGGGCTGGGCGACGGTCGCCGGGTGTCCAAGGATCACCCACGCGTCGAAGCGATTGGGGAGGTCGATACCCTCAACAGCCAGCTTGGCCTGCTGCTGGCCGGGCTGATCGAACTGGCACCGAGTGTGTCCGGGCTTAACGAAGTGATCGATGTTCTGGCACCCTGTCAGCACCGTCTGTTCGATCTGGGCGGCGAGCTGGCGATGCCGAGCTACAAGGCGTTGAACAGCGCAGAAGTCGAGCGTCTCGAGGCGGCGATTGATGTCTGGAACGAGGAATTGGGGCCGCTGGAAAACTTCATCCTGCCCGGCGGTTCAGCGCTGATTGCACACGCTCATGTGTGCCGCAGCCTGGCCCGCAGTGCCGAGCGTCGCTGCCAGCATCTGAATGCGGTCGAACCACTGGAAGGATCTGGCTTGGCGTATATCAACAGATTGTCGGACCTGCTGTTCGTCGCCGCCCGGATCATTGCCCGGCGACAAGGCATCGCCGAAATCCTGTGGCAGCCTGCGCCGAAGCCGGAGTGAGGCATGATCGTGCCCGCTCTGGGCATTCGAGAGCGGACGCGGAGCGTCCTGGGAGGCATTCCCACGCAGAGCGTAGGAACGATCACCATCAGTGTGAGCTTGATGATCGTGCCAATGCTCCGCGCGGGTATGTATCCCGTGACGCTCCGCGTCACATTCGGGAGCGGACGCAGGAACGATCAATGATCCAGGACCATCAGAGTTCTTCAGGCCAGAACGCACGTATCCCTGCAACGCCCTGAGCGCCGTTTTCCCATGCTTTCTGCCTTTCGGCAGGCCCTACGCCACCTAGCAGATAAACAGGCTTGCTGAAGCCTGTGATCAACTGTGCGGCCTGTTCCCAGCCCAATGGCAGAGCATCGGGGTGCGACAAGGTTGGTTGCACCGGGGACAAGGTCACGAAATCAACGCCCATCTGTTCTGCCAACGCCAATTCTTCTGCGTTGTGGCAGGAAGCGGCCAGCCAGCGATCCTCTGGAAACGGCCGTCCACGGCTGGCGTATTTGCGCAGCTGCTCGGCCGTCAGGTGCCAACCGGCGGACGGGAAATCACCCAGCCATTCCAGTGGTCCTTTGAGCATCAGTTGCGCCTTGCCTGCACACAGACCCGCCGCGTCCACCGCCATGTCGCGGTACTTGGGGTCGTAGCCGCCCGGCGCGCGCAGTTGGACCAACTTGATGCCGCCCGCAACGGCTTTCTGAATCCCGCGCAGGACTTCGATGTTGTCCAGTCCTTCCGGGGTGATCAGGTATTCGCCCGGCAGACGCGCCGCCGCGACGATCGGCCGGTTGGCGGCCGGAAAGTCGTAATTGGCCAGTTCACGGGAAGACGCCCAGACCAGCGGCTGACCTTCGGCACCGTGCGGTTCGCCAGTGAACGCCGAGACTTCCCACACATCCAGCAGCACATGCTTGTCCGAGTAGTCATGCTGAATCTTGATCAGTGGACGCGCCGCCGTGACGACGATGCCCAGCTCTTCCTGCAGTTCGCGTCCCAGCGCAGTCTCGACGGGTTCGCCCTCTTCGACCTTGCCGCCGGGAAACTCCCAGAGACCGCCCTGATGCTGGCTGTCAGCCCTTTTGGCGATCAGGATTTTGCCGTCGGCGCCACGAATGACGGCAGCGGCCACGTGAATGCGTTTCACGATCAGGACTCCTCTAGACCAGCCTGCCGCCAGCGCTGGAAGGCAGGCCATTGGTAAATGGTTTCGATATAGGCCAGCGCCTCGTCGGGCAACGCCACGCGATACGTGCGCAGGCGGATCGCGACCGGCGCGAAGAACGCATCGGCAATGCTCGGACGGCCGAACAGGAACGGACCGTCTTCCTTGGCTGCCTTTCGGCATTCAGCCCAAAGCGCAACGATACGGTCGATGTCGGCCTGGGTATCGACCGGAATGACTTCCAGCGCCTGATCCTGACGCAGGTCCATCGGCATGTTGGAACGCAGGCTCATGAAGCCGCTGTGCATCTGGGCGCAGGCAGAACGCGCTTGGGCACGGGCAGAGATATCACGCGGCCAAAGGTCGACATCCGGGAAACGCTCGACCAGATACTCACAGATCGCCAGCGAATCGATGATGGTGCCGTGCTCGCACTGCAGCGCAGGCACTTTGCCGGTAGGCGAATACTTGAGGATGTTCTCGCGGGTGTCAGGCAGGTTAAGACGGATGACCTGATCGGTGAACGGCGCGCCGGTCATCTCCAGCACCAGCCAGGGACGCAGCGACCAGGAGGAATAGCGTTTGTCGCCGATGATTAGGTGCAGGCTCATGTTCAACTCCGTTGAATGGCGCAGGCGAGCGATCGCCCGCGCCGGAATGAATCAGGTGCGGTATTCCGCATTGATCTTCACGTACTCGTGGGACAGGTCGGTGGTCCAGATCGTTTCGCTGCAATCACCGCGGCCCAGCTCGATGCGGATGGTGATCTCCTCTTCAGCCATGACCGCCGAGCCCTGCTCTTCAGTGTAGGTCGTGGCGCGGCAGCCCTTGCTTGCGATGCACACACCGCTCAGGAACACGTCGATCCTGCTCACGTCCAGGTCCGGAACGCCTGCACGGCCGACAGCGGCCAGAATGCGACCCCAGTTCGGATCGGAGGCGAACAGCGCGGTCTTGATCAGTGGCGAGTGAGCAACGGCGTAGCCGACATCAAGACATTCCTGATGATTGCCGCCGCCATTGACTTCAACGGTGACGAACTTGGTCGCACCTTCGCCGTCGCGCACGATGGCCTGGGCGACTTCCATGCAGACGTCGAACACGGCCTTTTTCAGGGCATCGAACAACGGGCCTTTGGCTTCGGTCACTTCAGGCAGACTGGCCTGGCCGGTGGCGATCAGCATGCAGCAGTCGTTGGTCGAGGTGTCGCCATCGATGGTGATACGGTTGAACGACTTGTTCGCGCCGTCGCGGATCAGGTCTTGCAACACGCTCTGGGAAACCTTGGCGTCGGTCGCGATGTAGCCGAGCATGGTCGCCATGTTTGGACGAATCATGCCCGCGCCCTTGCTGATGCCGGTCACGGTGATGGTCACGCCGTCGTGCTGAAACTGACGGCTCGCGCCCTTTGGCAGGGTATCGGTGGTCATGATGCCGGTGGCCGCCGCCGCCCAGTTATCCACAGACAGATCGTCAAGAGCCGCTTGCAGCGCGCCTTCGATCTTTTCCACAGGCAGTGGCTCACCGATCACACCGGTGGAGTAAGGCAGTACGGCAGACGCATCGACACCGGTCAGCTCGGCAAGCTTCTCGCAGGTACGACGCGCAGCTGCAAGGCCGGGCTCGCCGGTACCCGCGTTGGCGTTGCCGGTGTTGGTCAGCAGATAACGCACGGTGCCCTGCACGCGCTGCTTGGCCAGAATGACCGGAGCGGCACAGAACGCGTTCAGCGTGAACACACCGGCAACGCTCGAGCCTTCGGCACAGCGCATGACCACGACATCCTTGCGACCCGGGCGTTTGATGCCGGCAGAAGAGATGCCAAGTTCAAAACCGGGAACCGGGTGCAGCGTAGGCAACGGACCAAGACCAACAGCCATCGGGGTGCTCCTCGTGGGGTGTATGCGCCGCCCGCATCGGTACGGCGATTCAATGAAAAAACGCCGCGACGGGCAAGCCGGTCGCGGCGCGGGTATTACAGTGTCAGGGCCTTAGTTGATCTGGCCGTGACAGTGCTTGAATTTCTTGCCCGAACCACACCAGCACAGCTCGTTGCGACCCAGTTTCTGGTCGTTGCGAACCGGTGTAGTTGCGACGGCAACGGTCTCGCCCTCTTCCTCGATCAGCGCAGGCTGATCGATACCCGGGGCTTCAGCGTGTTCGAACTGCATGCGCTTGGCCAACTCCTCGGCTTCCTGACGCTGACGCGCCTCTTCTTCCTCGGGGTCTTCGCGGCGAACCTGAACGTGGGACAGGACGCGAATGGTGTCGCGCTTGATCGAGTCCAGCAGTTCCTGGAACAGGGTGAACGACTCGCGCTTGTATTCCTGCTTCGGGTTCTTCTGGGCGTAGCCACGCAGGTGGATACCGTGACGCAGGTGATCCATGGTCGACAGGTGGTCTTTCCACAGGTCGTCCAGAACGCGCAACAGAATCTGCTTCTCGAAGGAGCGCAGCGCTTCGGCACTGGCCTGATCTTCTTTCTCGTTATAGGCGACCAGCAACTGATCCATGATCTTGGTGCGCAGGCTGTCTTCGTGCAGGTGATCGTCTTCGTCGAGCCACTGCTGAATCGGCAGCTTCACGGCGAAGTCGGTGTTCAGTGCAGCTTCCAGACCCGAAACATCCCACTGCTCGGGCAGCGATTGTGGCGGAATGTGCTGGCTGATGAGGTTGTTGAGCACTTCAGCACGGAAGTCAGCGATGGTGTCGCCAATGTTGTCCGCAGCCAGCAGCGTGTTACGCATGTGATAGATCACTTTGCGCTGCTCATTGGCTACGTCATCGAATTCAAGCAGTTGCTTGCGGATGTCGAAGTTGCGACCTTCGACCTTACGCTGCGCTTTCTCGATGGCGTTGGTCACCATGCGGTGCTCGATGGCTTCGCCGGACTGCATGCCGAGCGCCTTCATGAAGTTCTTCACCCGGTCAGAGGCGAAGATGCGCATCAGGCTGTCTTCCAGCGACAGGTAGAAGCGGCTGGAACCGGTGTCGCCCTGACGACCGGCGCGACCGCGCAACTGGTTGTCGATACGGCGCGATTCATGACGCTCGGAGGCAATCACGTGCAGACCGCCCGCTTCGATGACCTGCTGGTGACGCTTCTGCCAGTCGGCCTTGATCTGTGCGATCTGCTCGGGTGTCGGGTCCTCCAGATTGGCGACTTCGACTTCCCAGTTACCGCCTAGCAGGATGTCAGTACCGCGACCGGCCATGTTGGTGGCGATGGTCAACGCACCCGGACGACCGGCCTGAGCGATGATTTCCGCTTCCTTTTCGTGGAACTTGGCGTTCAGAACCTTGTGCTCGATGCCTTCGGCATTCAGCAGGCGAGACATGTGCTCGGAGGTTTCGATGGTCGCCGTACCCACCAGCACCGGACGGTTTTCCGCCAGGCAGGCCTTGATGTCGGTCACGATGGCCGCGTACTTTTCTTCCGCCGTCAGGTAGACGAGGTCGTTGAAGTCCTTGCGCGCCAGTGGCTTGTTCGGCGGAATGACCATCACGGCCAGGTTGTAGATCTGGTGGAATTCGAACGCTTCGGTGTCGGCTGTACCGGTCATGCCGGACAGTTTGTTGTACAGACGGAAGTAGTTCTGGAACGTGGTCGACGCCAGGGTCTGGCTTTCGGCCTGAATGTTCAGGTTTTCCTTGGCTTCGATGGCCTGGTGCAGGCCTTCGGACAAGCGACGGCCCGGCATGGTACGACCGGTGTGCTCGTCGACCAGCAGCACCTGACCGTCCTGGACAATGTACTCGACGTTTCGGTTGAACAGTTTGTGCGCACGCAGACCGGCATAGACGTGAGTCAGCAGGCCCAGGTTGTGCGCCGAATACAGGCTCTCGCCTTCAGCCAGCAGGCCGACTTCGGTGAGCATTTCTTCGATGAACTGGTGACCGGCTTCGTTCAGCTCGACCTGACGGGTCTTCTCGTCAACGGTGAAGTGACCGGCCTTGGTGACCTGGCCTTCCACTTCCTCGATGTGCTGCTCGAGCTTGGGGATCAGGCGGTTGATTTCGGTGTACAGCTTGGAGCTGTCTTCAGCCTGACCGGAAATGATCAGCGGCGTACGCGCTTCGTCGATCAGAATGGAGTCGACTTCGTCGATCACGGCAAAGTTGAGTTCGCGCTGGAACTTGTCGTCCATGCTGAACGCCATGTTGTCGCGCAGATAGTCGAAGCCGTATTCGTTGTTGGTGCCGTAGGTGATGTCAGCGGCATAGGCTGCGCGCTTCTCTTCCGGCGGCTGGAATGGAGTGACGATACCTACGGTCAGACCGAGGAATTCGTACAGCGGACGCATCCAGTTGGCGTCGCGGCGTGCCAGGTAGTCGTTCACGGTAACCACGTGAACGCCTTTGCCCGACAGCGCGTTGAGGTAGACCGCCAGGGTGCCGACGAGGGTTTTACCTTCACCGGTACGCATCTCGGCGATCTGGCCTTCATGCAGGGTCATGCCACCGATCAGCTGAACATCGAAGTGGCGCATGCCCATGACACGCTTGCCCGCTTCACGCGCGACGGCAAACGCTTCCGGCAGCAGTTGATCGAGGGTCTCGCCTTTGGCTATGCGGGCCTTGAACTCTTCGGTCTTGGCGCGCAATTGCTCGTCCGAAAGGGCCACCATTTGCTCTTCGAAGGCATTGACGAGTTGAACCGTCTTGAGCATGCGTTTGACTTCACGCTCGTTCTTGCTTCCAAAAAGTTTTTTCAACAAAGGCGCAAACATATCGACAGGATCTTCCACACATAGGAATGGAGGGCGGCCCCGTGAGTCGCCCGTGCAGCCCTGATGGCTGCATGCGAACGAGCATTCTACCCGGAAACGATGGTGAGGAAAGTGGCGTTATTCCACGATGCTGGCACAGCGCTGTGACGGGGCAGATTTACAATGGGGCCATTTTCAAGCACTTCAACCCGCAAAACGGGGAAGTTACTCATTGATTTGCATATGAAAGCACGGAAAGGCCTCTGAAAGCAGCCGTTACAATGCTTTCTGTTAAGATGAGCGCCTTGTCACCAAGGCACCTCCCCATGGCTTTTCGTCCTCTGAATGCTCGTGCGCCTGCAGTGCTGCTGCGCGAAGCCAAGCCTTTGAAGGCTATCTTTCGGCACGCCGAACGCCTGAGCCACCTTCAACGCCTGGTCGAGAGCCAGTTGCAACCCGCTGCCCGCGAGCATTGCCATGTGGCGTCGTGGCGGGAAGGCAGCCTGTTGCTGATCGTGACGGACGGTCACTGGGCCACCCGTCTGCGTTATCAGCAAAAGCGCCTGCACCGACAACTGGTCGCGTTCGATGAATTCATCAACCTGACCCGGATCGTGTTCAAGGTTCAGCCACCTGCAGCGCCACGCGGCGCGGCGACGCACACCATCGACCTATCCACGGTTGCGGCTGAAAACATCCAGGCCACCGCCGACGGCATCACCGACCCCAAGCTGCGCGCCGCACTCGAGCGGTTGGCCAGTCACGCCAGGGATCGCAAATAAGCAAGTGGCCGCCTGAGCACCCTCTTATCAAACAACCTGTAAGCCACTGAAGAAAACGACTTTGTGGAAGGCGGCTTGCCGGCGATGCAGTCGACGCGGCATGTCAGGAAAGTCGCTTCATCGTTCATCGCCGGCAAGCCGCCTCCCACGGACCGGTGTTTGCCGCGCGACAGCGCTACGTCGAAGACGTAGTGGCGCCCGCCTCCCAAGCCCATAAAAAAAGGCCGCCCGAGGGCAGCCTTTAAAGAACAAAAGGAAAGAGAGTAAAGCTTGCTTACACGGCCGCGACAGGGCGCATGTAAGAAATAGGTGCCGTACTGGCATCCTCGAAGGTCACCACTTCCCAGGCATCTGTCTGCGCAATAAGCGCACGCAGAAGGCGGTTGTTCAGTGCATGCCCCGACTTGAAGCCCTTGAACTCACCGATCAGGCTATTGCCCAGCAGGTAGAGGTCACCGATGGCATCCAGGATTTTATGTTTGACGAATTCGTCCTCGTACCGCAGGCCGTCTTCGTTCAATACGCCTTCCTTGTCGACCACAATGGCATTTTCCACACTGCCGCCGAGTGCGAGGTTGTGCTTGCGCAGGTACTCGATGTCACTCATGAACCCGAAGGTCCGGGCACGGCTGACTTCCTTCACGAAGGAAGTGCTGGAAAAGTCCACGCTTGCACTCTGGGTGCGGTCACGGAAGACGGGGTGATCGAAATCGATCTCGAAACTGACCTTGAACCCTTCGAAAGGCACGAAAGTAGCGCGTTTACCGCCCTCTTCCACTGTGACTTCCCGCAGGATCCGGATGAATTTCTTCGGCGCGTCCTGTTCTTCCAGGCCAGCCGATTGAATCAGGAATACGAATGGGCCTGCGCTGCCGTCCATGATAGGAACTTCGGAGGCAGAGAGCTCGACGTAGGCGTTATCGATGCCAAGGCCAGCCATGGCCGAGAGCAGGTGTTCTACCGTGTCAACTTTGACATCACCATTGACCAGTGTGGTCGACAGAGTGGTGTCACCGACGTTTTCCGCACGCGCAGGGATCTGCACGACAGGATCAAGGTCGGCTCGGCAAAACACGATGCCGGTATTCACAGGTGCAGGCTTGAGGGTCAGGTAAACCTTCTCCCCGGAGTGCAGGCCTATACCTGTGGCACGGATAATATTTTTCAGGGTGCGTTGTTTAATCATGGCATGGGCCGCTTCAGCGCAAGTTGCGAACTGGTATCAACAAAGGCTGGCGATGATAGCAGACCATGCCTTTGCTGAACACCAATCACCCTAATACCCCTGATACATTTCATCAATCGGCCTGACGACGCAGGAAGGCCGGGATGTCCAGGTAGTCCAGATCATCGTTAGGGTTCATCTTCGCTGCTGCAGTGGCGCCTGCGTGTGCCTGATTGCGCATCACGGTAGGACGGTCCAGATCGCGGTAGTTGACCGAAGGGGCTTCCTGACGGGCCGCTGGCTGAGCCGAGGACTGCTGAGTGGTCTGCAGGGTATTGTCGATCACCTTGACAGGCTTCTCGATTTTCGCGCCCAGACCGGTCGCAACCACGGTCACGTGCAACTCGTCACGCATGTCCGGATCGATAACGGTACCGACCTTGACCATCGCGTGCTCGGAAGCGAACGCTTCGATGATGCTGCCCACGTCCGAGTATTCACCCAGAGACAGGTCAGGACCGGCAGTGATGTTGACCAGGATGCCGCGAGCGCCCTGCAGGTTGACGTCTTCGAGCAGCGGGTTGCGGATGGCTGCCTCGGTCGCTTCACGTGCACGGTTCGGACCGCTGGCGCAGCCAGTGCCCATCATTGCCATGCCCATTTCGCTCATCACGGTACGTACGTCGGCAAAGTCGACGTTGATCATGCCCGGACGCTTGATGATGTCGGAGATACCGCGAACGGCACCGGCCAGTACATCGTCTGCCTTGGCGAAAGCCGACAGCAGGCTGGCGTCCTTACCCAGGATGGTCAGCAGCTTCTCGTTGGGAATGGTGATCAACGAGTCGACGCTTTCGGACAGCATGCGGATGCCTTCATCGGCGATCTGCATACGCTTGCGACCTTCGAACGGGAACGGACGGGTCACGACTGCGACCGTCAGAATGCCCATTTCCTTGGCCACTTCGGCAATGATCGGTGCTGCACCGGTACCGGTACCGCCGCCCATGCCTGTGGTAATGAAGACCATGTTGGTGCCTTGCAGGACTTCTGCAATGCGCTCACGGTCTTCCAGCGCGGCCTGACGACCGACTTCAGGGTTGGCGCCAGCGCCAAGGCCTTTGGTCACGCCTGTGCCCAGTTGAAGAATGGTGCGCGCGCCGATGTTTTTCAGCGCTTGAGCATCGGTGTTGGCGCAGATGAATTCCACGCCTTCGATGTTGCTCTTGACCATGTGATTGACAGCGTTACCGCCACCACCGCCTACACCGATGACCTTGATTACCGGGCTTTGCGGGACGTTGTCTACGAGTTCGAACATTTTCTCTCTCCTTCCGCTCTCTAGTTAGTTTGCCTACTGCCTGCCGCTATTGTTTTGAAGCTTGAATCTTTGAAGCTTAAAAATTGCCCTGGACCCAACGCTTGATACGCTCAAGCACAGGAGCCTTGGGTTCGTCGCCGTAACTGCTGTTGCCGACAATCCCCGACAGCGAAATGCCATCGGATTGTTTCTGCAGCCCGTACAGCAACAGGCCTACGCCTGTGGAGTAGATAGGGTTGCGGACGACATCAGCGAGCCCTTTGACGCTATGCGGAACGCCCAGGCGCACCGGCATGTGGAAGATTTCCTCGGCAAGTTCCACCGCACCTTCCATTTTCGAGGTACCACCGGTCAGCACGATGCCGGCCGGGATCAGATCTTCATAACCGCTGCGACGCAGTTCGGCCTGGATCAGGGTGAACAGCTCGTCGTAACGAGGCTCAACCACTTCGGCCAGGGCCTGGCGCGACAGCTCGCGAGGTGGACGGTCGCCCACGCTCGGTACCTTGATGGTTTCGCCGGCACCAGCCAGTTTGGCCAGGGCGCAGGCATAACGAATCTTGATTTCTTCGGCGTACTGGGTCGGTGTGCGCAGCGCCATGGCGATGTCATTGGTCACCTGATCGCCCGCAATCGGGATCACCGCGGTGTGCCGGATCGCGCCTTCGGTGAAGATCGCGATATCAGTGGTGCCGCCGCCGATGTCCACCAGGCAGACGCCCAGCTCTTTCTCGTCATCGGTCAGGACCGAATAGGCCGAGGCCAGTTGCTCCAGAATGATGTCGTCGACTTCCAGACCGCAGCGACGCACACACTTTTCGATGTTCTGGGCGGCGTTCACTGCGCAGGTCACTACGTGGACCTTGGCTTCCAGACGTACGCCCGACATGCCCAGCGGCTCACGAACGCCTTCCTGGTTGTCGATCACGTAGTCCTGAGGCAGCGTGTGCAGCACGCGCTGATCGGCAGGGATGGCAACAGCCTGGGCGGCGTCAAGTACACGCTCCAGATCCGCAGAGCTCACTTCACGGTCGCGGATCGCCACGATGCCGTGGGAGTTCAGGCTGCGGATGTGGTTGCCCGCGACGCCGACGAACGCCGAGTGAATGCGGCAGCCAGCCATCAGCTGGGCCTCTTCGACAGCGCGCTGGATCGACTGAACGGTCGATTCGATGTTCACCACCACGCCCTTCTTCAGGCCGCGGGAGGGATGGGTACCGATACCCACGATTTCCAGCGAGCCATCGGCCGCGACTTCGCCTACCAGTGCCACCACCTTGGAGGTACCGATATCCAGCCCGACGATCATTTTGCCGCTTTGCACATTTGCCATGGTCCTGCCTCTTATCAATTCTTCGCGACGGCGGGTTTGTCCGACGTCGGCGCTGCCTGTTCACGCCAGCCAACTGCAAGGCCGTTGGCGTAACGCAGGTCGATGCGCGCAATATTCGTGATTTGGTCTTTAAGCGTTTTGTCGTAAATCGCGATGAAGCGGCGCATTTTTTCGACGAGATGGTCGCGTCCCAGCAACAACTCGATACCCGGCCCAGCACTACCGGCACCTGTTGTCAGGAACCAGCTGCCACGCTCGCGCAATTCCAGGCGCACGATGGAGAAGCCCATGGGGCGCAACATCTGACTCAACACCTGGTACTGCTGCATCACCTGCTGCTGGGCCCGCTGCGGGCCGAACAACTGGGGAAGATGTTCATAATTGGACAGTTCACGCGGCGTGAAAGCCTGCCCCTGGTTGTTCAGCAGCGACTCGTCACCCCAACGGGCAACGGGCAGCTGCTCTTCCAGGCGAATCACCACCTGGTCCGGCCACACACGTCTGACTTCGGCGTGTGCAATCCATGGCATCTGTTCAAGCTCAGTGCGCATGGCGGCCAGATCGATCTTGAAAAAGCTCGACGCCACGAACGGTGCAATCCGCTGCTGCACGGCCTGCTGACTGATGTAGCTCAGATCGCCCTGCACATTGATGCGGGTGATCGGGCGGTCGGCATACGGCATGATCCGCAGCGCCGCTTCGTACGTACCAAAACCCAGCACGACCAGCATCACCGGCCAGAACAGACGCTTCAGGAAACTGAAGTTCGGTTTTGGCATACGCGCAGACAGCGGCTCCTTGGCCACCATCCGGCTGGCGCCACGAGGCACCGGCTTGCGGTTCGGTGCTGGAGGCTGATGGCGTGCCGAAGCGTTCATGCCTTAAGCCCTCGCCTGAACGCTGTCGGCCAGAATCGCCAACACCAGTTGCTGAAAATCCAGACCCGCAGCACGCGCCGCCATCGGAACCAGGCTGTGATCGGTCATGCCCGGCACCGTATTGACTTCCAGCAGCCAGAACTTGCCTTGCGCGTCCTGCATGACATCCGTGCGCGCCCAGCCGGCAATGCCAATGGCTTCGCAGGCGCGTGCTGTCAGTTGTTTGAGTTCCTGCTCACGCTCGTCGCTCAACCCGCATGGAATCCGGTACTGGGTATCGGAAGCCAGGTACTTGGCGTCGTAGTCGTAAAAACTGTGGGGAGTGCCCAGGCCGATGACCGGGAGCACTTGGTCACGCAGAGAAGCCACAGTGAACTCCGGCCCCTGAATCCACTGCTCGACCAACACTTGCGAATCGTAGGTACTGGCGGCTTTCCAGGCGGCGATCAATTCGTCGACGCTGGTCACTTTAGCCATACCGATACTTGAGCCTTCATGGGCCGGTTTGACGATCAAAGGGAAGCCCAGTTCCGTCGCGGCGGAAATACAATCCTGCTCGCTGACGAGTGCCGCGTGCAAAGGCGTTGCAAGGCCCAGACTCTGCCAGACCTGCTTGGTGCGCAGCTTGTCCATCGCCAGAGCAGAAGCGAGTACGCCGCTGCCGGTATAGGGGATTTCCAGGCACTCCAGCAGCCCTTGCATGGTGCCGTCTTCGCCGCCGCGACCGTGCAGCACGATGAACGCCCGGTTGATCTTTTCATTCACCAGTCGTTGCAGGAAACCGTCGCCCACGTCGATGCCGAACGCATCCACACCGGCAGACTGCAATGCCTCAAGCACTGCCTGTCCGGATTTCAGGGACACTTCCCGTTCGGCACTCTTGCCGCCAAAAAGCACGGCAACGCGGCCGAAGCTTTTCGGCTCGAGTGTCGAGCGCAGGGAAGACGGGGCGACGGCTGTCATTTCAGCTTACCTTCGGTTGAAGCCACTTTTGCGCCGACGAACAGCGGACTCTTGAGCAATTGCGGAGCCAGACCACCAATGTCGCCCGCGCCCTGACACAGCAGGATGTCGCCGGCGCGCAGCAGCGGCTTGACCAGCGGTGCCAGCTCAACGCCACGCTCGATGTAGATCGGATCAAGCTGACCACGCTGACGAATGCTGTGGCACAGGTTGCGGCTGTCCGCACCGGGGATCGGTTCTTCACCGGCCGGGTAGACTTCCATCAGCAACAGCACGTTGGCGTCGGCCAGCACCTGCACGAAATCGTCGTACAGATCACGGGTCCGGCTGAAACGGTGCGGCTGGTAAACCATGACCAGACGACGATCCGGCCAGCCACCGCGCACAGCATTGATCACCGCAGCGACTTCACGTGGGTGGTGACCGTAGTCGTCGACCAGCATCACGTTGCCGCCTTCGACCGGCAGTTCGCCATACACTTGGAAGCGACGGCCCACACCCTGAAAGCCCGACAGGCCCTGAACGATGGCTTCGTCACTCACGCCTTCGTCGGTCGCGATTGCAATGGTCGCCAGCGAATTGAGCACGTTGTGATTGCCCGGCATGTTCACGGACACATCCAGCGGCTCGCGGTCGCGACGCAACACGGTAAAGAACGTCAGCATGCCGTCCTGGCGCACGTTGATTGCGCGCACATCGGCTTCTTCGCTGAAACCGTAGGTCAGGATCGGACGCTTGACCTGCGGCAGGATTTCACGAACCACAGGATCATCGATGCACATCACTGCCAGCCCATAGAACGGCAGGTTGTGCAGGAATTCGACAAAGGTTTTCTTCAGTTTGTTGAAGTCGCCTTCGTAGGTCGCCATGTGATCGGCGTCGATGTTGGTGACCACAGCGACCAGCGGCTGCAGGTGCAGGAAGCTGGCATCGCTTTCGTCGGCTTCGGCGATCAGATAACGGCTGGTGCCCAGCTGGGCATTGGTGCCCGCCGCGTTCAGACGACCACCGATCACGAACGTCGGGTCGAGGCCACCGGCCGCGAACACCGAAGCGATCAGGCTGGTGGTGGTGGTCTTGCCGTGGGTACCGGCCACCGCGATGCCATGGCGATAGCGCATCAGCTCGGCCAGCATCTCGGCGCGTGGCACAACCGGAATACGACGTTCCAGGGCGGTAGCCACTTCCGGGTTGGAGGTATTGACCGCACTGGACACAACCAGCACATCGGCACCCACGGTGTTCTCGGCACGATGGCCGAGGAAAATCTGCGCGCCGAACGATTCGAGACGTTCGGTCACTGGAGAGCTTTTGAGGTCGGAACCCGACACTTCGTAGCCCAGGTTCAGTAGCACCTCGGCAATGCCGCACATGCCGACACCGCCGATACCGACGAAGTGGATGCGACGGATGCGGCGCATTTCAGGTTGCGGCATGGCGCGTTGACTCTCAACCATTGACCACCTCCACACAGACATCGACCACGGTATTGGTTGCATCGGGCTTGGCCAGGCGACGTGCCGTGCGGGCCATGCTGTTCAATTGTTCGGGTTGCATCAAAACCTCTTTCAGGCGTGCAGCCATCTCGGCTACGCCAGTTGTCGCTTGCGGCATGACAAAGGCTGCGCCTTCGCGGGCCAGATAATCAGCGTTACGGGACTGATGGTCATCGATCGCATGGGGCAACGGGATCAGCAGCGACGGCAGGCCTGCGGCGGCCAGTTCGCTTATGGTCAGTGCGCCTGCGCGGCAGACCACCAGATCGGCCCAGCTGTACGCTTGAGCCATGTTCTGGATGAACGGCGCCACTTGCGCCTCGACGCCCACGTTGCGATAACGCTCGGCGGTAATTTCGTCGTGATTCTTGCCCGCCTGATGGAACACTTCAGGACGGATATCCACAGGCAATTGCGCCAGCGCTTCGGGCAGCAGCTTGTTCAGCGGCTCGGCACCCAGGCTGCCGCCCAGCACCAACAGGCGTGCCTTGCGACCGGCCAGGGCCTGACGCGGCGTTTCAAGAAACAGCTCGACACGCACCGGGTTGCCGGTCGTGCGGCGTTTATTCGAGGCCGCGAAGGTGTCCGGGAACGCCTCGCACACTCGACTGGCGAACGACGCAAGACTGCGGTTGGCAGTGCCGGCTACAGCGTTCTGCTCGTGAATGATCAAGGGCACGCCTGCCAGCTTCGCGGCAAGACCACCGGGACCTGTGACATAGCCACCGAAGCCGACCACACACACAGGCTTGAGCTCACGCACCACCTTGCGGGCCTGCATCAATGCCTTGAGCAACATCAGCGGTGCCTTGAGCAGGGACAGACGTCCCTTGCCACGCAAGCCGGTGACATTGATCAGGTGCAGGGTCAGCCCTGCCTGAGGCACCAGTTCGTTCTCGATACCGCGCGGGGTGCCCAGCCAGTGAACCTTGTAGCCGCGCGACTGGAATTCGCGGGCGCAGGCCAGCGCCGGGAACACATGCCCGCCGGTGCCGCCCGCCATGATCAGCACGTTAGCGTCCATGAGGCGTCTCCTCGGCGAAGTCGCTCTCTTTGAACTCGGCCTCTTCACTGCCCATGTTGTTGCGCGATTCCCATTCGATGCGCAGCAGCAGCCCAAGGCTGGCACAGCAGATCACCAACGAGCTGCCGCCGTAACTCAGGAACGGCAAGGTCAGCCCCTTGGTCGGCAACAGACCGACGTTCACGCCGATGTTGATCAGGAACTGGCCGATCCACAGGAAAGAAAGACCGTAGGCAACGTAGGCACCGAAGAACTGTTTGGCCCTTTCTGCCCACATACCGATGTACATGCCACGAATACTGACGAACAGGAACAGCGCAACCGTGAGCAACGAACCCACGACACCCAGTTCTTCAGCGAGCACAGAGAACACGAAGTCCGTATGCGCTTCCGGCAGATAGAATTGTTTCTGGACGCTGTTGCCCAGACCGACACCGAACCATTCGCCCCGACCGAAGGCGATGAGCGCCTGGGTCAGCTGGTAGCCGGAACCGAACTGGTCGGCCCACGGGTCGGTAAAGTTGGTCAGACGCGCCATCCGGTAAGGCTGGGCTTGAACCAGCACCACCACCGAGGCGACGGCCAGCACGACCATCAGCGAGAAGCGGAACAGCCCTACGCCGCCAAGGAACAGCATCGCGGCCGCAGCGCCCATCATCACGACGGTTGCACCGAAGTCAGGCTCCATCAGCAACAGACCGGCCATGGGCAGCAGCACGATGAACGGCTTGAAGAAGCCCATCCAGCTTTCGCGCACTTCCTGCTGACGACGAATCAGGTAACCGGCCAGAAAGATCACCACGAAGACCTTGGCGATCTCGGACGGCTGCACGTTGAACGCGCCAAATCCGATCCAGCGCATGGACCCGTTGACCTCGCGTCCGATACCCGGCACCAGCACCATCAGCAGCAAGCCGAACGCGCCGAGCAGCATCAGCCAGCCCAGGCGCTGCCAGGTGGCGACCGGGATCATCATGGTCACGCCGCAGGCGCCAAGGCCGATCAACAGGTACACCAGGTGACGGGTCATCATGTACAGCGTGTTGCCCGACTGCACCGCGGCAACCTCCGACGACGCGGAGGTGATCATCACCAGACCGAGGCCCAGCAAGGCAAGGCAACCGACCAGCATCGGGAAGTCGAGGTCGATGCCCCGTCCGCTGATCAGGGGCGATGGATACGGCTTGATCACACCGAAGATCATGACAAGCACTCCACTGCCTGCGCGAACACTCGTCCGCGCTCTTCATAATTCTTGAACATGTCCAGACTGGCGCAGGCCGGGGACAGCAGAACGGCATCGCCGTCCTGAGCCAGTCCGGCACTGCGTTCGACGGCAGCCTGCAGGGTGTCGACATGCACCAGCGGTGCAGCGTCGCCCAATGCCTGAGCGAGTCGTTCGGCGTCACGCCCCAGCAACACGACGCTGCGGCAATGCGCGGCAACGGCAGCACGCAAACCGCTGAAATCGGCGCCCTTGCCGTCGCCACCGGCAATCAGCACCAGCTTGCCCGGAATGTCTGCGCCTAAGCCTTCGATGGCAGCCAGTGCGGCGCCCACGTTGGTGGCCTTGGAGTCGTTGTAATAATGAACGCCGTTCAGCTCACGGACCCACTGACAGCGGTGCTCGAGACCCGAGAACTCACGCAGCGCCGAAAGCATGGCATCGAATGGCAGGCCGACCGCATGGCCCAGCGCCAGAGCTGCCAGCGCGTTTGCGTGGTTGTGCGCGCCGCGCATTTTCAGATCGCGAACCGGCATCAGGTTTTCGAACTGGAAAGCCAGATACTTTTCGCCGTTCTCTTCGCGCAGACCAAAGCCATGGAAATCAGGCTTGTTCAGGCCGAAGGTCCAGCACGGCAAACCTTCGCCAATCAATGGACGGGACAACGCATCCTGACGGTTGACCACCACCTGCCGCGCACCACGGAAGATCCGGTGCTTGGCCAGATGATACGCAGGCAGACCGCTGTAACGGTCCATGTGGTCTTCGCTGATATTCAGCACGGTCGCCACTTCAGCGTTGAGCTGATCGGTGGTCTCCAGTTGAAAGCTGGACAGCTCCATCACGTACAACTCGACGTCATCGCTGAGCAGATCAAGCGCCGGAGTACCTAGGTTGCCGCCCACGGCGACGCGCTTGCCTGCCGCTGCTGCCATCTCGCCTACCAGCGTCGTCACAGTGCTTTTCGCATTGGAGCCGGTGATGGCGACAATCGGGGCCTTGGCGTAACGCGCGAACAGCTCGATATCGCCAGCCATCTTCACGCCACGCGCCTGCGCCTGCTGCAAGGCAGGCGTCGCGAGGGCAAGACCGGGGCTGACATAGACTTCGTCGGCACGGCAGAGGAATTCCACGTCCAGCTCGCCACAACGCACTTCCACCTGCGGGTAATCCCGGCGCAAGGTCGCCAGTTCCGGCGGATTCTCCCGCGTGTCGGCCACGGCAAAGGACACGCCCCGGTTCGCCAGGAAGCGAACTAGGGACATGCCGCTTTTGCCTAGACCCACGACAATGCGGAAGCGGTCGGAAACGATCAGGGACACTCGCTCTACCTCAGTTTCAGCGTGGCAAGGCCGATCAGCACGAGAATCACGGTGATGATCCAGAAACGGACGATCACGCGTGGCTCGGGCCAGCCTTTGAGTTCAAAGTGGTGGTGTATGGGCGCCATGCGGAAAACCCGGCGACCGGTCAGTTTGAAAGACGCAACCTGAATGACCACTGAAAGGGTTTCCATCACGAAGATGCCGCCCATGATGAACAGGACGATTTCCTGACGGACGATCACGGCCATGGTGCCCAGTGCAGCGCCCAGCGCCAGCGCGCCGACGTCGCCCATGAAGACCTGGGCCGGATAGGTGTTGAACCAGAGGAACCCCAGTCCCGCCCCGATCAGTGCCCCGGAGAACACAATCAGTTCACCCGCCCCCGGTACGTAAGGGATCAGCAGGTATTCAGCGAATTTCACGTTGCCGGACAGGTAGCAGAAGATGCCCAGCGCGCCACCCACCATCACGGTCGGCATGATCGCCAGACCGTCCAGGCCGTCGGTGAGGTTCACCGCGTTACTGGAGCCGACGATCACGAAATAGGTGAGCACCACGAAGCCTATGCCCAGCGGGATACGGACGTCCTTGAGCATCGGTACGATCAATGTGGTTTCGGTCGCCGACGGCGCGGTCGTATAAAGGAAGATCGCGGCGCAGAGGCCAAACACCGATTGCCAGAAATACTTCCAGCGACTCGGCAGGCCACGGGAGTTCTTCTCGATCACCTTGCGGTAATCGTCGACCCAGCCGATGGCACCGAACAGGAAGGTGACGAGCAGCACGACCCAGACATAGCGGTTGCTCAAGTCAGCCCACAACAAGGTGCTGATGCCGATGGAAGAAAGAATCAGCGCGCCGCCCATGGTGGGCGTGCCCGACTTGGACAGGTGCGACTGCGGACCGTCGTTGCGCACGGACTGGCCGATCTGACGCATCTGCAAGGTGCGGATCATCCACGGACCCAGGCACAGCGACAGCGTCAGCGCAGTGAGCACGCCAAGGATCCCGCGCAGCGACAGGTACTGAAAGACTGCGAAGCCTTTGTAGAACTGTTGTAAGAACTCAGCCAACAGCAGCAGCATCAATGTTTCTCCAGGCTAGAACCGCACAAAGCAGCCACGACGTTTTCCATCGCAGCGCTACGCGAGCCCTTGATCAATAAAGTGGTGTTTTTGTCTTGCTCAGCGCCCAGCGCTTCGATCAGCTCGGCCTGAGTGATGAAATGACGTGCGTGCGGGCCAAAGGCGCTGACCGCATGGGTCATCAGCGGGCCGACGGCATACAGCGCCGAGACCTTGCCAGCAGCGTAAGCGCCCACATCGTGGTGGCCCTGCTCGGCCCATTCGCCCAGCTCGCCAATGTCGCCCAGCACCAGAACGGTCCGTCCTGCAAAGCTGGTCAGCAGATCAACGGCGGCATTCACAGAAGACGGATTGGCGTTGTAGGTGTCATCAATCACGCGCATGCCATTGCTGGCGATGTGCGGTACGGCGCGGCCCTTGACCGGCTGTACGTTGTTCAAGCCTTCGACGATGCCGTCCAGGCTGACGCCCAGCGCGCAGGCAGCGGCTGCGGCGGCCAGTGCGTTGGTCACATTGTGCGTGCCCAAGAGATTCAGTTGTACCTGCGCGGAGCCTGACGGACTGTGCAGCGTGAAGCCCGGGCAGCCGCGCTCGTCGCGAGTCAGCTCACTGGCATGCAGATCCGCTGCTTCGTTGTTCAGTGCAAACGTCAGGACCTTGCTTTTACCGGCACGTGCTTGCCAGATCGGGAACGCCTTGTCGTCGAGATTCAGAACCGCCGTGCCGTTGGCATCGAGACCTTCGATGATCTCGCCCTTGGCTTCGACAATGCGATCAGGACCGCCGAACTCGCCAACATGGGCCGTGCCCGCATTGGTGAGAATGGCGACGTGCGGCTTGGTCAGGCTAACGGTGAAAGCGATTTCCCCGACACGCGATGCGCCCAGTTCGATGACTGCAGACGTATGCTCGGCGCCCAGTTCCAGCAGGGTCAACGGCACGCCCAGCTCATTGTTCAGATTGCCACGGGTCGCGAGAACGGGGCCGCGCGTGCGCAGAATGCTGGCGAGCATTTCCTTGACCGTGGTTTTGCCGCTGGAACCAGTGACCGCCGCTACCGGACGATCAACAAACGCATTACGGTTCATCGCACCCAGTTGCGCCAGTGCCTTGCGGGTGTCCAGCACGACCAGTTGCGGCAGCTTCGAATCCGGCACTTCGCGCTCGACGAGCGCACCGACAGCGCCCTTGGCAGCGACTTGATCGAGGTATTCATGACCGTCGAAACGCGGACCGGTCAGTGCGATGAACAGCTGGCCCGGCACAATCGCACGGCTGTCGGTGCTCACACCGTCAAAGCTGCAATCGTTGCCAACCAGACGGGCATCGAGCGGTGCAACCAGTTCGCTGAAGGTCAATGGCTTAAGCATGCGCAGGCTCCCATGCGGCCAACGCTTTGGCAGCTTCTTCCAGATCCGAGAATGCGTGACGCTGGCCGTCGATTTCCTGATAGTCCTCGTGCCCCTTGCCAGCCAGCACAACGACGTCGTCGGCCTTGGCACTGGCAATGAGTTGCGCGATGGCCTGACCGCGACCTTCAACGAAATTCACGTTATCCGCCGTGCTGAAACCGCCACGGATGTCATCGAAAATCTGCGACGGTGCTTCTGTACGAGGGTTGTCGTCGGTGACCAGAACACCGTCGGCCAGACGCTCGACGACCTCGGCCATCAGCGGGCGCTTGCCGCGATCGCGGTCGCCGCCACAGCCGAACAGGCACAACAGCTGGCCCTTCGCGTGCGGGCGCAAGGCTTCGAGAACTTTTTCCAGCGCATCCGGCGTGTGGGCGTAGTCGACCACCACCAGCGGCTTGTCGGCACCACCCAGACGCTGCATGCGCCCGACCGGACCTTCCAGTTTTGGCAGGACCTTGAGAATTTCGTCCAGCGCGTAATCCAGACCGAGCAAGGCGCCGACCGCAGCCAGGACATTGCTCAGATTGAAGCGACCCAACAGGCTGCTGCGCAGGAAATGTTGACCTTGCGGGGTCACCAGCGTGGCGCGCACGCCATCGTCGTCGAACTTCGCGTCGCGGCAGTACAGATAAGCCGAGCTGTCCAGCAGGCTGTAGGTAATCAGCCGCGACTCCTGCTTTTCTGCCGCCAGCGCGCGACCGAATTCGTCATCCAGATTGATGACCCGGCAACTCAGATCAGGCCAGGCGAACAGCTTCGCCTTGGCCGCGCCATAAGCTTCCATGGTGCCATGGTAGTCAAGGTGGTCACGGGACAGGTTGGTCAGCACCGCCACATCGAAGGCCAGCGCAGTCGCACGACCCTGATCGAGACCGTGGGACGACACTTCCATCGCAACAGCGCGAGCACCGGCCTTTCTCAGGTCAGTAAGTGTGGCCTGAACGGCAATCGGGTCTGGCGTGGTGTGACGTCCGCTTTGCAGCGCGCCATAAAAGCCGGTGCCCAGCGTGCCGACGATGCCGCAGTGCTGACCCAGCAGATCGAGCGCCTGGGCAACCAGCTGAGTAACGCTGGTCTTGCCGTTGGTGCCGGTTACGCCGACCAGATTCAGACTGCGGCTCGAATCGCCATAGAAACGTCCGGCGATGGCAGACAGCTGCGCCGCCAGGCCCTTGACCGGAATCAACGGCACATCGGTGATCGGCAACACGGTCGAGCCTTCGGCTTCATAGGCAACGGCGGCTGCGCCGCGCTTGAGCGCGTCGGCGATGTGCGCACGCCCATCGACCTTGAGGCCAGGGATTGCCAGAAACAGATCGCCCGGACGCACGTTACGGCTGTCCAGCGTCAACTCGCGAATCAATGCATCACGGTCGGTGTGAGCGAAAAGCTTGCTCAGATTAAAAGCCATCAACCACGCCCTCCTTTGACGACTGCCGGGGCAGTGTTGACCTGCTCAGGTGCGAGGTTGTCGGGAGAAACGTTCATCAAACGCAACGTGCCGGACATGACCTTGCTGAATACCGGGGCCGAAACCAGGCCGCCGTAGTAACCGCCCTTGCTCGGCTCGTCGATCACCACAACGATGGCGTAGCGAGGGTTGCTCATCGGACCGAATCCGGCGAACAGCGAACGGTAGGAATTCTCGGCGTAACCCTTGGTGCCGATGGACGTCTTGCGCGCCGTACCGCTCTTGCCGCCGACGTGATAGGACGGCACACGGGCGCGATACACACCACGGGAGTCTTCGATCACTTGTTGCAACATGCCTTGCACCGTCTTGGCGGTCGCTTCCGGAATCGCTTGAACCGCTGTCGGCGCTGCGTCACTTTTCAAAATGGTCAAAGGCACGATGCGGCCGTTGTTGGCCAGCGCGCCATAGGCGTGCACCAGCTGCAACGCGGTGACCGACAGGCCGTAGCCGTAGGACAGCGTGGCGGTTTCAGCCTTGCGCCATTCGCGATAGTTCGGCAGGTTCCCTACACGTTCGCCCGGGAAACCCAGGCCGGTGTACTGACCGAAGCCGACGCGCTGCATCGCACGGAAAATCGATTCACCGCCCACATCGAACGCGACCTTGCTCATGCCGACGTTACTGGAGTTGATCAGGATGCCGGTGAGGTCAAGCACCGGGCCTTCCGTCTTGGTCACATCGCGGATGGTGTATTTGCCGATCTGCAGCGTGCCCGGATACACCTCGACCTTGTCGGTCGGTTTCCAGCGACCGCTGTCCAGCGCGGCGGTCATCGAAATCGGCTTCATGGTCGAACCCGGCTCGAACACGTCGATGATCGCCCGGTTACGCATGGCGGCCGGCACCATGGTGCGGCGGTTGTTCGGGTTGTAGGTCGGCTGGTTGACCATCGCCAGCACTTCGCCGGTCTTGACGTCCATGATCACCAGACTGCCTGCCTTGGCCTCGTTTTCGACGATGGCATTGCGCAGTTCACGGGTCGCCAGATATTGCAGACGCAGGTCAATAGACAAAGCCAAGGTCTTGCCGGCCTTGGCGTTCTTGGTCACCTGTACGTCCTTGATCAGTCGGCCTCGCCGGTCCTTGATGACCTGCCGCTTGCCGGGCACTCCGGCAAGCCAGTCGTCATAAGCCAGTTCGACCCCTTCGCGGCCATGATCGTCCAGGTCGGTAAAGCCGACCATGTGGGCGGTCACATCGCCTGCCGGGTAGAAACGACGAAATTCCTCGATGCCGTAGACACCGGGGACTTTGAGATCAAGTACCGACTGACCTTGTTCAGGTGTCAAACCGCGGACCAGATAGATGAATTCCTTGGTGGCCTGGGCATCGAGGCGCTCGGTCAGTGCCTTGAGGTCCTGCCCCATGGCAGCAGCGAGCATCGGCCACTTGGACTTGTCCTGCTGCATTTCGCGCGGGTTGGCCCACAGCGTCGTGACAGGCGTACTGACAGCCAGAGGCTCGCCGTTACGATCGGTGATCAGACCACGGTGAGCCGGAATGGGGATGTGACGAAGGCTGCGCGCATCTCCCTGTTCCTTCAGGAACGTATGGTCGATGACCTGCAGATCGACGATGCGCCAGCAGATGGCGAGCACCAGGCTGACCAGTAGTCCCACGACAACCCGAAAACGCCACGGGTAAAGTGCGCCGTCAAGCTTCATCATGGCGCCACCATCCGTACTTCGGCCGCATTGGGAATGCGCATTTTCAATTGTTCGGTCGCCAACTGCTCGATACGGCTGTGGGCTGTCCAGGTGCTTTGTTCAAGGATGAGGCGGCCCCACTCGGCCTGTGCCTTGTCGCGCACGCTCATTTCCGAATACAGCGAGTTGAGCAATTGACGGTTCAAATGCGCGCTATAGGAAACGCCAATCGCCGAAACGAGGACGGCGATGAACAGCAGCAGCATAATGAAGCTGCCACCGGGCAAGGGTTTCAGGAAAAGACGGCTCACCTGAGCTTCTCCGCTACGCGCATGACAGCACTGCGCGAGCGTGGATTGGCTTTGGTTTCGGTGTCCGATGCAAATTGGGCCTTGCCGTGAATGCGGATCTTCGGCTCGAACGCCTTGTACTGGATCGGCAGGTTGCGCGGCATGTTATCGGCTTCGCCCTTGGCGAGCTTGCGCATGAACAGTTTGACGATGCGGTCTTCCAGCGAGTGAAAACTGATGACCACCAGACGGCCGCCGATTTCCAGCGCGTCCAGGGCAGCTTCGAGGCCCGCTTCAAGATCGCCCAGTTCGTTGTTGACATGGATACGCAGCCCCTGAAAGGCGCGCGTCGCAGGATTCTTGCCTTTTTCCCAGGCAGGGTTGGCAACCTTGAGGACTTCTGCGAGGTCGGCAGTGCGCTCGAAAGGTTGGACTTCGCGGCGTTGTACCACGGCGTTGGCCATACGTTTGGCGAAGCGCTCTTCACCGTATTCCTTGAAGACCCGGGCGATTTCTTCGGCAGGTGCCGTGGCGATGAACTCGGCCGCACTGACACCACGCGTCGGATCCATACGCATGTCCAGCGGACCGTCATTCATGAAACTGAAGCCGCGCTCAGGGTCATCAAGTTGCGGGGAGGACACACCCAGGTCCAGCAGGATGCCGCTCACTTTGCCCGCAAGACCCCGTTCTTGAGCTTCGGATCCCAATTCGGCAAAGCTGCGCTGCACAATGACAAAGCGGCCGTCTTCGGCCGCTAGCGTTTGCCCCGTGGCAATCGCTTGAGGGTCCTTGTCAAACCCGAGCAGCCGGCCATCAGGACCGAGGTGGCTGAGGATGAGTCGACTGTGCCCGCCACGACCGAACGTTCCGTCCATATAGCAGCCATCCGCGCGCAACGCGAGAGCCTCCACGGCTTCTTCGAGCAGTACGGTGATGTGGGTAAAGCCGCTATTCATAGTCACAGGATCAGGTCACGTAATTCATCAGGCATCGCGCCAGGTTGTTGAATGGCAGCAAGGTCCGCATCAGCAAGTGCGTTCCAGGCGTCCTCGTCCCACAATTGAAACTTGTTGAGTTGCCCCACGAGCATTACGCGCTTATCCAACTTGGCATATTCGCGAAGACGCGGAGGAACCAGAAAACGTCCGCTGCCATCCAGCTCCAGATCGACTGCATTACCAATCAAAAGCCGTTGCAAACGGCGGTTTTCTTCACGAAACGTCGCGAGCTCACGAAGTTTGGCTTCAATCAGTTCCCACTCGGACAGCGGATAAAGACACAAGCAGGGGTCAACGGCATCTATGGTCACGATCAACTGGCCGGCGCTACGCGAATCCAACTCGTCGCGATACCGGCTCGGCATGGCGAGACGGCCTTTGGCATCGAGATTGATCGCGTTGGCACCACGGAACACAGGCGCATTCTCCAAATATTAGCTTTTTGCGCTCAAAAAACCCACTTCGTGCCACTTTCTGCCACTTGCGCACACTATAGGAATGCGCCTGCCACACCGTCAAGGCACGCTCTCAAGGAAAAGCCTTACATTTCGCAGATTTAGGAGTGGTATTGGAGGGTTTTAGCTAAATTACGGAAGGTTCTGACGGACGAATCCCACTCAACTCAATCCGCTAGGGCTTGAAGTTAAAGTGATTTGTGAGGTTTAAGATTTTTTTGGTCTTACGAAGGGATTTTGCTGCTGAAAAACGAAGGGGAGAAAAAGGTGGAGAGTCGATCTGTAAGCCGGGTTCTGTCGAGGACAGTCATTCCTCTACGACGGCCATCACTGGACGTCTTTAGCAACCTACCCGGTTCCAGCGCGGGCCACGCCTAGGAACCCTATTTGGTCTTGCTCCGAGTGGGGTTTACCTTGCCACGAACTGTTGCCAGACGTGCGGTGCGCTCTTACCGCACCTTTTCACCCTTACCGGCACCGAAGTGCTTAGGCGGTTATTTTCTGTGGCACTTTCCGTAGGCTCGCGCCTCCCAGGCGTTACCTGGCACTCCGCCCTATGGAGCCCGGACTTTCCTCCCCCCCTTGTTGCGGAACAACAAGAGGCAGCGACTGTCCAATCGACTCTCCGCCGACAAGGTTAGCGGCACACGCCATCGAGAACAAGCTTTAAAAGCTTGCGCGGCCTGTGTGAGCCATTGAAAAACCGGCATTTCTCACTCTTTCTGCTTGTCCAGCGCAACCTGATACAGCAGATTCTTACGCACCCCGGTGATCTCTGAAGCCAGCGCCGCAGCGCGCTTGAGCGGCATTTCCTCAAGCAGCAGATCCAGAATCCTGCGTGCCTCGGCGCCGATCACATCTTCGTCTTCAGGCGGCGTCCAGCCTGCGACCAGTACCACACACTCACCACGCTGCTGGTTACTGTCCGCCTCGACGAAAGCGCGCAGCTCACCCAATGGCAGACCCTTGAGGGTTTCGAAAGTTTTGGTTATTTCACGGGCCAGCAAGGCCGGGCGATCCGCCCCAAATACCTGCTCCATGTCCTGCAGGCATTCCAGAATACGATGCGGTGCCTCATAAAAGATCAGCGTACGCGGCTCTTCCTTTACCTGCTCGAGCCTGGCCTTGCGTCCGACCGCCTTGGCGGGCAGAAACCCCTCGAAGATAAAGCGATCCGACGGCAGTCCTGCTGCGGACAGCGCGGCAATCAAGGCGCAGGCACCCGGCACCGGCACGACAGGAATACCCGCAGCACGCGCCTGACGCACCAAGTGATAGCCAGGGTCGGAAATCAACGGTGTGCCCGCGTCCGAAATCAGCGCGACATCATCCCCGGCCAGCAATCGGGTGATAAACCGGCTACCCTCATCACGCTCGTTATGCTCATGGCATGCGGCCAGCGGTGTGGATATACCGAAGTGTTGCATCAGACGCGACGAGTGACGCGTATCCTCTGCCGCAATCAACGTAACCTCACGCAGAACCTTCAGCGCCCGCACGCTCATGTCATCCAGATTGCCGATAGGTGTAGCCACCACATAAAGCGAACCAGGGGTGGAATTCGAAGCAACCGGGACAGTCAAAGCGCAGACCTCATGTTTATCAGGCAGGGTGTCGTAAAAGACGCATTGTACAGGCAACGACCTTGATCAGCGGTTTACGCATCAGGGAAGCCTATAAAAAAGGAGTAAGGACGCATGATCTTTGTTAAATGCCGCATAGAAACGCTTGCCGCAATGATCAGGATTGTCGGGTAGAACACCCTGCCACAATCAATATCACACCTTCGAAGTCGCGCCCCGGCCAGTGCTTGGGTACAATTCGCCGTTAATTCGCTCGAGTATCAGGAACACATCAATGATCGCCTGCCTGCGGCTGTTCTCTGCCCTCTGCCTCGCTGCCCTTCTTGCAGCGTGCGCCAGCTCGCCCTCGTCCAGCCTTGGCGAGCTTCCTCGCACTCCTGATGCCAGCATTGAGCAATTGCTCGATCAGGCCTCGGCTGCCAAAACACCTGAACAGGCCGCCACATTGCGCCTGAGCGCCGCCGACCTGGCCAACCGCCAGAACGATGCGGGTCGCGCTGCGCAGATTCTTGCCCAGGTGCAGATGGATCAACTCAAGCCCGGCCTGCAGGTCTTCGCCAGCACGCTGTCCGCCGAACTGGCGATGGGCCGCAACCAGCCCAAGGCCGCCCTGACCGCCCTGAACCACCCAAGCATGCAACGCCTGGGCGAGCTCTCGGTCGAGCAGCAGGTGCGCACCCACATGGTCAAGGCCCGCGCCCTGGAAGCTGACGGTCAGATCCTGCCCGCTGCCAACGAGCGCGTCTTTGCAGGCCCGCTGCTGAAAGATGCCGACGCCACTGCCAACAACGATGCCATCTGGAAACTGGTTTCCTCGCTGCCCGCCGAACAACTGCAGGCCAACGCGAGCGGCGACATGGGTGGCTGGCTGAGCCTTGCGCGCTCGGTGAAAGGTGCAGGCACGCTGGAACAGCAGCAGGCTGCCATCGACACCTGGAAAGCCCAGAACCCGCAGCACCCTGCCGCGCTGCAACTCCCAACGACGCTTGCCCAACTGCGCGCCCTGACCAGCGAACCGCTGACCAAGATTGCCTTGCTGCTGCCGCAGGATGGTCAACTGGCTTCCGTTGCAAAAGCGCTGCGTGAAGGCTTCATGGCCGCGCACTACCAGGCTCAGCAGGCAGGTCAGAACCCTCCAGCCATTCAGGTCTTCGACAGTTCGCGCCTGACCTCGATGGATGAGTTCTACCGTCAGGCCCAGGCTGCCGGCGTTCAACTGGTCGTCGGCCCGCTGGAAAAGAATCTGGTCAAGCAATTGAACAGCCGTGAGCAACTGCCTATCACCACCCTCGCGCTCAATTACAGCGATGCAGGCAACGAAGGCCCTCCCCAGCTGTTCCAGTTCGGCCTGGCCGCAGAAGACGAAGCCCGTGAAGTGGCACGTCGCGCCTGGGCAGACGGCAAGCGCAGCGCGGTTGCCATGGTGCCGAAAGGCGAATGGGGCGACCGCGTACTCGATGCTTTCCGCAAGAGCTGGCAAGCCAAGGGCGGCACTCTGATCGCTGCCGAGCACGTTGATCAGCCGGTCGAACTGGCCCAGCAGGTTGCCGATCTGTTCCAGCTGCGCAAGAGCGAAGGCCGTGCCCAGCGCCTGCAAAGCACGGTAGGTACTGATGTAGCCGCACAGCCGAGCCGTCGTCAGGACATCGACTTCATGTTCCTGGCCGCCACGCCACAACAGGCCCAGCAGATCAAGCCGACCATGGTGTTCCAGTACGCAGGTGATGTTCCGGTCTATGCCACCTCGCACCTGTTCACCAACAGCAACGATCACGCCCAGTACATGGACCTGAACGGCGTTCGCTTCTGCGAAACGCCGTGGCTGCTCGACGCCAATGATCCTCTGCGCCAGCAAGTGACCGCCCAATGGCCACAGGCTTCCGGCAGCCTGGGTCGCCTGTATGCGATGGGCATCGACGCCTATCGCCTGGCTCCACGCCTGGGTCAGCTCAACACCATGCCTGACAGCCGCATCGACGGCCTGTCCGGCAGCCTGAGCATGAACCCTGGCCGCCGGGTCGAGCGTCAACTGCCTTGGGCAGAGTTCGTGGACGGCAAGATTCAGCGCCTTCCGGACACCGCACCTTGATTGCAGGCAACACCCGCCAACAAGCAGGGCGCGAGGCCGAAGCCTTCGCCCTGCAGCATTTGCAACAGCAGGGTTTACGCCTGATTGTCCAAAACTGGTTATGCAAACGTGGCGAGCTTGATCTAGTCATGCTCGACGGCGATACAGTAGTATTCGTCGAAGTTCGCTACCGCCGCCATTCCGGCTGGGGTGGCGCGGTGGAAAGTGTCGATTTTCGCAAACAGGCGAAGCTCGTTACCGCTGCACAGCTCTTCCTGCAACAAGAGTCAGACTGGGCCCGCTATCCTTGTCGTTTCGACGTGGTCGCGGTTGAAGGAACAGCAGGCGACTCTGCCCCTTTGAACTGGATCAAGAACGCTTTCGACAGCTGACAGGCACGCAGCGCAGTCATGACCGGCAAGAAGCCATTACCACTACCGATTTCGCTATTGCTTTGCGGGCTGCACTCCGGCAAGCCGGGCAGCCGCCGTACGCTCTAATTAAGGTCACATTGATGGACATGCAATCCCGGATTCGCCGGCTGTTTCAAGCCAGCATCGATACCAAGCAACAGGCGATGGAAGTCCTTGCACCCTTTATCGAGCAAGCCAGCCAGGTCATGGTCAATGCCCTCCTCAACGAAGGCAAAATGCTATCGTGCGGCAATGGTGGTTCGGCAGGTGATGCGCAGCATTTTTCTTCCGAACTGCTCAACCGGTTCGAACGTGAACGCCCCAGCCTGCCGGCCATTGCGCTGACGACCGACAGCTCGACCATCACCTCGATCGCCAACGATTACAGCTACAACGAGATCTTCTCCAAGCAGATCCGCGCACTGGGTCAGCCGGGGGATGTGCTGCTGGCGATTTCCACCAGCGGCAATTCCGCAAATATTATTCAGGCCATCCAGGCCGCACATGATCGCGAAATGATTGTCGTAGCATTGACGGGACGCGACGGTGGCGGAATGGCTTCGCTGCTGCTGCCGGAAGATGTGGAAATTCGTGTGCCGGCGACCGTTACGGCACGCATACAAGAAGTCCATCTGCTGGCGATCCATTGCTTATGCGATCTGATCGACAGCCAACTGTTCGGGAGTGAAGAATGACCCCTAATCGTCTTAGCCTACTGGTTCTGACACTGTGCCTGAGCGTGACCGGATGCAGCTCGGTTATTACCGCAAGTCGCGACAAGCCGATCGAGGATGATCGAGGCACACGCACTTTTGGCAGCAAGATCGACGACTCACTGATCGAAACCAAGGCGGCGGTGAACATCTCCAAAGCCAACCCAGACCTGGCCGAAGGCTCACACATCGTCGTTACCAGCTTCAACGGTATCGTCCTGCTGGCAGGCCAGGTTCCACGCGCAGACCTCAAGACCATCGCCGAACAGGCTGCAAGCTCCGTACAGCGCGTCAAGAAGGTCAACAACGAGCTGCAGGTCATGGCGCCCTCCTCGCTGCTGGCCCGCAACAACGACGCCTGGCTGACCACCAAAGTCAAAAGCCAGATGATCGCTGATGCGTCCATCCCCGGCTCGCGCATCAAGGTCGTGACCGAGAACGGCATTGTGTTCCTGCTGGGTCTGGTGACTCAGGACGAAGCCAATCGCGCCACCAATCTGGTGCAGGGCGTGTCCGGCGTGCAGAAAATCGTCAAGCTGTTCGAATACATCGACTGACAGCTGAATGGCAGACATGAAAAAGGCGATCCTTGCGGATCGCCTTTTTTTATTTCACCACTTTAAGGCTCGGCCTGCCCGTAGGACGAGGCGGATCGCTGTCTGGCGGCGTGTCGTCGCCGTCGTCCAGCTCGATCTCTTCATCCTCCTCAAGGGAAGGCTCCAGATCGAAAACCATCCCCTGGCCATTCTCGCGGGCATAAATGCCCAGAATCGCACCGACAGGGACGTAAAGGGTATGCGGCACACCGCCAAAGCGGCCTTCGAAACTGACTGCTTCGTTATCCATGTGCAGATGACGCACTGCACTCGGCGAAACATTCAGGACAATCTGTCCGTCATTGGCAAACCCTTGTGGGACCTGCACGGACGGGTACTCCGCATTGACCAGCATATGCGGGGTGCAATCGTTATCAACGATCCACTCATAAAGAGCGCGAACCAGATAAGGGCGACTGGAGTTCATCAACGGCTCCTTAAGCCTTAGCGCATTTCACGTTCGGCGGCAGACAGACTTGCCTGAAAAGCCTCACGCGCAAATTGGCGCTCCATGTAATCAAGCAGCGGCTTGGCAGGCCGCGGCAATTCGATACCCAGAATCGGCAGACGCCAGAGTATGGGCAGTAGACAGCAATCGACAAGACTTTGCTCGTCACTCAGGAAAAAAGCCTTTTCCGCGAACAACGGGGAAACCCCGGTCAGGCTCTCACGCAATTCCTTGCGCGCCTGCACACGTGCCGGCTCCTTGCTGCGCGGATCAAGAATCAGATCCACCAGCCCGCACCAGTCACGCTGGATGCGATGGATCAGCAGACGACTGTTGGCACGCGCCACCGGGTAGACCGGCAACAGCGGAGGATGCGGATAGCGCTCATCCAGGTATTCCATTACCACCGTAGACTCGTACAACGCCAGATCGCGATCGACCAGGGTTGGCACACTGCCGTAGGGGTTCACTTCAATCAGCTGCGGCGGATGACGCCCGGCCACAACATCAATGATTTCAGCGCTGACACTTTTCTCGGCGAGCACAATGCGCACACGATGTGAATAGTGATCGGCGGGGTCGGAGTAACAGGCCAACCGGTTGGTCACGCCCATGGCGATCCTCCTCGCTTGTTGAAATTTATCGGACAGATTGAAAACCTGCCCACAGAAAGCCTTTTATAAAGCGCGCGACAGGGCAGGTGCTCACTGCGGGCGACACGATAGCTCATTTATGCCCGCTAAATTCTGTAATCTTGCCCCGCTATGCTGTTCACCGCGTATTTGATTCACATTGCGACCGCGATGACGCATTTATGTAAGGCTGGCGTGACACCCACTCAATGAACATCTTTCCAGTATTCGCGTTTGAGCAGGTAAACGAAGACCAGTAGAAAGGCCAGGTACAGCAGCACATACGTGCCGATACGCTGATGTCGCAATTTGACGGGGTTGGCCGAGTAATCGAGAAAGGTCACTAGGTTCCTGATTTTTTCATCGAACTGAGCAGGCGTCAGACTTCCCGAGCCCGGCACGATGGTCAGCTGATCACACGCCTCATGAGTCAGAGGCGCACCGCTCAACGGGTCATATCGTTTTTTGCCATCCTCCTCGATTTGCACCTGCTTGCAGCCGATCACCTGACGCCCCTGTAGCCCCACCAGCACATTCGGCATTGCCACATCAGGGAAAACCTTGTTGTTGACGCCCCAGGGCCGCGCCGGATCCTCATAGAACGAACGCAGGTAGCCATAAAGCCAATCGGTACCTCGCACACGCGCCACCAGGGTCAGATCAGGCGGCGCCGTGCCGAACCAGGTCTTGGCATCTGCCGGCTGCATACCGGTCTGCATGTGATCGCCGATTTTGGCTCCAGTGAAGACCAGTTTTTCCAGCATCACTTCATGAGGGATACCCAGATCGTCGGCCACACGCTCATACCGCTGGTATTTGGCGCCATGGCAGCCCATGCAGTAATTGACAAAGGTACGCGCCCCGTCCTGCAGGGCCGCCTTGTCGGACACATCGATGTCGACATGCTCAAGCGGCGCTCCACTTTCCGCCGCGAACACGAGCGCTGGCAGCGCCGCGAGGATCAACACAGCCAGAAATTTTCTCATAGCCCCGTTACCCTCTCCGGAACCGGCCGCGTGCGCTCCAGCCGGGTGTAGAACGGCATCAACAGAAAGTAGGCAAAGTACAGGCAGGCGCATATGCGCGCCACGACAGTACCCTCAGGCGTCGGCGGTTGAACTCCCAGGTAGCCGAGCGTAACGAATGACACGCAGAACAGGACCAGCGCGAGGCGGCTGATCCAGCCCTTGTAACGCATGGACCTGACCGGACTGCGATCGAGCCACGGCAGCACGAACAGCACCGCAATGGCCGATCCCATGGCCATGACGCCCATCAGCTTGTCAGGCACGGCGCGCAG
Source organism: Pseudomonas sp. fls2-241-TYG-175 (assembly GCF_030209155.1). Taxonomy (NCBI): domain Bacteria; kingdom Pseudomonadati; phylum Pseudomonadota; class Gammaproteobacteria; order Pseudomonadales; family Pseudomonadaceae; genus Pseudomonas; species Pseudomonas sp. fls2-241-TYG-175. The sequence goes on along the minus strand of NZ_JARVSO010000011.1, from coordinate 64,086 downwards.
AATGGCGTAGAACGGCGTGAAGTACCACACGGGCGCGATGTGCTCCGGGGTCTTGAACGCGTTGGCCGGCTCGAAATTCGGCTTCTCCAGAAAGTAGCCACCCATTTCCGGAAAAAAGAACACCACTGTACAAAAAACAAACAGAAACACCACCACCCCCACCAGATCCTTCAGGGTGAAATACGGATGAAAGGCGATGCCATCCAGAGGCTTGCCGTGTTCATCCTTGTGCTTCTTGATGTCGATGCCGTCCGGGTTATTGGAGCCCACTTCATGCAGCGCAAGAATGTGCAAAACGACCAGACCCAGGATCACGATGGGCAGCGCCACGACATGCAGCGCGAAGAAACGGTTCAGGGTGATGCCTGACACCAGATAGTCGCCCCGAATCCACTGGGTCAGGTCTTCACCTATCACCGGAATTGCACCAAACAGCGAAATGATCACCTGCGCGCCCCAGTAGGACATCTGCCCCCAGGGCAGCAGATACCCCATGAAGGCTTCTGCCATCAGACTCAGGTAGATCAGCATGCCGAAGATCCAGACCAGCTCACGAGGCTTCTGATAGGAGCCGTAAAGGAATCCTCGAAACATGTGCATATACACGACGATGAAGAACGCCGAAGCGCCTGTGGAGTGCAGCAGCCGCAAGATGGGACCGTACTCCACGTCACGCATGATGTATTCGATCGAGGCAAACGCACCCTCCGCCGTGGGCGTGTAACTCATCGTCAGCCAGATACCAGTCAGTATCTGATTGACCAGCACCAGCAATGCCAGCGAGCCGAAGAAATACAGAAAATTGAAGTTGCGCGGTACGTAGTATTTGCTGAGATGGTCTTCCCACATCCGCGTGGCGGGGAAGCGCGCATCGATCCAGTCCACCAGCCTGCCCATTACACGCCCTCCTGATCGACACCAATGACGATGACCGTGTCCGACTCGTAGGAATACGGAGGAACTGGCAGATTCAGAGGCGCGGGTTGAGACTTGTATACCCGACCAGCCAGGTCGTAGTGAGAGCCGTGACATGGACAGAAATAGCCGCCTACCCAGTCCTTGCCCAGGTCGGCAGGGGCGACTTCAGGACGGAAGGTCGGCGAGCATCCCAGGTGCGTGCAGATGCCGACCAGCAACACAATATCCGGCCTGATCGAGCGCAGCGCTGGATCGACATAGCCTGGCTGGACTGACGCCCTGGATTCGGGGTCAGACAATTGCCCGGTCAGTTTGCCAAGATTGTCCAGTATCTCGGGGCCGCGCCGCAGGATGAACACAGGTTGACCACGCCATTCAGCGACCATTTGCTGGCCCGGCTCTATCTTGCTGATGTTGACCTTGACCGGCGCGCCTGCCGCACGAGCCCTGGCGCTCGGAGACCAGGAGCCCACGAACGGAATCGCAGCGCCCACGGCCCCGGCGGCCCCCACCACCGACGTGGCAGCTACGAGAAAGCGACGCCGGCCCGTATTCACGCCGTCATTGCTCATTCAACCTTCTCCCATCAGCGATCCGGCCTGTCGAAGGCAGGCGTCTGTCTGATAACAATTTAGCTGTTATAAACGCTGCCGGAGGGTAAAAACACCCTTCGGCAGACGACCGCCTCAAAAGCACGGCAGGCTGTAAGTCATACGTTACAGCCCGGCCCTCGCCTGCAAAAAATCGAACAGCTCAAAACCGGCCCATAAAAAAACGCCCAACTCGATAAACGAGGTGGGCGTTCTTTTTGAACGAAGAACGAATTAACGCTTCGAGTACTGCGGACGCTTACGCGCTTTACGCAGACCGACTTTCTTACGTTCAACTTCACGAGCATCGCGAGTCACGAAGCCTGCTTTACGCAGCGCGCCACGCAGGGTTTCGTCGTACTGCATCAGAGCGCGAGTGATACCGTGGCGGATTGCGCCAGCCTGACCACTTACACCGCCACCGATAACGGTGACGTAGATGTCGAACTTTTCAACGGTCTCGGTCAGTTCCAGCGGCTGACGAACTACCATGCGGGCAGTTTCGCGGCCGAAGAACGATTCCAGAGTGCGGTTGTTGATCGAGATGTTACCAGTACCCGGACGCAGGAAAACGCGTGCGGTTGCGGTCTTGCGACGGCCAGTGCCGTAATTTTGAGTCGCCGACATAATGAACTATTCCGTTAAAACTTCAGTTCTTGGGGCTGCTGAGCAGTATGAGGGTGTACAGCGCCCGCATAGACTTTCAGCTTACGATACATGTCGCGACCCAGCGGGTTCTTAGGCAGCATGCCTTTGACCGCGGTCTCGATCACGCGCTCAGGAGCTTTGGCGATCAGCTTTTCGAAGTTGATCGACTTGATCCCGCCCGGAAAACCGGAGTGTGAGTAGTAGATCTTGTCGGTAGTCTTGGCACCGGTAACGCGGATCTGCTCGGCATTGATCACGACGATGTAGTCGCCGGTATCAACGTGCGGAGTGTATTCCGGTTTGTGCTTGCCACGCAGACGGCTCGCGATTTCGGTGGCCAGACGACCCAGGGTCTGACCAGCAGCGTCGACGACGAACCAGTCGCGCTTAACTGTTTCCGGTTTAGCAGTAAAAGTTTTCATTCTTTATAGCCTCAGGGGCCGCCCTGAAAATGAGACGGCGGATCTTACTGAATAGTGCGTACTTTGACAAGTCAAAGGCAGCCGGAAACAGACGCTATCGGGGGCTCGGGTCAGCGCGTCCGTTCTACGGCAAGATTCTTCGGCAGACGGCGCATCACTTCCACTGCAAAGAGCTGGCGGATTATACAGGCTGAAAAAATAACCTCAACCGGTTTTTCGTTCACGTTCTGTTTATTGCTCCGGACCGCCGTGATGGAGGATATTTGCCGCCTGCCATCCAGCCTTCGGAAGGTCCGCACACCTCGGGTTGCCTGCGACCTGACTGGACACGCCCGAGAAAAAATAAGACGATCCAGCCGTTGATTGACCATTTACCCATATAAGAATAAAGACTATGCCAACCCAACACTCAACGCCTCTGCGGCGCGTCAGCATTCTGGCCACCGACAAGGTGTTCGCCTCGACCCTGATGCAGGCCAAGGACTTTTTCCACCTGGCCAGCCTCAGGTACAGCAGACAACTGGGTCACGGCCTGGTACCCGCTTTCGAAATACGCCTTGTCAGCCCGGACGGTCAGCCCGTCGGCAGCTTCAGCGATGTCACGCTGCCGGTGGATGGCGACCTGTGCCAGAGCGACATCATTGTGATCCCGGCCTTCTGGGATGATTTCGACGCGCTCTGCCAACGTTACCCTCAGGTCCTGCCGTGGCTGCGCGAGCAGCATGCCCGTGGCGCAGTCCTGTGCGCAGAAGCCACCGGGGTGTTCTGGCTCGCCGAGGCCGGGCTGCTCGATGGCAAGGAAGCGACCACCTACTGGCGCTTTTTCAACCAGTTCGCCGAGCGCTACCCGAACGTGCTGCTCAATCAGGAGAAACACCTGACCGACGCCGACAACCTGTATTGCGCGGGCGGCACCACGTCTGCCTGCGACCTGTACATCTATCTGATCGAGCGGTTCTGCGGTGCAAACGTCGCACAGGCCGTGGCCCGCGACATTCTTTATGAAGTCCGGCGCACCTATTCACCGGGCAGAATCGGCTTCGGCGGTCAGAAGCTGCATCAGGACGTGATCATCCTGCAGATCCAGCACTGGCTCGAGGAACACTTCGCAGACAAGTTTCGCTTTGAAGATGTGGCAAGAGAACACGGCATGAGCATTCGCAACTTCATGCGCCGCTTCCAGACCGCCACCGGTGACAAGCCTTTGCATTACCTGCAACGCCTGCGCATCGAAACCGCCAAGGGTCTGTTGTCCGGCTCACGCAAAAGCATCAAGACCATCAGCTACGAAGTCGGTTACGACGACGCCAGCTTCTTCGCGCGCCTGTTCCGCCAACACACCGAACTGTCACCGAATCAGTATCGCCAGCAATTTCAGCAGGCCGCCTGACCGGCTGAAACCTGCGGGACGCAAAAACGAAAAAGGCCTGCAATGCAGGCCTTTCCGTATCTAACTTTCAAACCATCAAGGCTTGTGCGCCCGCGACAGAAACTCGTGGGACTGCATTTCCAGCAAACGGCTGAGGGTGCGCTGGAATTCGAACATCAGTCGACCGCCGGTGTACAAATCCTTCAGCTCGACTTCCGCCGAGATGATCAGCTTCACGTTGCGATCGTAGAATTCGTCGACCATGTTGATGAAACGACGGGCGATGTCGTCCTTGGAGACGTCCATCTGCTCGACACCACTGAGCAGCACGGCGTGGAAAATCTTGCCCAGCTCGATGTAGTCGTTCTGGCTACGCGGGCCGTCGCACAATTCGCGGAAATCGAACCAGGCCACGTCATCACAGGTGCGCAAGGCACGAATCTCGCGATTCTCGATCACCAGCACATCGTTCTCGATGGTTTCTGCGCATTCCGGCGTCAGCGCCTTGAAGCTTTTGCGCATGCTGTCCTGCGCCGCTTCATTGAGCGGGAAGTGGAACAGTTCAGCCTGCTCCAGGTGACGCAGACGATAATCGACGCCGCTGTCGACGTTGACGATGTCGGTGTTCTGCTTGATCAGCGCGATGGCCGGCAGGAAGCGTGCCCGCTGCAGGCCGTCCTTGTACAAGCCGTCCGGCACGATGTTGGACGTCGCGACCAGCGTTACACCGTTCTTGAACAGCTCTTCCATCAAGGTGCCGAGGATCATCGCGTCAGTGATATCGGACACGAAGAACTCGTCGAAGCAGATCACGCGTGCCTCATCGGAAAAACGCCTGGCGATGATCGTCAGCGGGTTTTTCTCGCCCTTGAGGGTCTTCATCTCTTCGTGCACGCGCTTCATGAAGCGGTGGAAGTGAGTACGGACCTTGTCCTTGAACGGCAGTGCGTCGAAGAAGGTATCGACCAGATAGGTTTTGCCGCGCCCTACTCCGCCCCAGAAATAAAGGCCTTTGACCAGGGTCGGCTCTTTCTTGCCGAACAGCTTGCCGAACAGGCCGGGCTTGCTGTCATGGGAAGCGATCAGATCGTCGTACAGGCGCTGCAAATGACGCACAGCATTCTCCTGCGCGGCATCATGGAAAAAGTCCGGGCGCTTGAGATCAGCTTGATATCGTTCTAGGGGCGTCATATTCGTTAGCAAGGCAACAAAAACGGGCCGTCACTGTAACGACGACCCCAGGGAATGGCAATCAGTCCTGTTGAGGAGCGAGTGCCGACTTGAGGGTCTGGATGGCGCTGTCGCGTGCGGCAGCATCGGCAAACACCGGACTGTCGGCCACGCACGCGTCATCCAGCCAGAGCGTGAAACGATCAGCTTCAGTACGCAGATCGAGCTCACCGCCCTGCTGCAACTGTTTGCTCACCGCACCCGCCGCCTTGCCGTCGGCAAAATTGCGCGACAACAGCAACTGTTCGCCATCGGCCGCCAGCAGACGGAAACGGAAGCTGCCGTCATCCTCACGGAAGCTGACGAAGCGTGCGCCCTTGGCGGCTTTCTTCTTGCCGGTGTCCGCGCCCTGCACCACGGTACGGAATGAGCGAAGGCCAACAGCCTCACGCAGTTCGCCGAGGAACGGCGTGGCGACACGACGGGCCTTCTCGGCACCCGCCAACAAAATGTCTTCCAGATCGGCGGGACGCTCGATCAGACCCAGATACTTTTCACGCTTCTCGGCCAACTCGGCGTCCAGCAACGTGAACAGACGATTTTTCGCCTCACCCCAGCCAAGACCTTCCAGCAACTCGGCACGGAACGCTGCGCATTGCTCGGGCGTGGAGAAGGCCTGATACAGCGTGAACAGATGGGAATTGTCCGGATCCTTCGCTTCGCCCGGCGCACGCGAGTCAGTCACGATGCGCGAAATCGCATCCTTCATCTCTTTGGCGCTGCTGAACAACGGGATGGTGTTGTCGTAGCTCTTGGACATCTTGCGGCCGTCCAGACCGGGCAGCGTCGCGACACTCTCCTCGATCAGCGCTTCGGGCATGACAAAGAATTCCTTGCCCTTGCCGAACAGGTGGTTGAAGCGCTGGCCGATATCACGCGCCATTTCGACGTGTTGAATCTGATCGCGACCCACCGGGACCTGATGTGCGTTGAACATCAGGATGTCTGCCGCCATCAGCACCGGATAGCTGTACAGCCCCATGGTGATGCCGGAGTCCGGGTCTTCGCCACCTTCGACGTTCTTGTCCACCGACGCCTTGTAGGCATGCGCACGGTTGAGCAGGCCCTTGGCGGCCACGCAGGTCAGCAGCCAGGTCAGTTCAGGAATTTCCGGGATGTCGGACTGACGGTAGAACGTCACGCGATCAACGTCCAGACCCGCAGCCAGCCAGGTCGCTGCGATTTCCAGACGCGAGCGCTGAATGCGCAGCGGGTCATCGCATTTGATCAGCGCGTGGTAATCGGCCAGAAAATAGAACGAGTCGAAGCCGCTCTGACGGCTGGCGACGATGGCCGGGCGAATCGCGCCCGCGTAGTTACCCAGATGGGGGGTGCCGGTGGTCGTGATACCGGTCAGGATACGAGTGGTCATGGCAGGTCGCTTATCTATGGGCTGCAATCAATTGGAGAGACGCGGCAGGATCAATTCTTTGAGATCGGTCAGCTTGCCGTGAAAAAAGTGTCCGCATTCTGCCACTTTCAGCAGCTCATGGGGACGCTGCAGCGCAGCCGACCAGGCGTAGACGGTTTCCGGTTCGATGACTTCGTCGGTTTCGGGCTGAATCACCGTCAGCGGGCAATTCTGCGGCAGCACACTGTGGTCCTGCAGGCGAGAAGCGGCGGCGGCGACCAGAAACAGGTGCTTGAGTTTTTCGCCCTGTGCTTCAAGCCGGCCACCCAGATTCGCCGCGACGTAACCGCCGAAGGAAAAGCCGAACAGGGTCATTGGAAGATCCGGGTGTTTTTCACGTAGCCATTTGGCGGCAGCCTGTGCGTCATCGATCTCGCCAGGCCCTGCCACTGACGTTCCGGCACTGGCGCCGACGCCACGATAATTGAAGCGCAGGGTGATCAGGCCTTCGTCCCGCGCAGTGCGCTGTAACGTGGAGACGACTTTATTGAGCATCGTTCCACCCTGGATCGGGTTAGGATGGCAGATCAGTGCGACGCCTCTGGCATCGGGTACGTCCTGATACAGTGCTTCGATCTGGCCCTCGGGGCCATCGATGAATAGTGGGGTTTCGCGCATGAGCAAAAAGAACTCCGTGACCTCGAAATGGGTCAACTCGTCTAGCTGATTGTCTGTGGCTTGCATATCAACGACACGTCGCGGGTATACAGCGCAGGTTCGAGCCGTTAACGTAAAGCAAAGCCGTTTATAGAGGAAGGACTCGTGGAACACTCGCTCTTAGTCTGGTTGCTGCCGACTCTCGCCCTGGTTGCCGGTGTCGTCATTGGTTTCCTGGTCGCACGTCTGCTGCCCAACACCGTTCCGAACAGCACCCAGCGCCAGCTGGATGACATTCAGGAGCGTTTCGATACCTATCAGAACGAGGTGGTCACTCACTTCAACAGTACGGCTAACCTGGTCCAGAAGCTTTCGCAAAGCTACCACGACGTACAGGAGCATCTCGCCGAGGGCGCCAACCGTCTGGCCCTTGACGAACTGACCCGCCAACGTTTGCTGGCCGCTCTGCACCCGGAGGCCAACCAGGCTCCTCGCGACCGCCTGACACCGCCACGCAACACCGAAGCCCCAAAGGATTACGCGCCAAAATCGCCTGACACCCCGGGCATGCTGGACGAGCATTACGGTTTGAAGAAGTAACGAAACCGCCAGTCCTACCGAAAGCCGCCATTCGAAATGAACGGCGGCTTTTTTATGTCTGCCATAGCTACTACGTAAGATTTCAAAGACTCTCAGACAACGCAGAAAATTCCTACGACCGTCAGGGACTACACGCTCTACCTGCCATCGCCCCGCCTCCGTATCTTCCTGCCTACTCAAGGAGGAATCGATGAATAGAATTTTCTTGGGGATGCGTGCTCACAGCCAGCTGCGTTCTTGGCGATTGCGTAAAGGACTGCTACATCTTTCAGCTCAAGCCAGAGACCCGACTGACACTCAAATGCGAGACAGCCCCATTTCATCGTCATCGCGAAAATGCATGAATGGCGATTGAAAGTGGTTTGTTACCTTCGTATCCAGAGAATAAAAGCGCCGAGAGGGAGACTCCATGCGAAAAATCATCTGTTTGCTTATGCTCGCCATGCTGTCTGGCTGCGTGTCAGGAGACTGCGAGAAAGACTGCTATCTGATCAAACACAGCATCCCGGACCTTGAACATGCATGCACAATGGATCCGCACCGGGGAGGTTGTCCGATCAATCCTTGATTGCCCGCACGGGCTTTTCAAGGTCATGCGACTCAATCCCTGGCGCCACGATCAAACAAAAAACCCGCCATCATCGGCGGGTTTTCTGTAACAGGCTGAGACTCAGATCGCGCCGCGGCTGCGCAATACGTCCAGCACCCGCTTCACGCCTTCATCCACTGTCAGCGTCTGGGTGTCGATCACCAGATCGGCATCCAGCGGCACGTCGTACGGGAAGGACTCGCCCGGGATGTTGTCGCCGTCGGCAGCGTACAGGCCCTGAGGATCACGCTCACGGCAGATGGCAGGCGATGCCTGGACGTAGACCGTCACGAGGCGATCCTTGCCGATCAGCGCTTTCACGCGTTCACGGCCTTCGGCATCCGGTGCCACGAACGCGGCCAGGGTCAACAGACCGGCTTCGTTGAACTGACGCGCCACGTGAGCGGCACGGCTCCAGTTCTCGGTACGACCGGCACGGTTCTGCGGCAGGCCTTTGTTCAGGTCGTGACGCAGGTTCTGGCCATCCAGCACGTATACGGCGCGGCCCATGTCGAACAGCTTGCGCTCGACCGCGTAGGCCAGTGTGCTTTTACCCGCGCCCGACAGGCCACTGAACAGCACGGTGGCTGGCTGCTGACCGAAGCGCTGAGCGCGCTCCTGAGTGGTCACGTGCGCCGACTCACCATGATGCGTCGAGCCACCGGCACTGACCGGCTTGGCGATGATCATGCCCGCCGCTACCGTGCCGTTGGTCAAACGGTCGATGACGATGAACGCACCGGTGGTGCGGTTGCTGTCGTAGCCGTCCAGCGCGATAGGCGCGTCAAGGCTGATCTTGACGCGGCCGATCTCGTTCAACTGCAGCGAACTGGCAGGGCCTTCGACCAGCGTGTTCACGTCCACCCTGTGGGTAATACTGGCAATCGAACCCGGCACGTAGCTGGTGGCGCGTTTGATGTCGTATTTCTTGCCCGGCAGCATCGGCTCCTCAGCCATCCAGACCAGCATGGCGTCGAACGCGTCGCTGACCTGCGGGACGTTGTCGGCATGCACCAACAGGTCGCCACGGGAGATGTCGATCTCGTCTTCCATGGTCAGCGTCACGGCCTGACCGGGACCGGCCTGCTCCAGCTCGCCTTCGAAGGTGACGATGGATTTCACGCGGCTGCTCTTGCCCGACGGCAGCACGACGATTTCATCGCCCTTGTGCACGATGCCGCTCGCCAGCGTACCGGCAAAGCCACGGAAGTTTAGGTTCGGACGGTTGACGTACTGCACCGGGAAACGCAGGTCGGTGTAGTTGCGGTCACTGGCGATTTCGACAGTTTCCAGAATTTCCATCAGCGACTGGCCGGTGTACCACGGCGAACGCTCGCTGCGGTTGACCACGTTGTCGCCCTTGAGCGCCGACATCGGCACGAAAGCCATGGTGGTCGGCTTGAAGGCAATGCCTTCGGCAAACTTCAGGTAATCGGCCTTGATCGACTCGAACACGCCCTCATCGAAGCCGTTGAGGTCCATCTTGTTGATGGCGACCACGATGTGTTTGATGCCCAGCAGGGATGCGATGTAGCTGTGGCGACGGGTCTGGGTCTGCACGCCGTAACGCGCATCCACCAGAATGATCGCCAAATCGCAGGTCGATGCACCGGTGGCCATGTTGCGGGTGTACTGCTCGTGGCCCGGGGTATCGGCAATGATGAATTTGCGCTTGGCCGTGGAGAAGTAGCGGTAGGCGACATCGATGGTGATGCCCTGCTCGCGCTCGGCCTGCAGACCGTCCACCAGCAACGCCAGATCGACGTCGTCGCCTGTGGTGCCGGACTTCTTGGAGTCACGGGTAATGGCTTCCAGATGATCTTCGTAGATCATCTTGGAATCGTGCAGCAGGCGTCCGATCAACGTGCTCTTGCCGTCGTCGACGTTGCCACAGGTAAGAAAGCGCAGCATTTCCTTGCGTTCGTGCTGGCCCAGATAAGCGAGGATGTCCTCACTGATCAAATCAGATTGATGCGACATGTGACACCCCCTTAGAAATAACCCTGACGTTTCTTTTCTTCCATCGAGCCTGCGCCATCGTGGTCGATGACCCGGCCCTGACGTTCGGAAGTTCGCGTCAGCAGCATTTCCTGAATGATGTCAGTCAGGCTGGTGGCTTCGGATTCGACGGCACCGGTCAACGGGTAGCAGCCGAGCGTGCGGAAACGCACCTTCTTCTTGACGATGCGCGCCTTTTCCTCGTCCGTCAGGTGTTCGAGGATACGATCGTCGTCGATCATGATCAGCGTGCCGTTCTTCTCGATCACGTCACGCTCGGCCGCGAAGTACAGCGGCACAATCGGGATGCCTTCAAGGTAGATGTACTGCCAGATGTCCAGCTCGGTCCAGTTCGACAGCGGGAACACGCGGATCGACTCGCCCTTGTTGACGTTGCCGTTGTACACGTTCCACAGCTCGGGACGCTGGTTCTTCGGGTCCCAGCGGTGCTTGCTGTCGCGGAAGGAATACACGCGCTCCTTGGCGCGGGACTTCTCTTCGTCGCGACGTGCGCCACCGAAAGCTGCGTCGAAACCATGCTTGTCCAGTGCCTGCTTGAGGCCCTCGGTTTTCATGATATCGGTGTGCTTGGCACTGCCGTGGGTGAATGGGTTGATGCCCTGCGCCACGCCATCGGGGTTGATGTGGGTGATCAGGTCCAGGCCCATTTCCTCGACCATCTGGTCGCGGAAGCGATACATTTCCTGGAATTTCCAGCGGGTATCGACATGCATGACCGGAAACGGCAGCTTGCCCGGAAAGAAAGCCTTGCGCGCCAGATGCAGCATCACGGCCGAATCCTTGCCGATCGAGTACAGCATCACCGGGTTATCGAACTCGGCGGCGACCTCGCGGATGATGTGGATGCTTTCCGCCTCCAGCTGTTTCAGATGCGTCAGTTTATCAACCATGGTTACTCACGTTCGTTGGACCGGGAAAACCCGGGGCGGCCTGCGGGCCGTATTCGAGCCGTGCACTTTATCATGCACGATATCGCTAATCAGCGCGGCGGCTAGATCGAAACGATCTATGCATATGCTCCGCCGTTTGATGGATCAGATCGGGTTTGGGCAGTCGATAAAAATGTGCTCGACGGCAAAGCGCCGCGCCAGATAATCACCCAGCGCCTGAACACCATAACGTTCGGTGGCGTGGTGCCCGGCGGCAATGAAGCTGATGTCGTTTTCTCGCGCACTGTGAAAGGTCTGCTCTGACGCTTCGCCGCTCAGGAACAGATCGACGCCTTCAAGCACCGCCTGATCGATGTAACCCTGACCACCTCCCGTGCACCAGCCGACGCGACGAATCATCTGGCTGCCCTCGATCAGCAACGGCTCGCGACCCAGCGCCTCCTGGACACGACGGGCGAAATCGCGCGGGGTCACGGCCTCGGACAAGGAACCGATCAGACCGATCACTTTGGGGTTTTCCGGATCGAGAGGACCTTCGACGGTGATATCCAGTTGACGCGCCAACTGCACGTTGTTGCCCACGTCGGGATGCACATCGAGCGGCAGGTGATAGGCCAGCAGGCTGATGTCGTGCTTGAGCAAGGTTTTCAGGCGACGCTGCTTCATGCCGACAACGCAAGGGTTCTCGCCCTTCCAGAAATAGCCGTGGTGCACAAGAATCAGATCAGCCTGCGCCTCGACCGCCGCGTCCAGCAGCGCCTGGCTCGCCGTGACGCCGCTGACGATCCGCATCACCTGCGGACGGCCTTCGACCTGCAGGCCATTGGGGCAGTAATCCTGAATACGGGCGCTATTGAGATAGCGGTCGGCTTCTTCTACCAGGGTGCTCAGGGCAACAGCCATAAAAGACTCCTAAATATGCAGTTCAGAGCTGCTTTGTGCTCGTATAATGCCCGCCATTATGGCGCACCCGTGGCAAAAATTTCTGCGCCGAAACCATCAGGACTTGTTCAATGCTCAAGGCTCTGCGCTTTTTCGGCTGGCCACTGCTGGCCGGTGTGCTTATCGCCATGCTGATCATTCAGCGTTATCCACAATGGGTAGGATTGCCCAGCCTGGATGTCAATCTGCAACAGGCACCGCAGACCACCAATATCATGCAGGGTCCTTCTTCCTACGCCGACGCGGTGAGCGCGGCCGCGCCCGCCGTGGTGAACCTGTATACCACCAAGATGGTGAACAAGGGCGCCAACCCACTGTTCGAAGATCCCCAGTTCCGTCGCTTTTTCGGCGACAACACCCCCAAACAGAAGCGCATGGAATCCAGCCTGGGCTCCGGCGTGATCATGAGCCCGGAAGGCTACCTGCTGACCAACAACCACGTGACCATCGGCGCAGACCAGATTGTCGTGGCGCTCAAGGACGGTCGCGAAACCATCGCTCGCGTGATCGGCAACGACCCTGAAACCGATCTGGCAGTCCTGAAAATCGACCTGAAAAACCTGCCGTCGATCACCATTGCCCGCTCTGACGGCATTCGCATCGGCGATGTGGCACTGGCCATCGGCAACCCGTTTGGAGTCGGCCAGACAGTGACCATGGGCATTATCAGCGCCACGGGCCGCAACCAGCTGGGGCTCAACACCTACGAAGACTTCATTCAGACCGACGCAGCGATCAACCCCGGCAACTCGGGCGGCGCGCTGGTGGATGCCAGCGGCAACCTGACCGGCATCAACACGGCGATCTTTTCCAAGTCCGGTGGCTCGCAAGGCATCGGTTTTGCCATCCCGACCAAACTGGCGATGGACGTCATGAAGTCGATCATCGAACACGGTCAGGTGATTCGTGGCTGGCTGGGTATCGAGGTTCAGCCGCTGACTCAGGAACTGGCCGAGTCGTTCGGCTTGAAAGATCGTCCGGGCATCGTGGTCGCCGGTATCTTCCGCGACGGACCGGCGCAGAAAGCCGGCCTGCAGTTGGGTGACGTCATTCTGAGTATCAACGGCGAACCGGCCGGCGATGGCCGTCGCTCGATGAACCAGGTGGCGCGCACCAAACCCAAGGACAAGATTGCCATCGACGTGATGCGTAACGGCAAGGAACTGCGCCTTAGCGCCGAAGTGGGCCTGCGCCCACCTCCCGCGCCGACGCCTGCTGCGAATCCTGAGTGATTTGAAACGGACGGGATGACTGATCCCGTTGCGTGATCAGACCCGATGGGACACGGAGCGTCCCGGGAGGCATGCCCACGCTGAGCGATGGGCACGATCATCGCTGTTCTTGATGATCGCGCCACTCTGCGTAGTAACGCAGCCCAGGACGCTCCGCGTCCGCTGTCGAATGTGACGCCGGGCGTCACATCCCTCAGATGTCGCTCAACCCTTCCAGCAGCGCCTGATGCTGCTCCGGCGTACCAATACTGATGCGCAGGAACTGTGCGATGCGCTGCTGCTTGAAGTGGCGCACGATCACCCCTTGCTCGCGCAGTTTCGCAGCCAGTCCGGCAGCATCGTGCTGTGGGTGGCGAGCGAAGATGAAGTTGGCGGCTGAAGGCAGGACCTCGAAACCCTTGGCCTGCAGCTGTCCAACCAGCACTTCACGGCTTTCAATGACCTTGTTGCGCGTCATTTCGAAGTGCTCGATATCATCGAATGCCGCAGCAGCGCCCACGTTGGCCATTCGGTCCAGCGGGTAGGAGTTGAAGCTGTTCTTGACCCGCTCCAGCGCTTCGATCAGATCAGGATGACCCACCGCAAGACCGACGCGCAGGCCTGCCAGCGAGCGCGACTTGGACAGGGTCTGGGTCACCAGCAGGTTCGGATAACGATTGACCAGCGAAATCGCGGTCTCGCCGCCGAAGTCGATGTACGCCTCGTCCACGACCACGACCGAATCCGGGCTGGATTTGATGATCTGCTCGACTGTATCCAGCGCCATCAGGCAGCCGGTAGGCGCATTCGGGTTGGGGAAGATGATCCCGGCATTCGGGCGCGCATAATCCTCGACACGGATCTGGAACTGCTCGTCCAGCGCCACGGCTTCATAATCAATGCCATACAGGCCGCAATAGACCGGGTAGAAGCTGTAACTGATGTCCGGGAACAGCAGCGGTGCATCGTGTTTGAACAACCCGTAGAAAATATGGGCCAGCACTTCATCGGAGCCGTTGCCCAGAAACACCTGGTTCGGCTGGACGCTGTAATAACGGGCCACCGCCTGCTTGAGCAGATCGCTGTTGGGATCAGGGTAAAGACGCAGGTCGTCGGTCAGCGCAGCGCGCATGGCGTCAAGCGCCTTGGGCGACGGGCCGTAGGGATTTTCATTGGTATTGAGTTTGACCAGCTTGCTCAGCTTCGGCTGCTCGCCCGGCACATAAGGCACCAGATCGCGAACGAAGAGACTCCAGAACTTGCTCATCAGTTGCCTTCCTCTGTGCTGCCGGCTTTCCAGCTCGGGTCGGTAATTCGGTATTCGGCGCTGCGGGCATGGCCGCTCAGCGATTCGCCACGGGCCAGTACGGATGCCGTCTTGCCCAGTTCCGATGCGCCCTCCGGCGAGCAATAAATGATCGAGGAGCGCTTCTGGAAATCGTAGACACCCAGCGGCGACGAGAAACGCGCCGTGCCGGAGGTCGGCAACACGTGGTTGGGGCCCGCGCAGTAATCGCCCAGCGCCTCGGAGGTGTGACGGCCCATGAAGATCGCTCCTGCGTGACGAATATGCGGCAGCCAGGCTTCAGGGTCGGCCACCGACAACTCCAGGTGCTCGGGGGCAATGCGGTTGGCCACTTCAATGGCCTGCGCCATGTCAGCCACCTTGATCAGCGCGCCGCGACCATTGATGGATGTCTCGACGATGGCCGCACGCTCCATCGTTGGCAGCAGACGAGTGATGCTGGCCGCGACCTTGTCCAGGAACTCAGCGTCCGGACTGACCAGAATCGCCTGCGCGTCTTCGTCATGCTCGGCCTGGGAGAACAGGTCCATCGCGATCCAGTCAGGATCGGTCTGACCGTCACACACCACTAGAATCTCGGAAGGACCTGCGATCATGTCGATGCCCACCTGGCCAAACACGTGGCGCTTGGCCGTGGCGACATAAATGTTGCCCGGGCCGACCACCTTGTCGACCTTCGGCACGCTCTCGGTGCCGTAGGCCAGTGCGGCAACAGCCTGCGCGCCACCAATGGTGAATACACGGTCAACGCCAGCAATGCAGGCCGCAGCCAACACCAGTTCGTTGATCTCGCCACGCGGCGTCGGCACGACCATGACCACCTCGGTCACACCCGCCACCTTGGCGGGAATGGCGTTCATCAACACTGACGAAGGGTAGGACGCCTTGCCGCCCGGTACGTACAGACCGGCACGATCCAGCGGCGTCACCTTCTGGCCAAGCACGGTGCCGTCGGCCTCGGTGTAGCTCCAGGAATCCTGCTTTTGCTTTTCGTGGTAGCTGCGAACCCGCTCGGCGGCTTTCTCGAGCGCCTGACGCTGGACTGGCGTGATGCGTGTCAGCGCGAGTTCCAGACGTTCGCGGGGCAGGATCAGATCGGCCATCGAGGCGACCTGCAGACCATCGAAGCGCTGGGTGAACTCGACCAGTGCAGCGTCGCCTCGCTCACGCACGGCCTTGATGATGTCGAGCACGCGCTGATTGACCGAGTCGTCAGACACACTTTCCCAGCTCAGCAGATGATCCAGATGTCGGGCGAAATCCGGGTCGGCAGCATCGAGTCGGCGAATAGCGGTGGAAGTGGTCATGGCGAGGGCCTCAATAATTGGCGGATGCTCAGGAGCCTAAAGCTACCAAGCTATCCGCGCAGGCACCTGAGAAATTTGGCTATGACACGGATAGCTGGACGCAACTCAACGTTGCGTGATCGGGTCAGCCGCGGTGTCGCGACTCCACTGCCTTGCGCAGGGTGTCGATGAGCGCCTGAATGCGCGCGTGCTGCATTTTCATGGAAGCCTTGTTGACCACCAGACGCGAGCTGATGGTCGCGATCAGTTCCTGCGGTTCAAGACCATTGGCACGCAGGGTGTTGCCGGTGTCGACCACATCGATGATCTTGTCGGCCAGACCGATCAGCGGAGCCAGTTCCATCGAGCCGTACAGCTTGATGATGTCGACCTGACGACCCTGCTCGGCGTAATAACGCTTGGCGACGTTGACGAATTTGGTAGCGACGCGCAGACGGCCCTTGGGCTCTACAGCGCCGATGGCACCGGCGGTCATCAGCTTGCACTTGGCAATCTGCAGATCCAGAGGCTCGTAAAGGCCCTGACCGGTGTATTCCATCAGCACATCCTTGCCCGCCACACCCAGATCGGCGGCGCCATGCTCGACATACGTAGGTACGTCAGTGGCACGCACAATCAGCAGACGCACGTCAGGCTGGGTCGTGGGAATGATGAGCTTGCGGCTCTTGTCCGGATTCTCGGTCGGCACGATGCCTGCTTCAGCGAGAAGCGGCAGGGTGTCGTCAAGAATGCGGCCCTTGGACAGTGCGATGGTCAACATGGGAAACGTAAGTCCTTATCAGGAAACTTTTGGCATGACGCAAACGGCGCATGACAACCCTCCGGCACAGGATGCCCGAGGTGAAACGAATCAGAAATCACACCTGCTATCGAACGACGCCCCCGGCGCACGTGAAGCGCCGGGGACGTTCACCACTAGCCCGGAACGCGACGGATCTTGGCGCCCAGCATCTGCAGCTTCTCTTCGATGCACTCGTAACCACGGTCTATGTGGTAGATGCGGTCGATCAGGGTATCGCCTTCAGCGACCAGAGCCGAAATCACCAGACTGGCCGAAGCACGCAGGTCGGTCGCCATCACTGGCGCGCCCTTGAGGCTTGGCATGCCGGTCACAATGGCCGTGTTGCCTTCCACCTGAATGTGCGCGCCCATGCGGTGCATTTCGTACACGTGCATGAAACGGTTTTCGAAGATGGTTTCGATCACGGCGCCAGTGCCTTCAGCGATGGCGTTAAGCGAAATGAACTGCGCCTGCATGTCGGTCGGGAACGCCGGGTAAGGGGCGGTCCGCACGTTCACAGCCTTGGGCCGCTTGCCGTGCATGTTCAGTTCGATCCAGTCGTTGCCGGTGGTGATCTCGGCGCCGGCTTCCTGGAGCTTGAGCAGCACAGCTTCCAGGATGGTCGGATCGGTGTCCTTGACCTTGACGCGACCGCCAGTGACGGCAGCGGCAACCAGATAGGTACCGGTTTCGATACGGTCAGGCATGACCTTGTAGGTCGCCGAACCCAGACGCTTCACGCCATCGATGGTGATGGTGTCGGTGCCTGCGCCGTGGATTTTTGCACCCATGGCGATCAGGAAGTTGGCCAGATCGACCACTTCAGGCTCACGCGCAGCGTTCTGCAGCACGCTGCGACCGTTCGCCAGGCTCGCGGCCATCATGATGTTCTCGGTACCGGTCACGCTCACGGTATCGAAGAAGAAATTGGCACCACGCAGGCCGCCTTCCGGCGCCTTTGCCTTGATGTAGCCGCCTTCGACGTCGATGACCGCGCCCATGGCTTCAAGACCACGGATGTGCAGGTCGACCGGACGCGAACCGATGGCGCAACCGCCAGGCAATGCGACTTCCGCTTCGCCGAAGCGGGCGACCATCGGTCCGAGTACCAGGATCGACGCACGCATGGTCTTGACCAGTTCGTACGGTGCAATGAGGGTCTTGATGGTGCGAGGATCGATTTCCACGCTCAGCTTTTCGTCGATCACAGGCTCGATGCCCATGCGGCCGAACAGCTCGATCATGGTGGTGATGTCGTGCAGGTGCGGCAGGTTCTGAACGGTAACCGGCCCATCGGCCAGCAGGGTCGCAGCCAGGATCGGCAGCGCAGCGTTCTTTGCCCCGGAGATGCGAATTTCGCCATCAAGGCGAGCGCCACCGGTAATAATCAATTTATCCATTAGAATCTCGACACCAATTGGCTCAGGTGCGCTCGGCCCAGGCAGCGCGGCTGAAAAATTTCATAGTCACCGCGTGGATACTGCCATCGGCAATCCAAGGGTTCAGATGGGCATAAATCTGTTGCTGACGCTTGACGGGGCTCAATGTGGCCATCTCGTCACTGATCACGTTCAGCTGGAAGTTGCAGCCTTCGCCTTCGACTTCCACGTTGATTTCGGGCAGCTTTCCTTCAAGGAAGGCTTTCACTTCTAGGGCCTGCATGCTTAACCTCGATCGGCGCTGAACGCGCGCGGGTCGGCCATGATACAAAAAAGCCCATGCTATGCGAACCCCGATGACAGGGTGCCGGACAGAGGGCTTTTCCGATTGACCTGTTAATGGATGTCCAGAAGCTCGTTCAGTCCGGAAACCTGGGCAATTTTACGCATGTCTTCGGGCAGCGACTGCACCTTGATCGACTTGCCGGCTTCGCTGGCATCCCGCATGAACGCCAGCAGCAGGGCAAGGCCCACGCTGCTGGATTTCTCGACGCCCGAGCAGTCCAGCGTCAGGGTGTCGAGGTCGCCGGACCTGATCAGCGCCGCGCCCTGCTTGCGCAGTTGCGGCCCGCTGCGGTAATCCAGAACCCCGACCAGCTTCAGCTCGCCAGGCCCGACCAGACGGACAGCTGTCTCACTCATTGCGCAGGCTTCTGTGCAGCTTCGTCGGTGGTTTCCTTGGCCTTGGCGACTTCGCCAGCCCAGCCATTGATTGTCTTGTCCAGATCGTTGCCGTTGCGCTGCATGGCGTCGGCGAACTGATCGCGGAACAATTTACCAATGTTGATACCGTTAATGATGACGTTACGCACCTTCCACTCACCATTGACCATCTCAAGGGTGTAGGAAACCGGGTAAACCGCACCGTTATTGCCTTTGACCTGCATGTCTACGCTGGTCCGGTCGGCACCTTCCTGCTTGGCAGGCGAAACGGTAATGCCCTGATTGTTGTACTCCAGCAAGGCGTTACCGTAGAACTGCATCAGGCTGCGCTTGAAGTTTTCCTGAAAGCGCTGCATCTGCTCAGGCGTGGCCTTGCGCGAATACTTGACCGTCATGATGCTGCGGGAAATGCCATCGGCATCCACCACAGGGCCGACGATGCGGTTCAGGGCATCATAGAAGGCGCCTGGATTGGCTTTGTACTGCTCTCTGTTGGTCGCCAGATCGCTCAGCAATTCCTTGGTGGTGCGATCCACAAGGTCGTGGGCCGACGTTGCTGGTGCGGCATTGGCCAGCATCGGCAGTGCGGCCAGCAATACCAAAAGGCCACGGCGCAGAATCGAGATCATTTATAGCTCCTCATTTGGCGTCTTTGCTTACAGTATTGAGCAGGAACTTCCCGATCAGGTCCTCAAGAACGAGGGATGACTGCGTGTCATGGATGGTCGAGCCATCCTTGAGCAGCGCTTGATCGCCACCTACGCTCAAACCAATGTATTTCTCACCCAGCAGACCCGCCGTCAGGATCGACGCCGTGGAGTCTGCCGGAAGGTTGTCTACCTTCTTCTGGATCTCCAGCGTGACACGACCGGTATAGGTGTCGCGATCCAGATCGATCGCGGTGACCCGGCCGATCGTGACGCCGGCCATGCTTACCTTGGCTCTGACAGTCAAACCGGCAATATTGTCGAAGTAGGCATAAAGTTTATAACTGTCGTTGGTCGCACTGGTGCTCAGACCACTGACTCGCAGGGCCAGCAAGAGCAGAGCCAGTATCCCGGCCAGCAGGAACAGGCCGACACCGGTTTCGATGGCGCGGTTTTGCATCAGAAATCTCCAAACATCAAGGCGGTCAAAATAAAGTCCAGGCCCAACACTGCAAGCGAGGCATACACCACGGTCTTGGTCGTCGCACGGCTGATCCCCTCGGAAGTGGGATCGCAGTCATAACCCTGGAAAACGGCAATCCATGTCACCACAAAAGCAAATACGACGCTTTTGATGACCCCATTGAGCACATCGTTCGTGAAGGAAACGCTGTTCTGCATGTTCGACCAGAAGGAGCCCTGATAGACGCCCAGCCAGTCGATCGCTACCCAGGATCCACCCCAGATGCCGACCACGCTGAAAATCATCGCCAGAATCGGCAACGAAATGAAACCTGCCCACAGACGCGGCGCAACGATGTACTTGAGCGGATCGACACCGATCATCTCCAGGCTCGACAACTGCTCCGTAGACTTCATGTTGCCGATCTCGGCGGTCAGTGCGGAACCCGCACGGCCAGCGAACAGTAGAGCGGTCACGACCGGCCCCAGTTCACGCAACAGCGTCAGCGCAACCATCTGCCCGACCGCTTGCTCGGAACCGTATTTGGTCAGGATGCTGAAACCCTGCAGCGCCAGCACCATGCCGATGAATGCACCGGAGACGACAATAATGACCAGCGACATGACGCCGACCGAGTACAGCTGCTTGACCAGCAATTGAAAACTGCTGCCGGTCCCGCCGCGCCCCAGCAGGGCATTGCCGAGAAATATTCCCGAACGGCCCAGCACGGTAACGATATCTATGGCCGCACGCCCAAGCAGGCGGATACGGTCCATCAATGACTTCTTGCGCATCAGCGCTTCCCCAACAGGTCTTCGCGGAAATCCGGCGCAGGATAATGAAATGGCACAGGGCCGTCTGGTTCGCCGGTCATGAATTGACGAATGCGCGGATTGTCCGAGGACATCAGTTCCTGCGGCGTGCCCTGCCCCAGCACCTGTCCGTCACCGACGACGTACAGGTAATCGGCAATGCTCGCGGTTTCGCTCAGGTCATGGGACACCACGATGCTGGTAATGCCCAGTGCATCGTTGAGCAGCCTGATCAGACGCACCAGAACGCCCATTGCAATGGGGTCCTGCCCGACAAAGGGTTCGTCGTACATGAGAATCTGTGGATCAAGGGCAATGGCACGCGCCAGCGCAACACGGCGCTTCATGCCACCTGACAGTTCGTCAGGCATCAGTTCGACCGCCCCGCGCAGCCCGACGGCCTGCAGCTTGAGCAGCACGATATCGCGGATCATCTCTTCCGGCAGTTCGGTGTGAACACGCAGCGGGAATGCCACGTTTTCGAACACGTCCAGATCGGTGAACAGCGCGCCGCTCTGAAACAGCACGCCCATCTGCTTGCGGGCGTCGAACAGGTCACTGCGCGACAGATCCGGCAGGTTCTGGCCGTTGACCCACACCTGACCTTCGCTCGGACGCAGCTGTGCGCCCATCAGGCGCAGCAGCGTAGTCTTGCCGCAGCCGGAAGGCCCCATGATCCCGGTGACTTTGCCCCGAGGAATACGAATATCGACATTATTGAAAATGCTGCGCGTGCCGCGTTTGAAGGAAACCCCTTTCAACTCGACCGCGTAAGCGTTATCAGGACTCATCTAAACTCCTTGCGATACAGCCTCCCTCCTCAGCCGCCAACCCCCAAAGGGAGACAAGCCGTCCAGGCGGGCCGAACGAGCGGCGGACTATACCATCGCAGCGACACGCCACCCAAGAAGAGAACCAGTAGGTTCAGATATTCACCGGATAACCATTAAGCGCCCCATCAGCAGCGCCGTTTGCAGTGCAACCTGCACCGCCCAGCTACAGACCCTCCAAAGCGTAGGAAATTCGTTTATAAAAAACACAACGACGATCAGACGTGAGGGAATCGTACATTACCGCTATAATCGCCGCCTTTCAGCAGGCCGACCATTTCAAGTTATGAACCAATCCAGTGACCTGATTCAATCCGCGCAACGCACCATCCGCCTCGAGATCGAAGCCGTAGAAGGCTTGCTGGGCCGTCTTGATGCCGATTTCGTGCGTGCGTGCGAGATGATCCTGGCCAGCAAGGGACGTGTCGTCGTGGTCGGAATGGGCAAGTCCGGACATATCGGCAACAAGATCGCCGCGACGCTGGCGAGCACCGGCACCACGTCCTTTTTCGTTCACCCGGCCGAAGCGAGCCATGGCGACATGGGCATGATCACCCGTGACGACATCATTCTTGCGCTGTCCAACTCGGGCACCACCAACGAAATCGTCACCCTGCTGCCTTTGATCAAACGACTGGGCATCAGGATGATCAGCCTGACCGGCAACCCCGAGTCGACCCTGGCCAAGGCCGCAGACGTCAATCTGAACGTACAGGTCGAGCATGAAGCCTGCCCGTTGAATCTGGCGCCAACCTCATCGACTACCGCTACGCTGGTGATGGGTGATGCGCTGGCCGTTGCGCTGCTTGAAGCCCGGGGCTTCACAGCCGAAGACTTTGCCTTCTCCCATCCGGGAGGTGCGCTGGGACGACGCCTGCTGCTCAAGGTCGAACACGTCATGCATTCCGGCGATGCCCTGCCCGTGGTTCAACGCGGCACGCTGTTGCGTGATGCGCTGTTGGAGATGACGCGCAAGGGCCTGGGCATGACGGCAATTCTGGAAGCCGATGGCACGCTGGCCGGAATATTCACCGACGGCGATCTACGTCGCACACTGGATCGCCCGGTCGACATCCGTGAAACGACCATCGATGAGGTCATGACAGTTCATGGCAAGACGGCCCATGCAGACATGCTGGCCGCCGAAGCCCTGAAAATCATGGAAGACTACAAGATCGGCGCGCTGATCGTGGTTGATGCGAACGACCGACCGACGGGTGCGTTCAACCTGCAGGATCTACTGCGCGCGGGAGTGATGTAAATGCAGACTCAGGCAGCGAACAGCGAACTGATGCAACGCGGCAAAGCCATCAAACTGGCGATTTTCGACGTCGATGGCGTACTGACCGATGGCCGGCTGTACTTCCTGGAAGACGGCAGCGAATTCAAGACATTCAACACACTCGACGGCCAAGGCATCAAAATGCTGATAGCCTCCGGAGTGACCACTGCCATTATCAGCGGCAGAAAGACACCTGTGGTCGAGCGTCGGGCAAAAAACCTCGGCATCGAGCACCTTTATCAGGGTCGCGAAGACAAGCTGGTGGTGCTGGACCAACTGCTGGCCGAATTGAACCTGAGTTACGAACAGGTCGCCTATCTGGGCGATGATCTGCCAGACTTGCCGGTCATACGACGCGTCGGTCTGGGCATGGCGGTTGCCAATGCGGCCGGTTTTGTCCGCCAACACGCTCACGGCGTTACACAGGCGCGCGGCGGCGAAGGTGCTGCACGCGAATTCTGCGAACTGATCCTGAGCGCGCAAGGCAACCTTGAAGCGGCCCACTCCGCCTATCTATAGAAGCCATTTATGTTCAGCAAGAAAATTCGAAAGCTGGTGTTTTTCGGGGTGCTGGTACTGTTGTTCGGTGCCGTAGGCTACTGGAACATCAACCCGGAAAGCTTCATGGACCAGCCGGTGAGCTCGGTCGACGAGAACGTCATTGACTACTATGCGGTCAATACGCACACCCATCAGTACCTGCCCGACGGTGGCCTTCAGTACGAAATGACGGCTGACAAGGTCGAGCACATCAAGGCCACTGACGTGACACTGTTGACCACACCCGACCTGCAGATGTATCGCGGCACCGAGTTCCCCTGGCATGTGCAGAGCAAGCAGGGCGAGGTCTCCCCGGGAGGCGAACAGGTAGAATTGATCGACTCGGTTCGCGTTGCGCGCACTGACGAAAAACAACGTACGACTATCATCACCAGTAGTCGCATGACCGTATTCCCACAGAAGCAATATGCGCAGACCGACCAAGACGTTAGAATCGACGCCGCGGGCGGTGTCACTACGGCCAAGGGAATGAAAGCATATTTGAAAGACAGCAGGATGGACCTGCTGTCCAACGTCAGAGGACAGTATGAGGCTCGTTAAAACTCTTCCTTTTTTGCTCGGCCTGGGCGCAGCACTGGGAAGCGCGAGCGCCTGGTCCCTGCCAACCGACCGTGATCAGCCAATCCACATCCAGTCCGACGATGCGCAGCTTGATGACAAGAAAGGCGTGGCCACCTACAAGGGCAACGTCATCATCACGCAGGGTTCGATGAAGATCACAGGCAACACCGTGACCATCACACGCAACGCTCAGGGCGAAGTGGATATCTTCACGTCTGTCGGCAACCTGGCCTACTACGAGCAGAAGCCGTCGGTAGACAAGCCGATCGTGCAGGCATATGCCGTCACCATTCAGTATTACGCCGCTCAGGACCGTATCGTCCTGATCGACAAGGCCAAGGTCGTCAACGACGGCAACACGTCCGAAGGCGAGAAGATCGTCTATGACACGGTCAGGCAGGTCGTCAGTGCGGGCCGTGCCAATGGTGGCGCGAAAGTGACCACGCCACGTCCGCGGATCGACATGGTCATTCAGCCTAAAAAGAAAACCGATCAACCGCAGAAGGCCCAGTAATGGCGACGCTTAAAGCCCAGCATCTGGCTAAAAGCTACAAAAGCCGTCAGGTCGTGCGCGATGTGAGCATTTCCATCGACAGCGGCCAGATTGTCGGTCTGCTGGGCCCCAACGGCGCCGGCAAGACCACCTGCTTCTACATGATTGTCGGGCTGGTACAGGCCGATCAGGGCCGCGTGCTGATCGATGATCTGGACGTCAGCCATCAGCCCATGCACGGCCGCGCCCGTGCAGGTATCGGCTACCTGCCGCAGGAAGCCTCGATCTTCCGCAAGCTGTCGGTCTCCGACAACATCATGGCGATCCTCGAGACCCGCAAGGAACTCGATGCCGCTGCGCGACGCAAGGAACTGGAAAGCCTCCTGCAGGAGTTCCACATCACGCACATTCGCGACAACCTCGGGATGAGCCTCTCGGGTGGCGAACGTCGCCGTGTCGAGATCGCACGCGCTCTGGCGACAGCCCCAAAGTTCATCCTTCTGGACGAACCCTTCGCGGGCGTAGACCCTATTTCAGTCGGCGACATCAAGCAGATCATTCACCACCTCAAGGCCAAGGGCATTGGCGTGCTGATCACGGACCACAACGTTCGCGAGACGCTGGATATCTGTGAAACAGCCTATATCGTCAACGACGGGCAATTGATCGCAGAAGGCGACTCGCAAACCATTCTGGCCAACCAGCTGGTTAAAGAAGTCTATCTGGGTCACGAATTCCGCCTGTAAAAGCCGCATTCGAAAAAGCCGCATCCGGCCTGTCAAGGCCTCCAATATCGGTGCGGCTTGTTGACAACGTATTATTTCTAGTAACGCTCTAGGCAAACGCTCTGCTTTCAGGCATATAATTTGCTTAAGTTGGCGTTTCGGCGCCTGTAGTGGATGGCGCGAGAGCGCCGGCGAATAAGGTGTTTAGCCCCTGCCATGAAACCATCGCTAGTCTTGAGAATGGGCCAGCAGCTGACGATGACACCGCAGCTGCAACAGGCAATCCGCTTACTTCAGCTATCCACACTGGACCTCCAGCAGGAGATCCAGGAGGCGCTGGAATCAAACCCTATGCTGGAACGCCAGGAGGAAGGCGACGACTTCGACAACTCCGACCCGATGGCGGACAACATCGAACAAAAGCCCAACCCCGATGTTCAGGAACCGACCTATCAGGAATCTGCACCTACCGTAGACAACCTTGAAGAAGGTGAATGGAACGAACGCATTCCCAATGAGCTGCCCGTCGACACGGCCTGGGAAGACATCTACCAGACCAGCGCCAGCAGCCTGCCCAGCAATGACGATGATGAATGGGATTTCACCACCCGCACATCCGTTGGCGAAAGCCTGCAAAGCCATCTGCTCTGGCAGCTCAACGTCGCCCCGATGTCCGACAAGGACCGCCTGGTCGCCGTCACGCTGATCGACTGCATCAACAATCAGGGTTATCTCGACGAGACCCTTGAAGAGATTCTCGAATCCTTCGATCCCGAGCTGGATATCGAACTCGATGAGATCGAAGCCGTTCTGCACCGCATACAGCAATTCGAACCGGCCGGTATCGGCGCTCGCACCCTGAGCGAATGCCTGCTGCTGCAACTGCGTCAGCTGCCGGCAAAAACGCCCTGGCTGAGCGAAGCGCAGCGTCTGGTCACCGATTACATCGACCTGCTGGGCAGCCGTGACTACGCCCAGCTCATGCGCCGCATGAAGATCAAGGAAGACGAACTTCGTCAGGTCATCGAACTGGTGCAGAGTCTGAATCCGCGCCCAGGTTCGCAGATCGAGTCCACCGAAGCCGAGTACGTCATTCCCGATGTCATCGTGCGCAAGGACAACGAACGCTGGCTGGTGGAGCTGAACCAGGAATCGGTGCCGCGCCTGCGGGTCAATCCGCAATATGCAGGCTTCGTGCGCCGCGCAGACACCAGCGCCGACAACACCTTCATGCGCAATCAGTTGCAGGAAGCCCGCTGGTTCATCAAGAGCCTGCAGAGCCGCAACGAGACGCTGATGAAGGTCGCCACCCAGATCGTCGAGCATCAGCGCGGCTTTTTGGAGTACGGCGATGAGGCCATGAAGCCGCTGGTACTGCACGACATCGCCGAAGCGGTGGGCATGCATGAATCAACGATTTCCCGCGTGACCACGCAGAAGTTCATGCACACGCCACGCGGCATTTACGAGCTGAAATACTTCTTCTCCAGCCATGTCAGCACCTCGGAAGGCGGCGAGTGCTCGTCCACGGCAATTCGCGCGATCATCAAAAAACTGGTCGCGGCGGAAAATCAGAAAAAGCCGTTGAGTGATAGCAAGATCGCTGGTTTACTGGAGGCACAAGGCATTCAAGTAGCCCGTCGCACAGTTGCCAAATACCGCGAATCTCTTGGGATTGCACCCTCCAGCGAGCGCAAGCGACTGATGTGATGCAGGCCGAGCCACAGCGTTCCAGTGGCAGGCACCACGCCTGCCTCTTTATGCACTGGCAAAGGAGAAGCTGTATGCAAGTCAACATCAGTGGACACCAACTGGAAGTGACCAAGCCACTTCGTGAATACGTTGAGCTCAAGCTCAAGAAACTCGAAGGGCATTTTGACAAGATTACAAACGTGCAGGTCACGATGGCGGTCGAGAAGCTGAAACAGAAGATCGAAGCCACGCTGCATATCCACGGTGGAGAGGTAGTTGCCAATGCTGAACATGACGACATGTACGCGGCCATCGACCTGCTCACTGACAAGCTCGACAGACAATTGCTCAAGCATAAGGAAAAGCAGCAAAGTATCCTCAAGGGTGCAAACGCTCGCTGACGCTCATCACACATGATCCGACTTGAAGAAATCCTGACCCCCGGCCGTTCCGAAGTGAACGTGCCGGGCGGCAGCAAGAAAAGCGTACTCGAACATATTGCCCGACTGATCGGCCGCGAAGTACCGGGGCTTGATTGGGAAACAGTATTCAAAGCGCTCGTTGCCCGTGAAAAACTGGGATCTACCGGTTTCGGCAATGGCATTGCCATTCCTCACTGCCGTCTTGCCACCTGTGGCGAGCCTGTCAGTGCCGTCATTCATCTCAACGACTCCGTGGACTTCGATGCCATCGACGGCGCGCCTGTCGACCTGCTGTTCGTGCTGCTGGTCCCGGAAGCCGCCACAGACAAGCACCTGGAGTTGCTGCGCCAGATCGCCAGCATGCTCGACTCCAAGGATGTCCGGACACGCCTGCGCAGCGCCAAGACCAATGAAGCGCTCTATCAAGTGGTGCTAGACGTGCAGAACGGCAACTGAACATGCGCATGATCATCGTGAGTGGCCGCTCCGGCTCGGGCAAAAGCACGGCGCTCGATGTACTGGAAGACAGCGGCTTCTACTGCGTCGACAACCTGCCTGCCGGATTGCTTCCGGAGCTCGCCGAACGCGCCTTGATCAATACCGAACTGGCCGAACCGCTGTTGGCCGTTTCCATCGATGCCCGCAACCTGCCCAGTCACCTGACCCGCTTCCCGGCCATGCTCGACGAGGTCCGTGGGCGCAATATCCAGTGCGATGTGCTGTATCTGGATGCCGATGAAGCCACCCTGCTCAAGCGCTTTTCCGAGACCCGCCGCCGCCATCCGCTGAGCACATCGGACCGTTCACTGGCCGAGGCGATACGTGACGAGAGTACGCTGCTCGGGCCGATCATCGATCTGGCCGATCTCAAGATCAACACGACCCACCTTAATCTCTACCAACTGCGCGATACGCTCAAGCTGCGCCTGCTGAACAAGCCGGAGCCAGGCACTGCCTTTCTGATCGAGTCGTTCGGCTTCAAGCGCGGCATGCCGGTCGATGCGGACCTGGTCTTTGATGTGCGCTGCCTGCCCAATCCGTACTGGAAACCCGAGCTGCGTGATCATTCGGGACTTGAGCAACCTGTCATCGATTATCTGGCGGTACAACCCGACGTCGAAGAAATGTTTCAGGACATCTCTTCCTATCTCGCCAAATGGCTGCCCCGCTTCGCCGCAAGCAATCGTTCCTATGTGACCATTGCCATTGGCTGCACGGGCGGGCATCACCGGTCTGTCTATCTGACGGAGCGACTGGGTCAGGTCCTGCAACCATTACTCAAGAACGTTCAGGTTCGCCACCGCGACCTCAGCTGAAAGGAACACCTCTGCGATGCCCGCTCGTCAAATCACCATCATCAACAAACTGGGCCTGCATGCCCGCGCAGCCGCCAAGTTCGTAGGCGTCGCCGGCAAACACCCTTGCCAGATACGGGTTGGCCGCTCGCCTGAGAGCATGGTCGACGGCAAAAGCATCATGGCCGTGATGATGCTGGCGGCTGGCAAAGGCACCGAGATCTATCTGTCGACTGAAGGCGAAGGCGAGCAGGAAGCACTGGATGGCCTGGTCGAGCTGATCAACAACAAGTTTGACGAAGGCGAGTAAACGAACTCCCTGCACGGCGCTGATCGCTCATCGTTATACACAAGTTCGCCTCAACACTGATCGTGCCCATCGCTCCGCGTGGGCATGCCGCCCGTGACGCTCCGCGTCACACATGGCACAGACTGTGGATTCAGTGAGCCGAGCGCACGGCTCAGGTCACCTTTGCGCCCTTACGGCGCGCTACTTTGAGGGACCAAAGTAGCCAAAGTCCTTCGCTCCGGTTCCGGCCCCGGCTTCGCCGGGGTTCCTTCGTCCTGACACTGATTCGGGGGTCGCTGCAAATGGGCCATCCATGGCCCAGTGCAGCTCAATCGGCATCCATGCCGATTGCCCCCCGAATCAGCGCCAAGACTCAGCCTTCACCCAAGTCGCAATCGGCGGTGTCCGCACTATCGCGTAAAAAAGCACGGCAGTGCCGCTGTCTCGCTGGATAGCCAGATGACTTGTGTATAACGATGAGCGCTGATCGTCAGACCAGCGCTGTATCCAGCACCATCATCAGACAGAACCCTGCAATCAAGCCCAAGCTGGCGATTTTGTTGTGTCCGTTCAGACGCGATTCCGGGATGATTTCGTGGGTCACCACCAGCAACATGGCACCCGCTGCCAGTGCCAGACCAAACGGCAACAAGGGTTCGGCAATCGCCACCAGCCAGGCGCCCAGCAGCGCGAACAGCGGTTCGACCAGCCCGGACGCCGCACCAATCAGAAACGCCCTTATCCGAGACATCCCCGCCCCCGCCAGCACCATGGCAATCACCAGCCCCTCGGGTACATCCTGCAAGGCAATGCCGATGGCAAGGCTGTCGGCTTCCGACAACCCGCCGCCTGCCGACACGCCAATTGCCATGCCCTCTGGAATGTTATGCGCCA
This sequence comes from Pseudomonas sp. fls2-241-TYG-175, assembly GCF_030209155.1. NCBI lineage: Bacteria > Pseudomonadati > Pseudomonadota > Gammaproteobacteria > Pseudomonadales > Pseudomonadaceae > Pseudomonas > Pseudomonas sp. fls2-241-TYG-175. The sequence continues at coordinate 34,188 of NZ_JARVSO010000011.1, read as the reverse complement.
CGATGGCGATCACGAACAGCCAGATGCGCGGTGCAATTGCCGGATGATCCTGAATACCTCCCGACTGCGCGCCCTGGGAAACGCTGTAATCCACCGCGAACAGGCCAAGGGCACCCAGAACGAGTCCAAGGCTGATCAGGCCGCCAGCGCCCCACGGTGTAAACCCAAGGCCTTCGGCAGCGGCAAGGCCCGGCACGATCAGCGAGAATGCCGTTGCGGCCAGCATCACCCCGGCACCGAAACCCAGCAAACCGTCCGACACCATGATCGGCATCTTGCGGATCACCAACACCGGCACGGCGCCCAGTGCCGTGCCCAGAGCGCAGATAGAGCCACCTTCCAGAGCACGCAACAGGCGCGGCTCAAGGTTCAGCCAGGCCAGCCCTTGAGCCACCAGTAACGCCATACCCGCCAAAAGCAGCACGGTGCCTACTGCAAAACGAAACAACCGGACACTGCTGACAGCGAGTATCTCAGAACGCATAAACGGCCCTGGTTCGTGTTGGGAAAAATCAGGCCAGTGCGGCCTGATAACGTCGGGACACTTCGTCCCAGTTGACGACGTTGTAGAACGCATTGATGTATTCGGGACGACGGTTCTGGTAGCGCAGGTAATAGGCGTGTTCCCACACATCGAGACCGAGAATCGGCGTATTGCCGCTCATCAACGGGCTGTCCTGATTACCACTGCTCTCCACCACGAGTTTCTTGTCCGGCGTCACGCTCAGCCAGGCCCAGCCGCTGCCGAAACGGGTCAGCGCCGCTTTGGTGAAGGCTTCCTTGAAGCTGTCGAAGCCGCCCAACTGGGCGTCGATGGCTTGAGCCACCTCTCCTTTTGGCAGACCGCCACCGCCGGGCACCATGACTTCCCAGAACAACGAATGGTTGGCATGACCCCCGCCCTGATTGATCACCGCTGGACGCAGGTTTTCAGGCAGCTGCTTGACGCTGGCGACCAGCTTTTCGATGGGCCACTCGGCGTATTCGGTTCCCTCGACCGCAGCATTGAGGTTGTTGATGTAAGTCTGATGGTGCTTGGTGTAATGGATCTCCATGGTTTGCGCATCAATGTGCGGCTCCAGGGCGTCGTAGGCGTAAGGCAGTTCGGGAAGGGTGTAAGGCATTTCAATGTGCTCCGTAGAAAAGACCGGGGTTGGCCGCTGAATCGCGCTGCAACGACGAGCGAGTGTGTTCACTGCTGCTGTTGAGAAGTCGATGCGTGCGCGGGTATTCGCCGTGTTCACTGATGAAACCCAACAGTTCGACGTAGGTTTTACTGCTGTGCCGCAACGCAGCCTGGCGCAGTGCAGGCTGCAGGCGCTGGTCCTGCATGGTTCGCAGCAGATGCTGGTGGATCGCGCAGAGGTATTCGGCGCTCTCCTCCGGCTGGCCCAGACTCAAATGCAGATCGGCCAGGTTGTGATGGGAAATGACACAGGCCGCGACGGCTTCGTCGGCATCCGGCCAGCGCTCGAACAGAACCTGTGCCAGCGCCAGCGCCTGGAGGTACAGCTCGCGGGCCTCGACCCATTCGCCGAGATTGAAACAGCGATTGGCCAGTTCAATGGTGCGTTTCCAATGCTGCATGACCTACCTCCAGGTGCGTTGGCCGGACCGAATCAGATGCCGCCGGCGGTGAGTTTCTCGGGGTTGAGCAACACTTCCAGCTGGTCGCGTTGCAGATCGGTGTGTTCCAGCGCAACGTCGATCACCGGACGGCCTTCCTGATAGGCCTTTTTGGCGATTTCAGCGGCCTTCTGGTATCCGATGATCGGATTGAGCGCCGTGACCAGAATCGGATTGCGCGACAGCGCTTCCTTGAGCTTGGCCTCGTTGACCTTGAAGCTGGCAATCGCCTTGTCAGCCAGCAACCGGCTGGAATTGGCCAGCAATTCAATGCTGCTGAGCAGGTTCTGGGCGATGATCGGCAGCATCACATTGAGCTCGAAGTTGCCGGACTGGCCCGCCACAGTGATGGTGGCGTCGTTGCCGATGACCTGCGCGGCCACCATCGCAGTGGCCTCCGGGATCACCGGATTGACCTTGCCCGGCATGATCGAAGAACCCGGCTGCAGCGCCTCAAGCTCGATCTCACCGAGACCCGCCAAGGGGCCGGAATTCATCCAGCGCAGATCGTTGGCGATCTTCATCAGCGAAACGGCCGTTGCCTTGAGCTGGCCCGAGACGGCAACAGCGGTGTCCTGTGAGCCGATCAAGGCGAACAGATCCTTGCCCTGCGTGAACGTGACGCCGCTCAGTGTGCTGAGGTGCGCGCTGAAACGGGCCGCAAACTCGGGATGCGCATTGATCCCGGTGCCGACTGCCGTACCGCCCTGCGCCAGAGACTGCAGGCTGGGTTGCAGACCTTGAAGATGTTCGATGTTGGCGCGGATCTGCTGCGACCAGCCGTTGAGCACCTGACTCATGCGCACCGGCATGGCGTCCATCAGGTGCGTGCGGCCGGTCTTGACGAAGGCATGAACCTGCACGGCCTTGTGCTCGGTGACCTGCACCAGATGATTCAGGGCAGGCAGCAATTGCTCATGCAGCGCCAGCGCGGCGCTGACGTGAATCGTCGTCGGGATGATGTCGTTACTGCTTTGTCCGCAGTTGACGTGATCGTTGGGATTGACCGGCTCACCCAGAATGCGGGTAGCCAGCGTGGCGATCACCTCGTTGGCGTTCATGTTGGTGCTGGTACCCGACCCGGTCTGGAAGATGTCCACCGGGAAATGGGTCATGAAGTCGCCGCTCAACAATTGCTCGACCGCGCCGACAATCGCCTTGCTCTGCCCTTCGCTGATCTGCTGCAGCTCAAGATTGGCGTGAGCCGCCGCTGCCTTGGCTAGCAACAGTGCACGGACGAACTGCCGGGGCATGCGCTGATGGCTGATCGGGAAGTTATCCACCGCACGCTGAGTCTGTGCGCCATACAGAGCCTCGGCCGGCACCTGCAACGGGCCCATGCTGTCGCGTTCGATACGGGTATTACTCATCGCAATGTCCTTGCACCAGTTCAGAGGGAGAAATCGAGGGTTGCAGCACGCAGGACGCCAGTTGATGAACACAGGCTTCCCAGCGCTGACGGCGGGCAGGCGTGGAGGCAAGCGCCTCGACATCGCGCAACGGTCGCCAGGCCTGATCCAGACACAGGCAGCGCCAATGCCAGGGCAGCATCGTGTCGCGGGCGGTGTCCATCAGCAGACGAAAGGAGGTTTCGGCGATCAGGGCGTGAGGCGTGGCGGTGAAACGCGCCAGATACCGCCCTTCGGCCAGGTAATGCTCGATAAGTCGCGGCTCGTCAGGCTCAAGGGCGCAGCGAATCCGAAGACTCAAACCACGCCAGTTTTCCAGATAAGGCAGCTCGTGAAGAACAGATCCCATGACCGCAACTCATTGTGAAATGAGATTCATTATTGAATGAGATCAAGAATCAAAACAAGAGCTGAGTTGGATCGGAGTGACAGGAGGGGCAAGGAACCCCGGCAAAGCCGGGGCTGCAACCGGAACGAAGGAGTTGCTTACTTCGCTCCGTCAAATTGAGCCGCCGAGGGGCGAAAGGGTAACGTGAGTCCTGCGCCCGGCTGACTGAAACGACCATACGTGCCATTTGTGACGCGGAGCGTCACGGGAGGCATGCCCACGCGGAGCGATGGGACGATCAGTGTCGAGACAGGCGCTTAACCATCGGATCAGCTGCCAGCAACCGTCATGCGCTCGATCAGCACGGAGCCGGTGCGAATGTTGCTGCGCAGCTCGACATCGCTGCCAACGGCGACGATCTGCTTGAACATGTCGCGCATGTTGCCGGCAATGGTCACTTCCTGAACCGGGAACTGAATCTCGCCGTTTTCGACCCAAAAACCTGCTGCACCGCGTGAGTAATCGCCGGTAACCATGTTCAGGCCGCTGCCCATCAGTTCGGTGACCAGCAGGCCACGGCCCATGCGCCGGATCAGCGCGTCCTGGTCTTCCGTGCCATGGGTGACAAACAGGTTGTGCACACCGCCCGCGTTGGCGGTGCTCGGCATGCCCAGTTTGCGGCCCGAATAGGTACTGAGGATGTAGGAAACCAGATCGCCCTTCTCCACGAATGGCTTGGCGTAGGTCGCCAGGCCGTCGCTGTCGAACGCCGAGCTGCCCATGGCGCGCATCAGGTGTGGGCGTTCGTCAATGGTCATCCACTCGGGAAACAGCCGCTGGCCCAGCGAATCCTGCAGAAATGAGGATTTGCGGTACAGCGTGCCGCCGGAAATCGCGCCCAGCAGGCTGCCAAACAGACCGCCCGCCAATTCGGCTGAAAACAGCACCGGCACTTCGCAGGTCGGCACCGGACGTGCGCCCAGACGGCTCGCTGCCCGCTGCGCGGCCTTGCGACCGATGCTCTCGGCATCTGCCAGCAACTGGCCCTGACGATTGACGTCGTACCAATAATCGCGCTGCATCTGGCCTTCGCCTTCGGCAATCATCACGCAACTGAGGCTGTGTCGGGTCGACGCATAGCCACCGATAAAGCCGTTGCTGTTGCCGTACACGCGGCAGCCCTGGTGGGTATTGAGCGTGGTGCCGTCGGCGTTCTTGATGCGAGGGTCTGCGTCAAACGCCGCAGCCTCACACAGCAGCGCCTTCTCGATCGACTGCTCGGGCGTGATGTCCCAGGCGTGATAGAGATCGAAATCCTGGATGTCCCTGGCCATCAACGCGGCGTCAGCCAGGCCCGAGCTTTCGTCCTCGGACGTATGCTCGGCGATGGCCAGTGCGGCGGCAACGGTTTCACGGATCGCGTCAGCGCCGGTGGCCGACGTACTGGCCGAACCTTTGCGCTGGCCGACGTACAAGGTGATACCAAACCCCTGATCGCGGTTGAATTCGACCGTTTCGACTTCGCGCTGTCGCACCGAAGTCGACAGTCCCTGCTCCAGCGACACCGCGACTTCACAGGCGCTGGCGCCCTGACGCCTGGCTTCGGCAATGATTTGCTCGACCTGCTCCTGCAGTTCAGGCAAGGCCTGTGGGCCGACGCTTTGGGTTGCACTCATGATTTTCTCCATCAAATTCTGCTTTCGGCACAGGCCGAATACCGACCGGGCCGGACAAGCGGCCCCCGACTGGTTATCATGGCGGCGTTTCTTTGCGGACTGCCCCCATGGTTGATTCTTACGACGACTCCCTCGACGGGGAGAAAAGCAAAACCCAGGTCAAACGAGAGCTGCATGCTCTGGTTGATCTCGGCGAGCGGCTGACGACACTCAAAGCCGATGTGCTGGCCAAGCTGCCGTTGACCGATGCGCTGCGCAAGGCTCTGGCCGAAGCGCCGAAGCACACGGCCAACATTGCGCGCAAGCGGCACATCCTGTTCATCGGCAAGCTGATGCGCGATCAGGATCAGGAAGCCATTCTGGTTTTGCTGGACCAACTCGACGCCTCCACTCGCCAGTACAACGAACGTTTCCACGGTCTGGAGCGCTGGCGTGATCGTCTGATTGCGGGTGATGACAGCGACCTGGAAAAATTCGTGGTCGAGTACCCGGATGCCGACCGCCAGCAACTGCGTTCCTTGATCCGTCAGGCTCAACACGAAGTTGCACGCAACAAACCGCCGGCCACCAGCCGCAAAATCTTCAAATACATCCGTGAGCTGGACGAAATCCAACGCGGCTTGCGTTGATCTTGACCTCGGGACTGGCCAGCATCAGCCAGTCCCGGCTCATCTTCAGTTACCCGTACCGCCAACCGTGATTGCGTCGATCTTCAGCGTAGGCTGACCCACGCCGACCGGTACCGATTGCCCGTCCTTGCCGCACGTACCGACACCGCTGTCCAGCGACAGGTCGTTACCCACCATCGAAACCCTGCTCATCGCCTCCGGCCCATTGCCGATCAAGGTCGCACCTTTGACAGGCGCGGTGATCTTGCCGTCTTCGATCAGGTAAGCCTCACTGGTAGAGAACACGAACTTGCCGCTGGTGATATCCACCTGACCGCCGCCCAGATTGGCGCAGTAGATACCGCGCTTCACCGACGCGATGATTTCCTGTGGATCGCTCTGACCGCCCAGCATGTACGTGTTGGTCATGCGTGGCATCGGCAGATGCGCGTAGGATTCGCGACGGCCGTTGCCGGTCCGCGCCACGCCCATCAGCCGTGCATTCAATTTGTCCTGCATGTAGCCCTTGAGCACGCCGTTCTCGATCAGGGTCGTGCATTCGGTCGGGGTGCCCTCGTCATCGACGCTCAACGAGCCGCGACGCCCGGCCAGCGTGCCGTCATCGACGATGGTGCACAGCTTGGAGGCCACCATCTCGCCCATCCGGCCGCTGTAGGCCGAGCTGCCCTTGCGGTTGAAGTCGCCTTCCAGACCATGGCCTACCGCTTCATGCAGCAGAACGCCTGACCAGCCGGAACCCAGTACGACCGGCAAGGTGCCTGCCGGTGCAGGAATGGCTTCCAGATTGACCAGCGCCTGACGCAGCGCTTCGCGGGCATAGCCCATGGCGCGGTCGTCGGTCAGGAAATAACGGTAGTCGGTACGCCCACCGCCACCATGCCCGCCCCGCTCGCGACGGCCGTTCTGCTCGACGATCACGCTGACGTTGAAACGCACCAGCGGCCGCACATCAGCGGCCAGGCTTCCGTCCGCCGCTGCCACCAGAATCCGCTCCCAGACGCCAGCCATGTTGACCGAAACCTGCTGAATGCGCGGATCCAGCGCACGAGTTGCCACGTCGATACGCTTGAGCAACTCGACCTTTTCGGCACGGGTCAGCACTTCCAGCGGGTTATCCGGCGCATAAAGCTGAGCCACGTCCTGCGACGTGAATGCCTGCACGCGACCGTTCTGGCCTGCGCGGGAGATGGAACGGGCGGCACGCGCGGCGGTGAGCAGCGCTTCCTCGGTGATCGCGTTGCTGTAGGCGAAACCGGTTTTCTCACCGGACTGGGCACGCACGCCCACACCCTGGTCGAGGTTGAAGCTGCCTTCCTTGACGATCCCGTCTTCGAGCGCCCAGGACTCGGAAATCATGCCTTGAAAATACAGATCAGCCGCGTCGATACCCGGACCGGCCAGCTCGCCCAGCACCGATTGCAGGCTGTCGAGGCTCAGGCCGCCCGGGGCCAGAAGGTGTTCACTGACTGAGGACACGTCACTCATATTCACTCCGAAGCAGGCCGCAAGGCGTCCTGCGAAAAAAAGCGCCGGTGACTGGACACCGGCATCCGCGCCCGTATGGACGCCTGTTCTTCACTGTCTCGTGTGGCCAGCAGCACGGTTTCACCCTGCGCCTGCTGAGCCAGGACCCGCCCCCATGGGTCGATGATGGCCGCGTGTCCGTATGTTTCCCGTGGTCCTGGATGCACCCCGCCTTGTGCGGCTGCCAGCAGATAGCACTGGGTTTCGATGGCCCGCGCCCGGATCAGAATGTCCCAGTGCGCAGCGCCTGTGACAGCCGTGAACGCCGATGGCGCAGTGATCAGCTCGGCACCGGCCTCACGCAGCGCGGTGTACAGCTCTGGGAAGCGCAGGTCATAACAGACGCTCAGCCCGAGCCGTCCAACCGGCGTGTCGACCACCACCACGTTGTTTCCATGAGCATAGTCATCCGATTCCCGGTAGCGACCTCGATTGTCTGCAACGTCCACATCGAACAGGTGCAACTTGTCGTAACGCGCAACCTGCTGGCCATGCTCATCGATCAGCAACGAGCAGGCCGTGACCTTGCCATCAGGCTGATCATCGGGCGGGAGGGGAATCGTTCCGGCAACTATCCATAACTTGAGGTCGCGAGCGGCCTGTTTCAACCACGGCAGGATCAATCCCTGACCTGCGGCTTCGGCACGACCGATAGCGGCAGCGTCGCGACGGCCCATGGCGGCGAAATTCTCGGGCAGCACCGCAAGCCGGGCGCCGCCCTTGGCGGCCTGCTCAAGCAATGCGCGTGCACGGGCAAGGTTACCGGCCACGTCGCTCTGGCTGACCATCTGAATCACTGCAAAAGACATGGCGACCCTTTTTTGAATGACATGGGCACCACTGTACTCCATGCCGCGCTATTGAGGCTTTTCAAAAGGCTTGTCGAAGGTAATCTTCGGTTCTTTCCACGGGCCTTCGACTTTGTACTGCACGCTGGCGAACCGGGCCACCTTGTCACCCAGCAGCTTGTCCACCAGGAACAAAGCGCCACCGATGGCTGGCGCGCCAACGATCAGCGCTGCAATCGGCAGATTGTTGGTGACCGGCAATGTCACCAGCAACTTGGCATCGACCCGGTCCTTGACCATGTCCAGCGTACCGTTGAGCTCAAGGTTGCTGGACGGCCCCGTCAACGTGATCGGGTTGCGGGTGACATACACACCCTCACTTGCTACCAACAGGCCCTTGACTCGGTCGTAGCTGAGCCCCTTGCCCAGCAGGTCAGAGAAGTCCAGACGCAGACGGCGGCCGATGGAGTTGAAGTTCAGCAACCCGAACACCCGAAGCGCCTGTGCACCGCCTTCGACCTCGACGAACTGACCGCTGCGCAAAGTGGCATCAAGGCTGCCGGAATAGCGCTTGAGCCCTACCCACGCCGGGGAGCCAGGCCAGCGTCCGTCGAAATTCATCTCGAACGTCTCACTGGTGACGGTAGGCGCGAAATTCCAGGCTTTCAGCACATCGGCGAGGTTCTTGCCGCCCAGCCGCCCTTTGAACCAACTGCTGCTCGATCCGGGGGCGCCCTCCCAGACACCCTCGCCTTCCAGCAGAATGCCTTTGAGCCCCAGGCTCAGATCAGTCATGCGAATGCCGGTCGCCGTAGGCCGGATTTTCAATGCCCACGCCCCCAACAATTGATCGCCTTGAAATAGTTGGGAAATCTTCACATCCAACGCAGGGATCTTGCTGGGATCTACATCTGCCAGCGGATCTGGCGCATTCTCGACCACCACCGCCTTGGGGTCGGCAGCGGGCAGCTTTACGTAAAGCAGATTGATGCCGATTGGCGCGGACTTGGCGTCAGGCAGCGAAGCGCTGCCCTTGACCAGCGCACTGTCCAACGACAACTGCCATGCCGCAGCGCTGCGTTGCAGTTGAACGCGCACATCGTCCAGCGTCGTGCCCATTGCCGTGAGTTTGCCGATCTGCAGATCCACGCTGCTGAGCAACTGTCGGGCGTTACCGCCCGGGTCACCGCCGGAATAACGATCGGCAATCGCCTGCCAGGGCGCAACATCCAGCTCGTTCAGACTACCGCTGAGGCGCAGCCCTTTGGCGTCCGGCACGATTGCACCGCCCTGTCCCAGGAACAGTTCACCACGTCCATCCGCAAACTTTCCGGCGGGCGCAGCGAATGCCAGGTTGGCGATGTCACCGTAAGCTGCGCCAAAACGGCGTTCCGCACCCTGCAAGGTCATGCGGAATTCGCTGTCGCGCTCCTGCTCGGCAGTCTTGCCGAACGGCGCGGGCAGGTCGATTGCAACACCTTTCAGGGGAGAAGTGATCAACAGCGGGCTGTCCTTGCCGTCCAGTGTCAGTTGCAGCTGGAACGGAAGGTCGCCAGAGACGGGCAACGCCTGTTTCACGTCAAGCCAGTCGGTCAGTTTCTTGATCGTGATCTGCCCGTTGGCCATGATCCGGGTCACGTTGGCTCCCGGCTTGCCTTCGGCAGCGATCTCCGCCGTGACCGGTCGGTCGAATGCCTGGGCGCGAATGCCTTTGCCGCTGAGCCCCTTGTCACTGTCGAAGCGGAAGTCGCCCCTGAGTTTTGTCAGGTCCAGTACCGGATCGGCCAGTTTCAGACGCGCATCACGGGTGCTGAAGTCCACCACCACCTTCGGCTCGACGCCCTTGGCCAGCGGAATATCCAGTTTCAGCTTGCCCTCCAGCGGCCCCTCGCCCTGCCACCCGGCAAAGGTACTGCCGGTGCCGATCGGTGCTTCCTGAAGAATCTTCATGCCATCGGCCACGGTGCCGGAAACGTTGCCGTCCACCAGCAGGTGGCTGTCCTTGCCGGACTCGACATGAGGAATATTGACCAGCACGTTACTGACCTGAGTGTTCAGAATCTGCCCTTTGCTGGCCTTGACGCGCACACCGCTGTTCTCGACATACACCTTGCCATCAACGCCAGTCAGCGAAGGCCAGCCCGGCTGGAAAGCCAGCGTCGCGTTGCTCACATCGAAGAACAGGCTGATGACTCGCGCTGTGTCGGGAGAGCTTTTGTTCAACGAACCCTGATACTGGAAGAAGCCCTGATTGACGGCACCACTGACAATGGCGGTGCGCAGCCAGCGGTCCAGTTCCGGGCTCAGGACGGCAGGCAGGTATTTGCTGGTGTAACGACCATCGCCATCGACCATACCGACCCGCAGGTCCATGTAGTCTTCCTGGTCATGCTTGAGGTGGATGCGGATCAGGAAGTCCGCTGCGATCTTGCCTTCATCGCCCTGAACCTTGATGTAGGGCGCAATCAGGGTGAATGCCTGATCGTCCAGCTTCCAGGTCAGGCGTGCGTTGGCTTTCTGATAGCGCCAGGGTTTGGCGAAGATCGGGTCCAGATGCAGCATGAAGTCGCTGGTGTCCAGACGCAGCTCGCCCTGCCCGAGGTCGCCACTGATCGCACCGCTGACATTCGCGGCAGCCGGCGCGTCGTGGTAGGCATTGAAACTCACCTTGTCGAGGTTGGCGGCAAAACCCAGACGCTTGTCGCCTGTGGCCTGCGGGCGGTAATCGAGCAATACGTTGCGCAACCCGCCCTTCACCTTCAGACCGTCGACAACGGCCATCACCTTGTCCGGCAGCGGTGCCAGCGAGTCGATCAGCGGGGTCAGCGGCGTCAGGTCCAGACGGTCGGCCTGCACCTGCCACAGTTCTTCATTGTCGGGCGTTGCGGCTGTCTGCGTGGCCTGCAAACGGCTTTCCCAGCGGTTGCTACCCAGGCTCATGGCCAGCGAATCCAGTTTCAGGTCCATGCCCTTGTCGGTGCGCTCGAACCAGGCATTCAGCGCAAGGTCGTCGATGGTCGACGGCTTGCGTCCCGCGTAGACACCCTTGAGTTGTGGCGCATGCAGCCGGGCAACCGCGCTCTTAACGCCGCCCTGGCTCCAGCTCAGCCAGAATTCGCCACCCGCCTTCAATGTGGTAACCGTCCAATCTCGGGTCAGGCTCCTGGGCAGCCACTTGGCCCAATCGCTCTGGGGCAGGCTGGCATAGAGATCAGCTTCGCCTTCTTTCCAGCGACTGGCCTCGATACGCGTATTCAGGTTCAACGCCAGCGGCTTACCGTCAGGCAGCGTCAGCCGCGCATCCAGCCGCTGGTGATAACTGCCCGTGGCCAGACTCAGATTGACGTACGTCAGGGTCAGTGGGGACTCGCCAAACGGGTGAACAGTGACCTGACTGTTGAGCAACGACAGGCGCGAGACCATCTGCAGTTGAGTGAGGATCTTCTGTGGATCGACAGGGGTGTCATCCTTGACCGGCAAGCCTTGCACCGACCACTTGCCGTCCTGATCCTGCCGGACGATGACCTGCAAGCCATCGACTTCAAGGTGGGCAAGCCGCACATCACGCGCCAGCAGACTCTCCCACAGGTCGGGAACCACCCTGACACTGTCCAGACGCAACGCACTGCTGCCTTCACCGACCATGACGTCGTTGGCCTGCACCACCGGCGCGAACCCGCTCCAGTTGCCTTCCAGGCTGCCAATGCTGACGGGCATGCCCAAGGCCGTGCTGACGCGGGTTTCGACATCGACACGGTATTCGGCAACCATTGGCGTCAACTGACGACCCAGGCTCACATAGAGCGCAGCCAGCACCAGCAACAGTGCGCAGAGACCCAGGCTCCAGCGGGTGATGCCTGCAACGACACGTGGAAGACGCTGCATATCAGCACGCCCTCCGCAGCACGCATGGCCAGCGACGATGCACGACACAAACCCGACTCAAACAGCCTGGGAGGATCAGGTACAGGTTTTGCTCATTCGCCACGCATCATTCTCGATATAAGGGTAGGCCTGCCAGAACCCCGCCGGGCGCTTGTTGCAAACGGTTGAACGGTGACAATCTCAGAGCAGTACGACGTCGTATTGTTCCTGTGAGTACATGGTTTCTACCTGAAAACGGATCGTGCGACCGATAAAACTCTCAAGTTCGGCCACATTGCCGGATTCTTCATCAAGCAGACGGTCAACCACGCGCTGATTGGCCAGCACTCGATAGCCAACAGCCTGATAGGCGCGGGCCTCGCGCAGAATCTCACGGAATATCTCGTAGCACACGGTTTCAGGCGTCTTCAGCTTGCCGCGCCCTTGGCAACAGTGGCAAGGCTCGCACAGCACTTGCTCCAGGCTTTCGCGGGTGCGCTTGCGCGTCATCTGCACCAGACCCAGTTCGGTGATACCGATGATGTTGGTCTTGGCGTGGTCGCGCTCCAGCTGTTTTTCCAGCGTCCGCAGCACTTGGCGCTGATGTTCGGCGTCTTCCATGTCGATGAAATCGATGATGATGATGCCGCCCAGGTTACGCAGGCGCAGCTGCCTGGCGATGGCTGTCGCCGCCTCCAGGTTGGTCTTGAAAATGGTTTCTTCCAGATTGCGATGGCCGACGAACGCGCCGGTGTTGACGTCAATGGTGCTCATCGCCTCGGCAGGATCGACCACCAGATAACCGCCCGACTTGAGCGGCACCTTGCGCTCCAGTGCTTTCTGGATTTCGTCCTCGACGCCATAGAGGTCGAAGATCGGTCGCTCGCCCGGATAGTGCTCGAGTCGGTCGGCGATTTCCGGCATCAGCTCGGCCACGAATTGCGTGGTCTTCTGGAAGGTTTCCCGAGAGTCGATGCGGATCTTCTCGATGCGTGGGCTGACCAGATCGCGCAAGGTACGCAGGGCCAGCCCCAGGTCTTCGTAGATGACCGTGGGCGGACTGACCGTCTTGATCTGCTCGCCGATCTGATCCCACAGCCTGCGCAGGTAGCGAATGTCCATCAGGATTTCGTCAGCGCCGGCGCCTTCGGCAGCCGTACGCAAAATGAAACCGCCCGCCTCCTTGATGCCTTCCAGCGCCACGCAATCACTGACGACCTTCTTCAGACGCTCGCGCTCGGCCTCGTCTTCGATCTTCAGGGAAATGCCCACATGCGCCGTACGCGGCATGTAGACCAGATAGCGGGACGGGATCGACAACTGCGTAGTCAGCCGTGCGCCCTTGCTGCCGATGGGGTCTTTGGTGACTTGCACCACCAGACTCTGACCGTCGTGCACCAGCGAAGCGATGCTTTCGACGGCAGGCCCTTCACGCATGGAAATTTCCGAAGCATGAATGAACGCTGCGCGGTCCAGACCGATGTCAATGAACGCGGCCTGCATGCCGGGCAATACCCGTACGACCTTGCCCTTGTAGATGTTGCCCACAATGCCACGGCGCTGGGTCCGCTCGACGTGGACCTCCTGCAGCACACCGTTCTCCACTACCGCCACCCGTGATTCCATCGGGGTGATGTTGATCAGAATCTCTTCACTCATGGCTCGTTACCTTCCAGGTATTGCCAACAGGGTATGCCGAAACCAGCGAGCAATTCTGCGGTTTCGCACAGAGGCAGACCAACCACTCCAGAATAGCTGCCTTGCAGATCGGCAACGAAGACGGCCGCCAGGCCCTGAATGGCGTAGCCGCCAGCCTTGTCCTGTGGCTCGCCGCTGGCCCAATAGGCCTGGGCTTTGTGTGGCTGAATGGGGCGAAAACGCACGCGACTGGTGACCACACGGGTTTCGCTGCGCTGATGATCGACCAGCGCGATGGCGGTCAGTACTTCATGTTCGGTGCCCGACAGCGCTGCCAGCATGCCCAGCGCGTCGGCTTCGTCCACCGGCTTGCCAAGAATCCGGCCGCCTTGCACCACAGCGGTATCGGCGCCCATCACGCACACCGACTGACCGGACGACAGCAGCGCAAGGCCGGCCCGTGCCTTGCCCAGTGCGAGGCGTTCGACGTAGGCGGCAGGCGATTCGGAATCGAAGGGGGTTTCGTCGATCTGCGCACTCAGTACCGTGAAAGGAACACCGATCTGAGTGAGCAGTTCGCGACGGCGCGGCGAGCCAGAGGCCAGATAGAGCGAGGGCATAAGGACATCTCCGTGTCGGTGGCGGTGAACGCGTACGCTTCAGGCGCCGCCCTCACGCTGCGCTTAATTGATTTTCAAACGTATGCGCAATCCACGCAGGCCATAACTGACCCAAGGCCACAACAGGGCACTGACCAGCGCGGGCAGAACCAGCGCCAGCGTTGGCTGACGGTTGCCGGTCAGGGCGCTGAGCCACAGCTGTGCAAGCTGCGCCAGACCGAACACCACCAGCAACACCAGGCATTGCTGCCACATCGGGAACATGCGCAAACGCTGCTGCAAAGACATGACGAGGAACGTAATCAGGGTCAGGATCAGCGCGTTCTGGCCCAGAAGAGTGCCATACAGCACATCCTCCATGAGGCCCAGAATCCACGCCGTGGCCATGCCATATTTATGAGGCAGCGCCAGTACCCAGAACGTCAGCAGCAAGGCGAGCCAGAGTGGACGGAAGATTTCCATGAACTGCGGCAGCGGCGAAATGCTCAACAACAAGCCGATGGCAAAGGTCAGCCAGACGACCCAGCCGTTGCGTCCGGAAACATGACTAACCATCGATACGCTCCCGAGTGCTGGAAGGTGAAGAAGCCGGGGGCTGTGAAGATGCAGGACGCGAGGCAGGTCGTGCAGCAGGCGTTGCCGGTGCGGCGGCAGGCGTTGGCGTGGCGCTCTGGGCAGCCGGTTTGTGCGTCGTCGTGCTGCCCGGGAATACCGGCGCAACAGGCTGCGGCCACATCGGAAACGCTGGCGTGGGCGGCGGCAGGGTCGGGATCGCGGCAGGCTCGAGGCCCTTGTCGAACGATTCCTGCGCCTGTGCAGCATCGGCGGCACGCTCTTCCGGCGTACGGCTGTCGGAGAACACCAGCAGCAGGTTGCGGCTGCGATTCAGCGCAGCGGTCGGCACGGCACGCACGATCGCGAACGGCTGGCCGGAGTCATGAATGACTTCCTTGACCGTTGCCACCGGATAACCCGCAGGGAAACGCTGCCCTAGACCGGAACTGACCAGCAGGTCGCCTTCCTTGATGTCTGCAGTATCGGCGACATGCCGCAACTCCAGACGCTCCGGGTTGCCGGTGCCGCTGGCAATGGCGCGCAGCCCGTTGCGGTTGACCTGAACAGGGATGCTGTGGGTGGTGTCGGTGAGCAGCAGGACACGCGAGGTGTAAGGCATCAGTTCGACCACCTGCCCCATCAGGCCCCGTGCATCGAGCACTGGCTGACCCAGCACGACACCGTCACGCTCACCCTTGTTGATGATGATGCGATGGGTGAACGGATTCGGGTCCATACCGATCAGCTCGGCGACTTCGACCTTTTCGTTCACCAGCGCAGAAGAATTCAGCAACTCGCGCAGACGCACATTCTGCTCGGTCAATGCCGCCAGCTTTTGCAGGCGACCTTGCAGGAGCAGGGCTTCGGTCTTGAGTTTTTCGTTTTCGGCGATCAGTTCGGTGCGGCTGCCGAACTGGCTTGCGACACCCTGATAGAGACGCTGTGGCAGATCGACGATCCAGTAGGACTGCATCAACACCAGCGACATCTGACTGCGCACGGGCTTGAGGACCGTGAAGCGAGCGTCAACCACCATCAACGCCACAGACAACACAGCCAGCACCAACAGACGTACGCCCAGCGACGGGCCTTTTGCGAAAAGCGGTTTAATAGGCCGCTCCTCCCGGGCATGCAATCGACGGATCTAGCTTCAATTGGCTGTTATTCATGCGGTATGGAACCGGCCTGGACAGATGAAAGAAATAGGCACCATGTTACTCAGCCTGATGCATACAGGTAGCACAAGTGCTACCCGTATACAAAAAGCCAGTGAGCGGCACCCCGGCGAATTACTCGCTGGAGAGCAGATCCATGGTGTGCTTATCCATCATTTCCAGCGCACGGCCACCGCCACGCGCCACACAGGTCAGCGGGTCTTCGGCAACGATCACCGGCAGACCGGTTTCCTGAGCCAGCAGCTTGTCCAGATCGCGCAGCAACGCGCCACCACCGGTCAGTACCAGACCACGCTCGGCGATATCCGAAGCCAGTTCCGGCGGCGATTGTTCCAGGGCGCTTTTCACGGCCTGAACGATGGTCGCCAGCGACTCCTGCAGCGCTTCAAGCACTTCGTTGGAGTTCAGCGTGAAGGCACGCGGAACGCCTTCAGCCAGGTTACGGCCGCGTACGTCGACTTCACGCACTTCACCGCCTGGGTAGGCAGTACCGATTTCCTGCTTGATGCGCTCGGCAGTGGATTCGCCGATCAGGCTGCCGTAGTTGCGACGTACATAGGTGATGATCGCTTCGTCGAAACGGTCGCCGCCCACACGTACGGATTCGGCATAGACCACGCCGTTCAGGGAGATCAGGGCGATTTCAGTGGTGCCGCCGCCGATGTCGACAACCATCGAACCGCGTGCCTCTTCAACCGGCAGACCGGCACCGATGGCAGCGGCCATGGGCTCTTCGATCAGGAATACTTCACGTGCGCCTGCACCCAGGGCCGACTCGCGAATGGCGCGGCGCTCAACCTGGGTGGATTTGCACGGAACGCAGATCAGCACACGAGGGCTGGGCTGCAGAAAGCTGTTTTCGTGGACCTTGTTGATGAAGTACTGAAGCATCTTCTCGCAGACGCTGAAGTCGGCGATGACGCCGTCCTTCATGGGGCGGATGGCTGCAATGTTGCCTGGAGTACGGCCCAGCATGCGCTTGGCTTCCGTACCGACGGCCACGACACTCTTCTGGTTGCCGTGAGTACGGATGGCAACGACAGAGGGCTCATTCAGAACAATACCGCGCTCACGCACGTAAATAAGGGTGTTGGCAGTGCCCAGGTCGATGGATAGATCACTGGAAAACATGCCACGCAGTTTCTTGAACATGGGAAAGGGACCCTAGGGAACGCGTGGGTAAAAAAGTGCGGCAAACTCTAACAACGACAGGGATTTTGGGCAAGGAGCCAATATGTTAAATTGGCGCTTTTATAAACAAGACCCTCGACGTTAGCGGCTTGAGACCGCAGAAACACGATAGTGTTCCGCAACTGGTCACAAAGCAAATTCGCTCGTATTCCACTGGAGATCCCCCATGGCGCTTGAACGCTCCGACGTGGAAAAGATCGCTCATCTGGCCCGACTAGGCCTCAATGACGCCGATATCCCACGTACCACCGAAGCCCTCAACAGTATTCTCGGGCTGGTCGATCAGATGCAGGCGGTTGATACCACCGGCATCGAACCCCTGGCCCACCCGCTGGAAGCCTCTCAGCGCCTGCGCGATGACGCCGTTACCGAACGAAATCGTCGCGACACTTACCAAGCCATCGCACCAGCCGTCCAGGACGGGCTTTATCTGGTTCCGAAAGTCATCGAGTAAGGGAAAGAGCCTGCATGCACCAAATGACTCTGGCCGAGATCGCCCGCGGACTCGCCGAAAAGAAGTTTTCCTCTGAAGAACTGACCCGTGTCCTGCTGTCGCGCATCGCGCAGCTCGACCCTCAGCTCAACAGTTTCATCAGCCTGACCGAAGACCTGGCCATCACCCAGGCCCAGGCTGCGGACGCACGCCGTGCCGCCGGTGAGAATGGCGCCCTGCTCGGCGCCCCGCTGGCGCACAAGGACCTGTTCTGCACCCAGGGCATCCGCACCAGCTGCGGCTCGCTGATGCTCGACAATTTCAAGGCTCCGTACGACGCCACCGTGGTTTCCCGACTGGCCTCGGCCGGTACGGTGACGCTGGGCAAGACCAACATGGACGAATTCGCCATGGGTTCTGCCAACGAGTCGAGCCACTACGGCGCGGTAAAGAACCCCTGGAACCTTGAATGCGTTCCAGGCGGCTCGTCCGGTGGTTCCGCTGCGGCCGTTGCGGCGCGCCTGCTGCCTGCCGCGACCGGCACCGACACGGGCGGCTCGATTCGCCAGCCTGCCGCACTGACCAACCTGACCGGTCTGAAGCCGACTTATGGCCGCGTGTCGCGCTGGGGCATGATCGCCTACGCGTCAAGCCTCGATCAGGCGGGCCCCATGGCCCGCACAGCAGAAGACTGCGCGCTGCTGCTGCAAGGAATGGCCGGTTTCGATCCGCAGGATTCCACCAGCATCGACGAGCCTGTCCCGGATTACTCGGCAACCCTCAATACCTCGCTCAAGGGCCTGCGTATCGGTTTGCCCAAAGAGTATTTCAGCGCAGGTCTGGACCCGCGCATCGCGCAACTGGTCCACGAAAGCGTCAAGGAGCTGGAAAAGCTCGGCGCCACCGTCAAGGAAATCAGTCTGCCTAACCTGCAGCACGGCATCCCGGCCTATTACGTCATCGCACCGGCAGAGGCATCGTCCAACCTGTCGCGCTTCGACGGCGTGCGTTTCGGCTATCGCTGCGAAAACCCGAAGGACCTGACCGACCTGTACAAGCGTTCGCGCGCCGAAGGTTTCGGCCCGGAAGTGCAACGCCGCATCATGGTCGGCGCCTACGCCCTGTCGGCAGGCTATTACGATGCCTACTACCTGCAGGCCCAGAAGATCCGTCGCCTGATCAAGAACGATTTCATGAACGCCTTCGCCGAAGTCGACGTGATCCTCGGCCCGACCACGCCGAACCCGGCCTGGAAAATCGGCGCCAAGACCAACGATCCGATTGCCGAATACCTGGAAGACTTCTACACCATCACCGCCAACCTCGCGGGCCTGCCGGGCCTGTCGATGCCTGCGGGCTTCGTCGAAGGTCTGCCGGTGGGCGTGCAACTGCTCGCCCCGTATTTCCAGGAAGGCCGTCTGCTCAACGTCGCGCACCAGTATCAGCAGGTCACCGACTGGCACACTCGCGCACCTGAAGGCTTCTGAGGAGAAACACATGCAATGGGAAGTCGTCATCGGGCTGGAGATTCACACCCAGCTTTCGACCCAATCGAAGATTTTTTCCGGCAGCTCCACGACGTTCGGTTCCGAGCCTAATACCCAGGCCAGCCTCGTCGATCTGGGCATGCCGGGCGTATTGCCGGTCCTGAACAAGGAAGCCGTGCGCATGGCCGTCAAGTTCGGCCTGGCAGTGGATGCAGAGATCGGCCAGCACAACGTGTTCGCCCGCAAGAACTACTTCTACCCTGACCTGCCCAAGGGCTACCAGATCAGCCAGATGGAACTGCCGATTGTCGGCAAGGGCCACCTGGACATCACGCTGGAA
This sequence comes from Pseudomonas sp. fls2-241-TYG-175, assembly GCF_030209155.1. Lineage (NCBI taxonomy): Bacteria > Pseudomonadati > Pseudomonadota > Gammaproteobacteria > Pseudomonadales > Pseudomonadaceae > Pseudomonas > Pseudomonas sp. fls2-241-TYG-175. The sequence goes on along the minus strand of NZ_JARVSO010000011.1, from coordinate 14,905 downwards.
GACGGCACGGTCAAGCGCATCGGCATCACGCGCGCGCACCTTGAAGAAGACGCGGGCAAAAGCCTGCACGAAGACTTCCAGGGCATGACCGGTATCGACCTTAACCGCGCAGGCACGCCGCTGCTGGAAATCGTTTCCGAGCCGGACATGCGCAGCGCCAAGGAAGCCGTCGCTTACGTCAAGGCGATCCACGCGATGGTTCGTTACCTGGGCATCTGCGATGGCAACATGGCTGAAGGCTCGCTGCGCTGCGACTGCAACGTGTCGATCCGTCCAAAAGGTCAGGTCGAGTTCGGTACCCGCTGCGAGATCAAGAACGTCAACTCGTTCCGCTTCATCGAGAAGGCGATCAACAGCGAGATCCAGCGCCAGATCGACCTGATCGAAGACGGTGGCAAGGTCATCCAGCAGACTCGCCTGTATGACCCGAACACCAACGAAACCCGCGCCATGCGCAGCAAGGAAGAAGCCAACGACTACCGTTACTTCCCCGACCCTGACCTGCTGCCGGTGATCATCGAGGATTCGTTCCTGGAAGAAACCCGCGCCACGCTGCCGGAATTGCCGCCGCAGAAACGCGAACGCTTCCAGAGCCAGTTCGGTCTCTCGACCTACGATGCCAGCGTGCTGGCCTCCAGTCGCGAGCAGGCGGACTATTTCGAGCAGGTAGTCAGCATCAGCGGCGACGCCAAGCTGGCCGCCAACTGGGTCATGGTCGAACTGGGCAGCCTGCTGAACAAGCAAGGTGTCGAGATTGAACATTCGCCAGTCAGCGCCGAACAGCTGGGCGGCATGCTCAAGCGCATCACCGACAACACCATCTCCGGCAAGATTGCCAAGATGGTGTTCGAGGCGATGGCCAATGGTGAAGGCAGTGCCGATGAAGTCATCGAGAAGCGCGGTCTGAAGCAGGTGACTGACAGCGGTGCCATCGAGTCGATGCTCGACGAGATGCTCGCGGCCAACGCCGAACAGGTCGAACAGTACCGCGCCGCAGACGAAGCGAAACGCGGCAAGATGTTCGGTTTCTTCGTCGGCCAGGCGATGAAAGCGTCCAAAGGCAAGGCCAACCCGCAGCAGGTAAACGAACTGCTCAAGGCCAAGCTGGAAGGTTGATACCTGAAAGAGATTGATCGTGCCAATGCTCCGCGTTGGCACGATCCCGGGACGCTCTGCGTCCCATTGGTACGAAACAGGTCCATGCGCCCGGACGCGGAGCGTCCCCAGAGGCATTCCCACGCTGAGCGTGAGGAATGATATGAGCGTATGACTTCCACAGGCACTCAGGACCCGACCCATGCGCCGACTTCTTTCTGCCTGCAGCCTGCTGACGTTCCTGGCCGGCTGTTCCAGCAACAGCCTCATCGATCCCCATGGTTACGATGAGACCGGACGCGCCTCGTATTACGGCTCGCAGCATCACGGCAACCGCACCGCCAGTGGTGAACCTTTCAACCAGAACGCCTTGACCGCCGCTCACCGGCGATTGCCCTTCGGCACGCGCGTCAAAGTGACCAATCTGAACAATGACGAATCCGTCATCGTGCGCATCAATGATCGCGGCCCTCACACCCGAGGCCGACTGATTGATGTCTCTCGCAAGGCAGCCGAACAACTGGGTATGCTGCGCAGCGGCACCGCCCCCGTGCGCATTCAGGCCCTCGACTAAGGACGCCCGCAATTCTCCAGCTATCGACACTGCCCGCCCCTGCCCTGATCCAGATGGTCGTCGGCCTTCTTTTACTGCTGATCGGCGCCGAACTGTCGGTTCGATCGGCCGTCCACCTTGCAGCGCTGTTCAAGATAAGACCTCTGATCATCGGCCTGACGGTCGTGGCGATGGGCACCAGCGCACCGCAAATGGCTGTCAGCCTCCAGGCCGCGTTCTCGGACAACACCGACATCGCCGTAGGCAGCGTGATCGGCGGCAATATCTTTAGCGTGCTGGTGATTCTGGGCCTGTGCGCCCTGGTCACCCCGCTGCGAGTTGCGCGCCAGGTGCTGCGGGTCGACATCCCCCTCATGATCGGCGCCTGCCTGCTGGTGATCGCCCTGTCATTGACCGGTGAGTTCAGCAAGTTCGACGGTGTTTTGTTGCTGGCGGCTCTGCTGCTCTGCCTGTTCATCGTGGTCCGTCAGGGCGGCCATGCGCCTCGCCACGGCCATGCAGACACGACAGAAAAGCCTCGCGCCCTGACGCGTATCGCCATGCTCGCAGGTGGCTTGCTGCTGTTGACGTCGGGCGGGCATCTGCTGGTTGATGCGTCAGTCGTGATCGCGATCAACCTGGGGCTGTCCGAGCGCATCATCGGCCTCACCGTAATCGCCATCGGCACTTCGCTCCCCGCCCTGATGACCTCACTGATCGCAGCAATGCGCGGCGAGCGTGACATTGCCGTGGGTAACGTGATCGGCAGCAATCTGTTCAACCTGCTGGGTGTGCTGGGGCTGACTGCACTGGTCGCGCCGGTGCCACTGACCATCTCGCCCAACGCGCTGGTTTTCGACCTGCCGATCATGCTCGGCGTCGCGGTGCTGTGTGTGCCGCTGTTCTATTCCGGTTACCGGATAGACCGCGTCGAAGGACTGTTTCTGCTGTCGCTGTATCTGACCTATGGGCTGCACCTCGTATCGATCAGCACCGGCATGCTGCTGGCCGAACGGCTGGAAGGCATGGTGCTCAGGTTCATTGTGCCGCTACTCGGGATTATCGTTGCCTTTGGCACCGTCCGCGCCTGGCGACGGCAGCACTGATTCACAGACGTCCGCCTCTAATGCCACAGGAGAAATGCCATGACAGACAAAATGATCAGCGATGGCGAGCAGATTCGTCGCCAGGTGATGGGCGATGCCTACGTCGACCGAGCGCTGGGCAACGCTACTGACTTCAGCCAGCCGCTGCAGGATTTCGTCAACGAGCACGCGTGGGGCAGTGTCTGGAGCCGTGAAGGCCTGCCGCTGAAAACCCGAAGCCTGATCACCCTGGCAACCCTGACCGCACTCAAATGCTCGCAGGAACTGAAGGGCCATGTACGCGGCGCGCTGAACAACGGCTGCACGGTTGAAGAGATTCGCGAAGCGCTGCTGCATTGCGCCGTGTATGCAGGCGTACCGGCTGCCATCGAAGCGTTTCGCGCCGCGCAGGAAGTGATCGACAGCTACGTGAAAGCCGACTAGTCCCGACGAATACGTCACCCGAACCCGGAACAATACGCTTCAGGGCGCAAATTGAAGTCTATGTCCGGGTTGAAACGGGAACAGCCCGACTGTCCAGTCGGGCCGAGCACGTGTCTGCGTTGCTACTTCGCACTTGCAGAGGCGTTCGACCATCCTAAAAGCTGATGCTTGAAGCCGTGGCTCGCAGCTTGATAATAGGTAATGGCACGAGCAACCAACGGATCGGTTTCCTGCGCCGCTGTTTCAAGACTTACGCCTAACGCATCATCATGACGCCTCAGCCCGTTGCGCGGGCTGAGAATGGCAAGACTCTGTCCGTCGAAGAGCCCCAGATGCTGGTAATTACCCAGCACCACACGGGGTGGCAGCGTAGGCGCAAGTTGCAGATCCCGGCCAAAAAAAGTCGATTCATAGCTCATATCAAGCAGTCCCAGCACGGTTGGCGCCAAGTCAATCTGACTGGCCAACTGATTATCATCCTTTGGCTGCACGACTTTCGGCGCGTAGATGAAAAGCGGGATCTGATAATTCACCACAGGCAAGTCCTCCTTGCCTGCACTCCCAGCAGTGTGGTCCGCGACGAAGATAAAAATCGTATCGTCAAACCAGCGCTTCTGTCTGGCAGCAAGCAGGAATTGCCCGATGGCATAATCCGTATACTTCACGGCCCCCTCGCGACCTTTACCGGATTTGATGTCTATCCGGTTGTCAGGGTACGTGTAAGGACGGTGGTTTGAGGTGGTCATCAGCTGAAGCAGAAAGGGCTTGCCCGCCGCAAAGTCTGCATCTGCCAGCTTGATTGCCTGCGTGTAGAGGTCCTCGTCAGCCATACCCCAGGCGTTCTTGAAGTGAATGTCCGACTCGGCAACGCTGCTCTGATCGACCACTCGATAGCCGTTGCCACTAAAGAATGCATTCATGTTGTCGAAGTAACCGCGGCCGCCATACACAAATACGCTGTCATATCCCACTGCAGAAAGCTGCTGTCCGAGGCTCGCAAAGCCACCCTCGCGACCTATTCGTTTTACGATCGAACGACCGGGTGTAGGCGGCATGGAAAGCGTGATGGCTTCGAGACCTCGATCTGTCCGAGTCCCGGTTGCATAGAAATTGCTGAAGTAGAGGCTGTGCTTGCGCAACTCATCGAGATTGGGCGTCAGGTTGCGAACATCTCCATTGCTGCCCATATATTTCGCGCTGAAGCTCTCAATCGTGACCAGCACGACATTGAGTTTTTTTGCCGTGCCCTGGCGCGTGATTCTGCGACGGATGTCCATAGGGTCGGTGCCCGTGAATACGGCTCCGGGCTCATTCAATTCAGCGCGAACATGGGCTCCAACCTGATCAGGCGGGAGGCTGGCGAAAAACTGTCCGTAATCCAGTTCGTTATTACGAAAAGCGGCAAAGAACTGGTAAGGCCCGTTGCTTGCCAACTCATTGTGGTAAGTGTTTCCACCACGCCCCCTTGGGGTGTCCTGATCGATCAGCATCAGGCTTGCTGACATCAACACACAGAGCGAAGCAAGTGCAACGACGCGGGTACGCCAGTCAGGCAAGGGCGCATCGAGAATTCGCCAAAGTGTTTTATGCAGCGCCCAACTGAGCGTCAGTGCCGAGACACCCAGTGCCGTCAGCAACGTGCCCATGGGGTATGACTCCAACAGGTTGTTCAATACCTCATCCGAACTACCGCGCAACACCGCTTGGTGGCCTGCAATCCCGACTTGGGCCTAGGCGATCCACAAACACAGCGTTTGTTGATTGAAGCATTGCGGCGAATGACTTCACGCTGAGATCAGCTACCTTTTTTTCATCTTCACTATACAAATATTCAACATGCATATCCTGATCATGAGCTTCAGTAGGCACCTACCTTCAGCCTGCACCATCGGTTAATCGGCCAGGTTTTAACATGAATAAACTACCTAAAATTACGCTCGCGTTTTGGATAATGAAAATTTGCGCGACCACGCTTGGTGAGACTGCAGGCGACTTGTTGTCCATGACCTTGGACGTCGGTTATGCTATCAGCTCGCTAATTCTTGTAAGTGTTTTTGTCGTAACTCTTCTCATGCAGCTTGCCAGCAAACGCTACAACCCGGCCCTTTACTGGGTTGTAATCCTGTCCACCAGCACTGCTGGCACCACTATCTCCGACTTTATGGATCGTACATTGGGCCTTGGTTATGCAACTGGCTCGGCGATTTTGATCGCAGTGTTATTGGCAGTTTTTTCAGTGTGGTACTGGAGCGAAAAATCACTATCGGTTAACCGTATAACCTCGCTCAAAGCGGAGCTTTTCTACTGGATTGCAATTCTGTTTTCTAACACGCTTGGCACCGCTCTAGGCGATTTCCTCGCTGATGACTCAGGTCTAGGTTTCATGGGGGGCGCGCTTCTTGTAGGCAGCGGCATCGCCATAGTCGCGGCGCTACATTACACAACAAAACTATCTTCTGTGGCTTTGTTCTGGATAGCCTTTGTGCTGACACGTCCCTTTGGTGCAACACTCGGAGACGTGCTTACCAAGCCCTATTCAAAAGGAGGCCTGGACTTCGGCACCGTGGGTTCCTCAGCGGTACTACTGGGGATTCTCCTGACTATGATTGTAGCTGCGACTATGTATAACCGCAGAAGAACACATAGGTATGATCAGATTTCTGATCGCTGATGAGAAGATTAGGCTGAACGGCGGCTTCTCCGACAGAGGGATGGCTCACATCGACAGTATGAAGATGACTTTCGCCGTCCACTGGAAGCGTTCCAAAGCTTATCCTACCGGAGCCATCTTGGGCCGTGGACAAGGCAACCGGGGCTCTAGTAGGACTCTCTGATCATTCTTGCCTGACGTGCGCTACCGTCCTGCTCCAGTTTGTCCGCATGCAAACCCGCATAGTTGGACGCCATGCCGCCAATGGCCTTGAGCGCACCGTCAAGAATTTTTAAAATTTCTGAGAGATGGCCCACTCAGATGAACCGTGATTTCCGCATGCTGTTTCAGAATTTGGCTGGAATGTAGCGAAAAAATCAATTTCCGGATCGATTACCGTGATTTTGTCTCATTCTCAGCTCAGGCGAAATGTAGCGATTCAGACGCCAGCCCTTTTTTGAGGCCCCCTGCAGCTTCGCTGCTCGATAGATTTCCATCCAGGGCATCTGGCTTCTTGAATACCATCAATTTGATACCTGAATTCGTGATGACCTCGAAAGCCTTCGCGCGCCATGTCGCCGATATGCATCCGAAGCGCCACAAGCCAAGAGGCCTCATCATGCTATATCTCATCCTGTTGCTACGCTTGACCTATACCGCCGTTTTCAAAAAAACCACACACTGGTCACAAAATTTTCATCGGCTTTGTCGAAAGCTGTCATGACTGGCATAGCGCCATCTTTTGATAAATTGTTACCTGCTGTCCTGCCTCGCTGGAGCCATCCATGAATCTCAGATCTCTGAAAATCGCACATAGAGCTTTCCTATGCTTCGGCGTCATTACTCTGCTTTTGATCGGCTTGGGTGGTTTCTCCTACGTTCAAATTGGTCATTTGCGCGCAGCGGAACAAAACATCGAGCAAAACTCGCTACCCAGCATTCAGGTCATTGATGACATTCAGATCGCGCTTCTTCATGCACGTCTTGAAAGTATAAGAATGCTAGCAAGTACAGATCCTGACGTTAAAAAGGCATCGGAGGCCAAGGTGCGACAAGCAATGGACACCCTTCAATCACGCAGCGATTTCTATCAAAAAAATCTCATATCAGGTGAACAAGATCGCTCTCAATTTGACGATGCCCGTAACAAAATGAGCAATTACCTTGGCGGCTTGAAGCAGGTGATTGCAATGGATGTTGCCGACCATGAACAAGCCGTATCTTTTGCCAATTCGGAACAGGCCGACAGGGCGAGCGCTTATCAGGAAACCTTGACGACAATCCGCGATGAGAATGCAAAGGAAGCACAGCAGTCGGGGGCAGATGCAACATCGGTTTACAACCATAGCGTCAACGTTCTGATAGCTGTTGTCGTACTCGCCTCCATTCTGACCGTCATTCTCGCAATCACCATGACACGCAGCATTGTAGGGCCTATGAGCGTATCTCTGAAACTTGCTGAAGATATTGCCGAAGGTGACTTGACCCGACATCTTGAGGTTACCGGCAGGGATGAGGCCTCAAGGTTGATGCAGGCGCTTAACCAGATGTCTGGGAAATTGAGGAGCACCATTCAAGATATCTCCGGTGCCTCTACGCAACTGAGCACCGCTGCCGTAGAAATGACATCCATCACCGAAAGCGCAGACCGTACGCTGCAGCAACAAAATAGCGAAATTGAACAGGCTGCGACCGCCGTCAACGAGATGAGCGCTGCCGTAGAGGAGGTTGCACGTAATGCTACGTCGACATCTCAAGCAGCCCAGCAATCCAGTGCATCAGCAGATCTGGGCAATAGCCGTGTCGCTGAGACCCTAACCGCCATGCAAGCGTTGACGGGCTTGGTCGAAGGTTCATCAGCACAAGTATTAGCACTCGCAGGCCAGGCCCAAGACATCAGTAAGGTACTGAGTGTAATTAGAGGAATCGCTGAGCAGACCAATCTATTGGCACTGAACGCCGCAATCGAAGCTGCCCGAGCAGGTGAGCAAGGCAGAGGCTTTGCAGTTGTTGCAGACGAGGTGCGCGCCTTGGCGCATCGCACACAGACTTCTACTCAGGAAATCGAGCAGATGATCTCGGCCATACAGGCAGGCTCGTCTGCTACTGTGGAGTCGATGCAAAAAAGCACTCAGGAAGTGCATAGCACTCGCAAAACCGCAGAAGACGCAGGACAGTCTTTGCGACAGATCGCAAATTCTGTGCTGGAGATAAACGAACGCAACCTGCAGATCGCAACGGCGTCCGAACAACAAGCGCACGTAGCGCGCGATGTCGATCGCAGCCTGGTCAGTATTCGCGATCTCGCAATGCAAAGCAGTGAGGGAACTCGCCAGACGCTCATCGCCAGTAACGAGCTATCGCAGCTGGCAGTCAACCTGAATGATCTGGTACTTCGATTCCGGACTTGATTATGCTCTGCAGCAAGGCGGTGCAATTAGGGGACGGCCCGGCACTAAATTCAGGTCTGTTGCTTACAAAGGTTTTGGCTTGGGCGTAGAAGCTGCTCGCAGCGACGCCAGGGCATTCCTCGGACTGGCATGCATCGTGAGGTCGCCATGCGCGTTTTCCTGACGGATTGAGACCTTGGAAGCCGTGATCACTGATGGTCACTTGCGAATGGAAGATATCTTCTCTAACCCACCCCAATTTCAGCCTCAAGACGGGCAAAAAATTCAATGAGCGCCAGCGCTGTTTCGGCCTCACAACTGCCCAGAGGGCTATCTCAAAGTTGCCACCGATTAAGTGGCAACCGCTTTCATCAGATACCCGAAACGTGCCAATCAAAGCTCCGTTATTTTACCGGCATCGCTGCGTGGTGCTTGCAAACTGCCTGCCCACATCAAAAGCTGATGCTTGAAGCCATGACTCGCCGACTGGTAATAAGCTATAGCGCGAGCAATCAGCGGATCGGAACTCTGTGAAGACTCTTCAACACTTGCACCTAACGCATCGTTATGACGACGTAGCCCATTGCGCGGGCTGAGGATGGCAAGATTCTGTCCGTCAAAGAGTCCCAAATGCTGGTAGTTACCCAATACCACGCGAGGGGGCAGCGTCGGCGCAAGTCGCAGATCTCGGCCGAAAAACGTTGATTCATAGCTCATATTGAGTAGCCCGAGCAGAGTCGGTGCCAAATCGATCTGGCTCGCCAACTGACCATCGTCCTTTGGCGGCACGATCTTGGGCGCATAAATGAAAAGCGGGATCTGATAGTTCACCACGGGCAAGTCTTCCTTGCCTGCACTCCCAGCGGTGTGATCCGCGACGAAGACAAAAATCGTTTCGTCAAACCACGGCTTTTGCCTAGCGGCGAGCAAGAATTGACCGATGGCATAATCTGTATATTTCACGGCCCCGTCACGGCCCTTGCCAGATTTGATGTCAATTCTGTTGTCAGGATAGGTGTACGGACGGTGGTTTGACGTTGTCATCAACTGCAGCAGAAAGGGCTTACCCGCAGCGAAGTTTGCGTCCGCTAACTTGAGTGTTTGGGTGTAAAGATCTTCGTCAGCCATGCCCCAGGCATTTTTGAAATGAATATCCGATTCGGCAACGCTGCTTTGGTCGACCACTCGATAACCGTTTCCACTGAAAAAAGCATTCATGTTGTCAAAGTAACCACGACCTCCATAGACAAATACACTGTCGTACCCCACGGCAGAGAGCTGCTGCCCCAGGCTCGCAAAACCGCCCTCGCGACCTACGCGCTTTACGATGGAACGGCCGGGAGTCGGCGGTATAGAGAGCGTAATGGCTTCCAGACCTCGATCTGTCCGGGTGCCCGTCGCATAAAAATTACTGAAGTACAGGCTGTGTCTTCGCAGCTCATCAAGGTTGGGCGTCAGGTTGCGACCATCCCCATTGCTACCCATGTATTTGGCGCTAAAGCTCTCGATCGTGACTAGCACGACATTCAGTTTTTTAACCTTGCCTTGGCGTGTGATCTTGCGACGGATGTCCATAGGATCGGTGCCCGTAAATACGGCTCCAGGCTCACCCAACTCAGCCCGAACAAGCGCTCCAGCCTGATCAGGCGGAAGGCTGGCAAAAAACTGTCCGTAATCCAGTTCATTATTACGAAAAGCCGCAAAGAATTGGTAAGGTCCATTGCTTGCCAACTCGTTGTGGTAGGTATTTCCACCGCGCCCCTTTGGCGTGTCCTGGTCGACAAACATCAGGCTTGCCACCATCAACACACAGAGCGAAGCCAGTACAGCGGCGCGGGTACGCCAGCTAGGCAACGGTGCATCGAGAATACGCCATAACGTTTTATGCAACGCCCAACTGAGCGTTACTGCCGAAACACCAAGTGCCGTCAGCAAGGTGCCCATGGGATACGATTCGAACAGGTTGTTCAATACCTCATCCGAATAAACGAGGTAGTCGACCGCAATGAAATTGAAGCGAACCCCAAACTCATCCCAGAACAACAATTCGGCCACAGCGGTGAACAACATCACGAAAAAGCTAACGGATACGAGTCCTTGCAGCCACCACCTATGCCACCTAGAACGCCATAACACGGGTGGACACAGCAGTACATAAAGCCCAAAGGGAAGCATGGCATAGGCAAGGAAGCTCAGATCGTACAGTAGCCCTTTTCCAAAGACGGACGCATATCCATCAACAGACTCGTCGGGGTGGCTAATGACCAACGCAAAACGAGTGACAAGAAAGATCACGAACCAGGTGCCGCATATCATGGCTAATAAACGCAGGGGGGAGTAACGCAGTTGAAGCATAAGAGAATCCTTTCTTTGTTTTTATCCCGGCGCCCAATGGCGCTGGAGTTCTACAAGACTGCGGATCGAGAGGGTGTTACCGAGGTGGACTTGAAACCGCCGTTGGCAAATCTCGTGAACGAATCGTTCAAAAATGAGCATGAGTCAGACGGTGGCTTGGCCACACCACCCCTTTCAGGCAAGGCAGCGTTGCGAAGCAACGACATGAGGACAGGAAAAACTGAGGGTGCTCTCATAAGGTTTGACGCAGCCATCCGTGCTGACAGCCCGATCATACTGAACTCATCAACAAAAGCCTAAACCTGGTACTTCTTAGAAATTCGCTGGACAGGTGTGCTGGCCCTACCGAGTGCTCTCCACAAAAGCGTGACGACTTTCCGGGTCAATGAATTTTTTACCGAACGGACAGAGGAGAAGGCAAAAGCTTTACCGACTTGAGGTCGCGACCAACACGATTGCAGGTTTCGTCCTTCTGATGCGCTATATTTATCAGGAACCGCTCTGACACCATCGGAAGGTGTCGCGAGCTGGGTCCGCGCCATAGTGGCGGCCTTGAGCAACGATACGGAGCGATATGGACTTCACACACAGCATCAAGAAAAGAATCATCATTGTGTTTGCGTTGATGATTGCTTTTGTAGCCATTGTTTTTGCTGCAGGGATCGTTGCGACCTTCCACGTGGTCGAGCGCAGACTCACCGACACAAGCCTGGCGGGTAGCCTGCACCGCATACTTGCCATGGATACAGTCGACGACTGGCGTCATGAGCCTGAAAAAGATGAGTTCTTTTATGTCCAGGACGGACCTGGCGACCTGCTGATGCCCAGAAATTTGCTCTCGTTGCCTTCAGGCTTTCAAGAGATCGAGCTCCAAGGTGCTCCATTTTACGCGATGGTGCGAGAGGTGGACGGCAAGAAATATGTTTTGCTACGCAACCATAAGGCCCTACAGCGACGTGAAAACCTGCTGTTCATGACTGTAGGCGGAGGCGTTTTGTTAAGCGTTCTCCTGGCACTGGGCTTAGGTTGGCTGCTCGCCCGCCGCGTCATGTCACCTGTCATTCGTCTTGCGCGACAAGTTCGACATCGCGACCAATTGCTGTCTTTCGCTCCCCCCCTTGGGCCCGATTACGCTGCTGACGAAGTAGGTGACCTTGCCCGCTCATTCGACGATACGTTGCTGAAGCTTCGCCCAGCCCTGGCGCGCGAGCAATTATTTACGAGTGACGTGAGCAACGAACTGCGCTCGCCACTGATAGTACTTGCAAGCGCTTCAGAAACACTGCTCCAGACTGCTTCGCTGGATATTCGCTGCCAAAAACAGGTGACTCGTATCGCTAGAGCAACCGACACCATGCTTCATTTGGTCGACACATTCCTGTTGTTGGCCCGCGATGAAGACCGTCATCCGACTGAAGCAAATCCCGTCTCGCTGAGGCAAGTAGCGGACGAACAGGCAGATATTTGGGGAAAGCAGATCCGCTCAAAAGGTCTCGAGTTTATCTATAACCCTACAGAACATTCTCAAGCTCGCTACAGCGATACATTGCTGTCTTCAGTCATGGGCAATCTGCTGCGCAACGCTTGGCATTACACCGACAAAGGACGCATCACTCTGGCCCTGACCGAATATGGTTTTGTGGTCGAAGACACAGGGATTGGCATACCTGAAGAGAAACAGCGGGCCATGTTTGAACCCTTCGTAAGGGGTGATGAAAAACGAGGTGAGGGTCTAGGCTTGGGGCTTTCTCTGGTTCAAAGGATCTGCACAAACCAGAAATGGGAGGTCCAGCTTTACAGTCAGGAGCCCAATGGATGCCGATTCTCAGTAAATTTGATGGACAATAATAAGGCGCAGTGATGGAAATTCTGATTATTGAGGATCATCAAGACATCCACGACAACCTGGTGGAATATTTCGAACTGAGAGGGCACAACGTGCAGAGCGCGCTCGACGGCCTGAGCGGGCTGCACTTGGCGGCCACCCAGAAATTCGATGCCATCATTCTCGACATCATGTTGCCAGGAATCGATGGCAACCAGATCTGTCGAAGCTTACGCCAGTATTCCAAAACGGAAGTTGCGATCGTAATGCTCAGCGCCCGAGACGAGCTTGAAGATCGACTTGTAGGATTCAGTGTGGGCACTGACGACTACATTACGAAACCCTTCGCCATGTCGGAAGTCCTTGCCAGAGTCGAAGCGGTGGTCGCTCGCAGTCAACGACGGAATAACCGAGTCATGGTCGTTGCTGATCTAAAATTTGACCTGGACACATGGGAGGTTTCCAGAAACGGCAAGCTCCTTAAACTGAATCCTACTAGTATGAAATTGCTGGAGTTGTTGATGCGCAAAAGTCCCCACATCGTAAAGCGCGCAGAGCTTGAAGATGTCGTTTGGGGGCGCGACGCACCCAACAGCGACAGTTTGCGCAGCAATATTCACATCCTGAGACGTACATTACACAGCGGCTTTGACGCCCCTCTGCTTCACACCGCACATGGCCTTGGTTACAAGCTCAGTAAGGCGGAATAGCTTGTTACGGAGCAACACAGTTTTCACAATAACTTGACCCAGCAACAACGCGAATCGCTCTATTTTTTGCTCATGAACACCCGGAGAGCATCATGAGCGGCCCAGTCAAACTCAAGTTTTCTGAAAAATACGATCAGGATCATGCAGAGCAGTATTTCCTGAAGCACCATGCCACTCTGGCCCGTCGCCTGTCCCACTTGCGGGATGAGCAAATGGTGCGTAAAGCGCTCAAGCTAGCTGGAGACCCAGGCCTGGTATTGGATTTACCCTGTGGCGCAGGCAGGTTCTGGCCTCTCCTGTCAGAAAAGAAAAGTCGAATAATCATAGGTGCAGACAACTCAGCAGACATGCTAAGCACTGCCTGTACGCTACAGGATCCGGACATCGTCAAACGGGTAAAACCATTACAGACGTCAGCATTCAATATTTCGCTGCCCAACAATTCGGTTGATACCATTTTCAGCATGCGCTTGCTCCACCACATTGGTGAGGCAGAAAACCGTATGACGATGCTCAGAGAGTTTCACCGCGTTACCCGTGAGACTGTCATCCTTTCGCTGTGGGTGGATGGCAACTACAAATCCTGGAGGCGCACACGCCAGGAGGCTGCTCGCAGGGCATCGGGTAGGCAAGGTGATTATCAAAATCGGTTTGTCCTGCATCGCGCAACCGCAGAGGCGGAATTTCTTTCGGCTGGGTTCGCTATCGAAGAACGTATTGACTTCATACCGCTCTACGCCATGTGGCGGGTCTATCTTTTGAGAAAGCTGTAGCGTCTTCCATGGCATACGCTTCCAAGCAACCCTAAAGACAACCGTCAGCATTGCCATCAGATATTACGCTGGCAGGCTGTACCCCTTGAAGCTCGGCTACGGACAAGTCGAGCCGAAAGCCGTAGTTTTGAATCCGTTCGTCCACCAGCATCGTGAGTTTTCCGGAATAGCTCGTACACTTTTCCTGTCAGCAATGGAGGAGCACGGTGAATGGACGACGTAGATAGAAAAATCATCTGCCTGAAGGAACGACTTAGAACCCGCGAGATCGCTATGAAGCGCAAACAGACCCTTACGGAAAGAAAACTCAGACAAGCCCACTCGGTGGCGTTGATGTGTCTGGAAACCCAAGATCTTCCCCTGAAGCAGTCGCAGAGGCGCTGAAGATTTCTGACCGGTACGTGGAGACGTTGAGAGGGTGTATCCAGATTCGTGGAGGCATTAATCTGGAAACCACCGTAACCTTTCCCGAGGGGAAGGTGGCAATGGACAAGCTCTCCCAGTGCCCCATTAAACATCAGAAACCTCTCAAGAACCCCACGTAAGTGGGGCTTCTTGTATTAGGGGCGGAAGAACTATTTCAGTGGTCACCGTATATTAGATTTCAGTTAGAAGAATCTCTTTGCAGCGCTCAGCACTTCAGCCGCTTGAAGGGACAGGGCTATCAGCAACGCTCTCGTTGAGATAGAGCTGTTACGCAACGCGGAGTGGCAGAGTCGCTTGCCAGGCGCCAATGATCCGTAGCGCGACCTTTAAGCCGGTCATGGATTGCTGCTCAGAAAGAAGTTTGCTGGCCATCATGATTGCATCTCCTCAACTGTGGAGCGGTTTACCTTCAGATGGGGACTATTTTGTTACCTTGGAGGCGTTTCAATTTGTCCCGATCAAGGAGAGCTTGGTTTCCGCCCAGTGTCGGATCCGTCCTCAATGCCTTGACCCCTACGGTGGGACCGTAAGCCCTCCGATCAAACGTAAGCGCTCCATAAACCCCACCTGGCTAAAGACAGGTAAAGCGCTTAGCTGTG